>NZ_AP031573.1:4738249-5054132 GCF_041154745.1 Flavobacterium sp. CFS9 | reverse complement strand
TCGAAGCATCTCCAACACCTCTAAAGATTCCATTTACGACTATTCGGAGAATTAAAAATCCGCTGGAAGCAAACATGACAATTCCGTAAGTTCTTCCTTCCGCCACCATAGCATCAGAAAGTCCCATGGCACTCATAATATCAGTGGTCCAAATCGTACAGACAATACTAATCAGTGCGGCAATGGGCACTGTAGCATAAATCACCTGCATGGTGGTCTGACCAGCTGCTTTGAATTTTTTCTCGCCAATTCTTCTGGAAATCATCGCTGAAGCCGCAATCCCCAAACCAATGGAAACTGAATAACAAAAAGTAATGAAAGTAGTGGTCGCTCCTGCGATTGAAATTGCATTTGTACCCAGTCGGCTGACAAAGAACAGATTGGAACATACAAATAGGGATTCCATCAGAAGCTCTACCACCATCGGAACTGACAGTAAAAGAATGGTTTTGTTAATACTGCCCGAAGTGAAGTTCTTTTCGCTTCCGGCAAGAGAACGCCTTAAGAGACCAAAGAAGGAGCGTGTTTTTAAAAGGGCTTCTTTCATTAGTTTTCTTTTACTGTTGCTACTTCTTCATTGATTAACTGATATAACGGATTCGGTACAAAGCCACTTTTTTTCATGTGTGGAAATCCGGCTGTTTCTTCATAACCATTGTACAAACGTCGGCTATTGAAAATAAGACGTTTGAATTCAGGTATAAACATATTGTATTTGTCGAATATTTCCTGAAGCTCAGGATGTTCTGCCTGATATTCGGTGATAATATCGTAAACACAATTCCAGAATTCTTTTTCTGTATAGTTAGCGTTTGTAATCATAACGTGACTCAGATATCTGAAGAAGGCATCAAAAATGGCGATAAGTATCGTTAATGGTGCATTTTCAGGATTTGGAGAGGCATTAAACAAGTTATCAATAAATTCCTGCGGCAGTTTTTTCTTCGCTTCTTCATTAATTAAAATATCTCCCACAAAGTCCTGCAAAGCAATACGGGTTGGCACATAATCTTTTAAAATCAGAATTACATTTTGTCCGTGTGGATCAATAGATAGCGAATGCTGGTAATAAATCTGAAGCACAGGTTTAAGATACGCAGTCATATAAGCTTTAAGCCATTGTTCTGTAGAAAGACCTGATTTTTCTATAAGCTCCTGTATAAGACTTTTTCCGGTATTGTCTACATATAATAATGCCGCCATCGTCATCAAATTCTCTCCTTCTCTAAGGGAATTTATAGGGCTTTCGCGCCACATAGCACCCAGATATTCATTGTACTGATAAGGAGGATTGTCAATTTTACTATAACTCGGGTGAGCATAAGTAACCGAAACGACTTCGCCTAAAAGTACAACTCCCATTTTTTGTAAATGCTCGTCCTTTTTAAGAACATTTTTCAGATACTCCGTCAAACGAGGAGCTATCAATAATTGTTTTGGAGACAAACCTCTGACATGACTGGTGTTTAAAATAGACATTGATGTTTTTACATAATGTTTATGAGGAGCACTTTCGTTGAAAAAAGTACGAATACTTTGTTGAGGGCTGTAGATGTCTTCTGTTAACTCTAAGGGAATAAGATGCTTGGAGGCAATATCATTCGAAAACTGCATCACAAGTTTATTTTGCCATTGCCATACATGTACCGGAATAAAAACATATTCATACGGCTCTACATGCAATGCCGCTAACTTGTTTCTAAAGGCATCCAGCTTCTCTTTACCAATTTCATTTTCATAAAAATCCTGATCGTTTACATCGGTCTGTAAACGCAGATTAGCTCTGTTTTTATGGGCTGCAATCCAAATCAAACGTGTTCTTTGGTCAGACTCCGGATTGTATTTTGTATAATCTTCCGAATCAAAACCAATACGGCCTTTGTTGACAATTACCCACGGGTGACCGTCCAGACTGTGTTCGATGGTTTGAAAATCAGCATCAGCTAATTCAGCTGCAGGCACACGACGGTTCGACTGAATGTAAGCATCAGCATATAAGGTATGAAGTAATTCTTCGATATAATGGGCTAAGGTAAAAGAGTTGATACCAAAGGTTTCCTGAAGTTCGATAAAGAAATTCGGTACATCGATATGATCTAATTTTACTTCATGTTCCACTTTACAAAGGCTGTCTTTAACAATATGCCAATAGTTCAAAAACCTCGGATAAGCCGAAAAAGTATAGTAAATACTCTCTGTGTCAGTTTCTAATCTGAAGTGGGTAAGACCATCCTCATCTTTAGCTGTTATTTGAGGGTTTGCGACATCTTCACGCATCAATTCCGAAATACTTTTGGCCAGTAAGTTTCGATTGGCCTGATTCCAAATATCGGCGTTGAGGTGCTGAGCGTCTTTAAAGGTATTTTCTGGGGTTATCATTTTTAGTTGATTTTTAGTAAGACCTGTCAATAGGGGGTATTTTTTTTAACACATAGAGACATGAATAACATAGCTTGCGGAAAAATAAAAGACGTTTCATTTTTCATTAAAGTACATAGCTATGAGAAGAAAGAAATGAGTTTCTTTTCGAGCCTCCTTATTCAACATTTAAATTCTATGTTTCTATGTGTTGATTTTTTTATTTACACCAAACAGCTTATGATCTAATTGTTTAAGGGTTCATTTACTAATTCCAAAACATTCGCTGATGAAAATTCAGAAGTGGCTCTTTGTACTCCGAATTGTTGAAAAGCAATACGTTTTTCAACCTTATACACTTCACGATTAGCGATTTGGTTAATGATGTACGAATTTCGATAAGCACCCATTCCCAAGTCCGGAGTCGAAAGTCCATGCGTATGTAATTCAGCATTCTGAACAAAAATATCTGTACCGTTTTTGTCAATAGTATAATTACGATGCACTTTGAACAAGCCATTTTCCAGTCGGCCAATTTTGTCCTGAATTCCTGAAAGAATAGCAGGTTCTTTGTATTTGTAACCCGTTGCCAGAATCACATAATCGGTTTGGTCTTCGAAAGGCAGCTCCAGTTCTGTCTGCACAAAATCTAGTAAATGTGAGCCATCTGTGTCTTCTTTTACCGAAGTCAGACGCATGTTCGAGCGTAATTCTACATTCAGCGGCGTATCTTCTAAGCTCATCTCGTACAAGCTGTCGAAAATCTCGTTAATCAATTCGTGATCAATCCCTTTGTATAACCCATGCTGACTGTCTAAAAGCTGTTTTCTTTTTTGTGCCGAAAGACTGTGAAAATGATCTACGTATTCCGGAGAAGTCAGCTCCAAAGTCAGCTTAGATTTATTGTCAAGAGGGAAGAAGTGCGACGAACGTGTAAACCATTTCAATTGCAATCCGTCTTCCGTTTCCGGTAAAAGATCACGGAATACCTCGGCGGCACTTTGTCCCGAACCAATGATTGTTACCGACGCATTTTTCTGAATCTGAGGTTTGAAATACAAATATTGAGAGGCATGAATCACATTTGGAAGGGCTTCAGTGTCAATAAAATCAGGTACATGTGGTGAAGTTCCAGTCCCTAAAACTATTTTATGCGTATAATAAACAGAAGTAACACACGTCTGAGTATTGATCACCGTAACTTTGTACACATCGTCAACAGGGTCAATTGAAATTACCTTGTGCGAAAATCTAAGGTTGGTTAATTGAGCAGCTGCCCATTTGCAATATTCATTGTATTCTCTTCTGTAGATAAAGAAATTTTCACGGATGTAAAATTTATAAGCACGTCCGCTCTGTTTGATATAATTTAAGAAGCTGTATTTATTCGTCGGATCAGCCATGGTAACCAAATCGGCTAGGAACGGAACCTGCAGTGTAGCATTGTTTAACATTAAACCCGGATGCCAGTCAAAGCCTTCTGACTGATCAAAAAACAGTGCTGATAAATCTTCAATGGGTTCGATAAGTGCGGCAAGTCCAAGGTTGAAAGGACCAATTCCAATTCCGATTACCGAATATATTTTTTCTGTATTCATTGTGGTTATTTTATCAATTAAACTTGTGAGGCTGAAACCCTATTTTTTTGAAACTCTTCAGCAGCCGGGAATTTTGCCCAGTACCATTCTCTGTAACAAAAGTTCAGATTGGCTTTTTTATGAGGCATTTCGATTACTTTTTGAATTTTAAATCCAACGTGAGCTTTGTTCATCATCGAAGCGATAGAATCAACAGAACCTTCACCTACCATTTTGCCTACTTTGGCTTCGCTCAATACAAAATCCATCATAGATTGTGTTGCCGGAGAACCGTATTTCAGTTTCGGATCAGTTGGTGCGATAAACTGGTGCGTTCCGTAATCAGATGGGAGTACATCGTAGTATTCACCCACAATGTCACGACTTGCCCAATACACTTCGATATTAAAAGTTGGTACCCCATTGGCTTCTCCAATGTAACTGTGCGAATGACCACCAGGAAGTAATGTGCGGTAAAATACCTCCAAATCACGAATTGGCCAGTTCATTTGCCAGATTTTCAAAGCATGTTCGCGGTGAAACCACTCGTGAAGCATCTCCAAATCTTTGTCGACATCTACCGGACGCAGAGTAATCGTTACATTTTCTTTCTCGAAATAACGGCTGAAAACAGTAGTACCTGTTTTTGGCTGGATTAGTTTTTTAGAGAAATAGTGTCGGTTTAAAGGATTAGGAAAAGTTTTGTACACCGCCGGATTAGTTCTTGGCGCACTGGCTTCATCCATATTGTTTAAACTGGTTAGTAAATTCCCTTTTACGATTAGTTTGACACTTTCGGTAAAATGAGAAACTAAACCGGTTACATCCGATTCTCCCTCTTTTTTGATCGCTTCGTAAATCAGGTCAAGCAGTGTATCTTCGTCAGCCAATTTGTTTTTACCCAAAGCGCTCACAATTCCAAGCAAGTGATTGATTAAGAAATAATAGCCCCAGAAATCAATGATTCTTTTTTCGGCAATAAAAGAACGGCTGTCTTTACCAAATTCCGGAATCAAACGCTCCAGTTCTTCCACTTGTCCCTGACGGAAAAAGTACCCCTGATTGTCTCTGAAATAGAATTTGGAAGGCAAAAGATTTTCATCAAATTCAACCATTACATTCTGTTGGTGAAATTCTGATCCAAATCCGTATTTGTTAAAGATGCCAATTAAAGGCGTAAGGCTGATATTCAGGTATTGTTTGAACCATGCAATAGCAGTGTCCACTACGGTCAAATCTTGTCTTTTGGCCGATTCTTCGATCAGCGTTACGATTCTTGGCTGCTCTGTCAAAATGTTATCCTGTGTCAAAGAAGCAACTAGCGTTACATTTTTATTGGCGTTGGCTCCATGAAAAGGGTTTTCACGAATACTGGTGCTGAAACCGTCAATAATTTGATCTTCATAAACCACTGTAATGAAAGCCGGATCAGTAATAAGCTGAATTTGTGGGTAATCTTTTTGAATGCCTTTTCCCCAATCTGTTTTCATCAGCTGTGCGGCATCATAACCGCGATTCAGTTCGTGCAGGTAATTGACGCGGAAGGAATTAGTGATTTTTACATGCAAAGAGAATTTATACATCCATTCACTGTCGGCATTGTAAACGGTACGAACAGATGAGGTCGCTGCATAAGAAGGTCCAAATTGCCCCAAACTGAAAAGAAGCTGTTTAGACTGCATTTCTTTAACTTCTTTTTGCTCCAATAAATAAGTTGCTTCCCAAGGGTGAACCGGTACTATTTTGTATTGCGAATAGAAATCCAGTAATTCTTTGGCATTTTTATCAGCAAATTGCGAAACTTCTTTTCTCAGATAATCAGTGATCAAATAGTCTTCAGCACTTTTTTCAATCACATTTTCAGGGTGAATCAGGAAATAGTGTAGCGGGAATTGTCCTTGGGTTTCAGGAGAATATTGAACCAATTCGTCCTTTGTAAATCCTTCTCTGCTTTTTGGCAGCGGATGTACGGTATGTCCCAGGATCAAAGATTGTTCAGAAGCTATAAAGGACTGTTCCGGATTGTTGGCTGTACGATCACTGTTTTTGTAATGTTCCAGATAAAGCGCCAGATTCTCGATACTGTTTTGCATGCGTTTTTGCGTAGGAACAGGATCAATATCAGGGCTCTCTGTTTTAGAATAAGCCGCAACAAGTTCCGTAAATTCGATTGGATTTATTTCTCTGAACTCGTCCGTTGCAATAGTGCGTGACACCACCGGAAATCCGTATGCATGTACGCCACTTTGAGAAAAATAAACCAATGGAGCGAAAACTTCCTGACCAATAACACTGAAATCAAATTTAAGAAAAGAGCTATGATCGATCGTTTTCATAAATTCGGCCAAAGCAGGATCGTATTTCGGGACACCTTCGTATTGGATCCAGTTGCTAAATTCTCTGCAATAGCAGTTCAGCAGGGATTTGTAGTTAACTTGTTCTGCCAGTTGGTAAAAATTAGTTGAGTCTGTGGTATTCATCTCCGTTTTGTTTTATGAGGTTAAGAATGTTTTTAATATCATTTAGGGTGGTAAGAGGATTTAAAATGGTGAACTTCAGGTAGAATTCTCCATTTACTTTGGTACTGGCTACCAGTACTTCGCCGCCATAGAAAAGCTTCTCTTTGATGTATTTGTTGACATCGCAAGAATTGGATTCAACTGGTCCGTCCAGATAACGGAACAATAAAATACCCATATCAGAGTGGCATAACAGTTCGAAATTAGGATCGGCTTCAATGTAGGCAGCAGTTTGTTGAGTGGTTTCGATTAAGGCTTCGGTGAATTTTCCGAGTTTCTTCTTGCCCATGTAACGGAGTGTAAACCAAAGTTTTAAAGCATCAAAACGACGTGTCGTCTGAACAATCGATTTATTAACCTGAGCCGGAAGCACATCGTAATTTTGTTCTTTTGGATTTAAGTAATCAGCGTGGTGCTTGATAATGTTGAGGTGAAGGTTATCTTTCACAATAAAAGCACTGCTGCTCACCGGCTGGAAGAATGATTTGTGGTAATCAATAGTTACAGAATCGGCCAGTTCGATACCGTTTAATAAATGCCTTTGTTTCTCTGTCAGCAATAATCCGCAGCCATAAGCAGCATCTACGTGAAGCCATAAATTATAACGGTTGGCAATATCAGCGATGGTTTTCAAGGGATCTACGTTACCGAAATCGGTGGTACCGGCTGTTGCGGTAATAGCAATTGGAATGTTTCCTCTTCTGATTTCGTCGGCGATTGCTTTTTCCAGCTTTTCAGGATCCATGCGGTATCTTTGATCAACTCCGACGTTTACGATGGCCTGTTCTCCAAGACCTAAAACCCATGTCGTTTTATGATTGCTGAAGTGCGCTTTGTCCGAAACAAAAATTCTGTATTTGTGTGCATCAGGAGGAAGACCTTCCAATTTGATATTCCATTTCTGATACTGTAAAGCATAATAATCTCTTGCTAAAAGCAAGCCCATTAAATTACTTTGAGAGCCTCCGGCCGTAAAAACGCCATCACCTTTTGTATAGCCAATCTGCTCGCTAGTCCAGTCAATCAGTTTTCTTTCAATAAAAGTTCCACCGGCGCTTTGGTCGTAAGTATCTTGCGAAGAGTTGATGGCGCTTATCAGAATTTCTGCTGCTAATGCCGGAATAACAACCGGGCAGTTTAAATGAGCAATATATTCAGGTAGGTGAAAGGCGGTAGCGTGGTTCACATAAAGTTCGTCTACTTCGTTCAGCAGGCTTTCGTAATCGGGTAGTGGAGTGTCAAAATCTACTTCATCAACTTTAGCTCTGATTTCTTCAGGTTTGATTCCGCTGAAAGGTTTTTTATTGTTTTTTAGGAAATTAGAAACGCGTTCCTGTGCTAATTTCATGGCCTGTGCGTATTCTGTTCCGGAGTTCTGGTGGAAAATGTCTTTATAAAAATCCTGGTCCGACTGGACTCCTTTCTCGGTGACTTCTGTACGAATCAATGTGGTATTCATAAAATAGTGTTTTAAGGGGTTAAAGTTATTTTTCAGTCGAGGTAGACGACTTTTTTAGATAAAGGGGTTCTCTTTTTTTTGGAGGGTTTTAAGGCTTCGGGATAGTACCCCAGATAAAGAAGTCCTAGTGATTTTTCATTTTCTGAGAGACCAAATTTTGCGACATAATCAATAGCTACACCTTTGGTACTCCAGTAACTGCCTATTTTATGAGCATGGCAGGTAAGCGCTATATTTTGCACAGCCGAAGAGACTGCAGCAATTTCTTCCCACTCGGGCAGGTCAATTTTGGTGTTTTTCACCATGATTACTCCAATCATGCAGGCAGCGTTTAACGGGTAGTTTTCGAGATAAGAAAGCTTGTCTTTTTGATCTTCGGGAGACAATTCACTGTAGAAATCTCTGTAATAATGAGCCATATATTCGCCGTACTTCTTCAAATATTTGCCCCTAAAAACGATAAACCTCCAGGGTTCTGTCATTTTATGGGTAGGGGCCCAGGTCGCATTTGTCAAAATTTCTTCAAGCAATTGATCCGGTAATTCTCCCTTGATAAACTGATTGGCATAGACGCTTCTCCTGTTACGGATGTTCTTCGAAATTTTGTTTAATTTATAAGAAGAGTCTGATAGCTTGATTTTACTGGGGTTGTTCTTAATTTTCATTTATTTTGGAAATTTTTCTAAGAAAATTCTTTTTTATTTTGGCCAAATAAAAATAAATTTGTAAGTAATTTTTATTTAGAATGAATAAGAATAGTTTGAAACAAAAGTATAAATTAATCTGGTAGAAAAAAATATTTTTTTATAAATTTATACGAATGAACGTACAGTTGTCTTTGAGAATTTCTAAATTTTAATATTTAATTATTTGATTTTTAGAATGTTGAGTTTTCGTGATTAAAGTTTTTTTACAGCTATTATTAAATTGTAAAAAAGAAGTTACGTGTAGTTTTTATAGATGAAAAGAGTAATAAAAACACTTATTTTATTTTGTATTCTTACAAGTAGTTAAATAATGAGAGAAGACCAGCAGGGAAGGAGCATTTAGTCTGGTTTTAGGAACTTTTTAGCGAAATTTTAATGGAATTATTCTCGTCCATTTTGAAACAAAAAAGGGGGCGGAATTTTAGAATTTTGAAGTTTTTTTGGATAAAAATGGCTGGGGTTGGATTATCCAAATTTTAAGTTGTGAGTAATTGTTGTGAATTAACTTTTAAAATAGATAAAATGTTTTATTTTTTGTTTTTGAATGTGATAATTGTAATTTTTATTGCTGTAAATAGTTAAAATGATAAAAGTTGTTTGCTTCTTGTTCTCAGTAGGAAATTATTTTGCGACATCGTTTAAATTTGTGAAGTGCGAAAAATCATTATATATATCTTCATCTTTTTAATTGTATCCAATATTGGGTTCTTTCAGCAGTTTTATAAATTGCCAATATTGCTGGAGCATTTTAAAGAGCATCAGCTAAGAAGTGAGGTAAGTTTTTTTGATTTTTTGGAAATGCATTACTGGGGAGAAGATTTAAAAGACAATGATTCTGATCGTGATATGCAGCTTCCGTTTAAAAACATATCCGGACCTTACGTACAGTTAGTATTTGTTCCGCAGGACAAAACAGTATTTTACATTCCTTTTACTGTTGGATTTTCACCATCGGGTACAATTCCTTATACTTCAGATTTGTATTCAAATCCTTCATTGTTTTCGGTATTCCGTCCTCCTATAGCCTAATTTGATTTTATCGAATTTTTATTGTGGTTGAAACATTTTTGATGTTTTGACCATGGCATTATTATTTCAAATAAATTAAATTATGCTTAATAAGATCATACAGTTCTCCGTTAAAAATAAACTGGTAATTGGGATCTTCACATTGCTATGGATTATCTATGGCGTGTTTGAAGTAACCCGTTTGCCTATTGATGCGGTTCCTGACATCACCAACAATCAGGTACAAATTATTACAACAGCTCCGTCTTTGGGAGCAGAAGATGTAGAGCGTTTAATTACATTTCCAATCGAACAGGCAATAAGCAACATACCGCAGCTGAAAGAAAGCCGCAGTATTTCGCGTTTCGGACTTTCGCTGGTTACGATTGTTTTTGCAGACGATACAGATGTGTATTGGGCACGTCAACAGGTTGCCGAACGATTGCAAAAAGTTGAAATTGCAGAGAACGCCAGTATTCCTGAAATGGCACCCGCAACCACAGGTTTGGGAGAAATTTATCAATATGTCCTTAAACCGCAACCCGGATACGAAACTAAATATTCTCTAGAAGATTTGCGTACGATTCAGGACTGGACAATAAGAAGACAGCTTTTGGGAACTCCCGGAATTGCCGACGTCGCTACTTTTGGAGGGAAACTCAAGCAATACGAAATTGCCGTTAATCCTTCACGGCTTAAAGCACAGAATCTGACTATAAAAGAGGTTTTTACAGCACTGAACAGTAATAACGAAAACACAGGTGGGGCTTATATTGAAAAAGGACCAACGGTACTTTACATCCGAAGTGTTGGACTGACCCGAAACATAAAAGACATTCAGAATATTATTGTCAAAAATACACAGGCCGGAACTCCAATTTTGATTAAAGATATTGCAGAGGTAAAAATGTCATCGGCTATACGTTACGGAGCATTAACGACAGATGATATTGGCGAGTCGGTTGGTGGAATTGTAATGATGCTTAAAGGAGAGAACGCGAATAATGTTATCGTAAAGGTTAAAAAACGGGTTGCTGAGATTGAGAAAATTTTGCCCAAAGGTTTAAAAATAGAACCTTTTTTAGATCGGACTAAGATGGTAGATAATGCGATTGGTACAGTAGAGAAGAACCTTATTGAAGGAGCGTTGATCGTAGTACTGGTGCTGGTACTCTTCCTTGGGAATTTAAGAGCAGGTTTTATTGTGGCTTCGGTTATTCCGTTAGCGATGCTGTTTGCAATTATCATGATGAATACATTTGGTGTAAGCGGTAATTTGATGAGTCTGGGTGCGCTCGATTTTGGTTTGATAGTCGATGGTGCCGTAATTATTGTCGAGGCCATTTTGCATCATATTCATTCCGCTAAAAAATACAAAGAAATCGATTCTATTTCGCAAGAAGAGATGGATAAGGAGGTGACGGGATCAGCAGGACGCATGATGAATGCCGCAGTATTCGGGCAAATTATTATTCTGATCGTATACCTTCCAATATTGTCATTAGAAGGTATTGAAGGAAAAATGTTCAAGCCAATGGCGCAAACGGTGGCCTTTGCCATTTTAGGCGCCTTTATATTGTCGCTTACCTATGTTCCTATGGTCAGTGCATTATTCATTAGCAAAAAAATAAATCATAAGCCCAATTTGTCAGACCGAATAATGGCAAAAATGGAGTTTTATTATGAAATAGCATTGTCACGAGCATTGCAAGTTAGAAAAGGGATTGTGATTTCAGCTTTCGTTCTGTTTGGTATTGCCTTGTTGCTTTTTAGCCGAATGGGAGGTGAATTTATACCACAACTGGAAGAAGGCGATTTTGCTGTAGAAACCCGATTGTTATTGGGGACAAATTTGTCAACGACTACTGCAACAATTGAGAAAATTTCGTCAGCATTGAAAAGTACTTATCCGGAAGTAGAAAAAGTAGTTTCAAGAATTGGGAGTGCTGAGATTCCAACAGATCCGATGCCTATAGAAGGAGGTGATATGATTATTGTTCTGAAAGATAAATCAGAATGGACCAGTGCTTCTTCGTTTCCTGAATTGGCAGATAAAATGACCCAAACTGTTAAAGAGGTTGCTCCGGGAGTTACGACTGGTTTTCAGTTTCCGGTTCAAATGCGTTTTAACGAATTGATGACAGGAGCAAAGCAGGATTTGGTTTGCAAAATTTACGGAGAAGATCTCGATAAGCTGGCTCAATATACCGAGCAGTTAGGCGCTATTAGCAATACTGTTGAAGGAGCTACAGATCTCTATGTTGAAAAGGTTACCGGAATGCCACAAATCGTTATTGACTATGACTGGGCAGAAATGGCGAAATACGGTATTTATGTTTCAGATATCAATCAAACCGTAAATGCTGCTTTTGCAGGAGCTGTAGCAGGCAGTATTTATGAAGGAGAAAAAAAGTTTGATATGGTGGTGCGCGTGGAGGCTAATGGACGGAAAGATATTCAGGACGTTCGAAATTTACTCATTTCAACCCGTTCCGGAATACAGATTCCGTTGTATCAGGTGGCTTCGGTAAAAGAAGTCGAAGGCCCGAACCAGATTCAGCGGGAAGATGCCAAAAGAAGAATTATTGTCGGTTTTAATGTAAGAGGACGGGATGTAGAATCTATTGTAGAAGAATTGCAGAAAAAAGTTAACAGTCAGATCAAATTTGCTCCCGGATATTACATTACCTACGGAGGTACTTTTGAAAATCTGCAACAGGCAAAATCGCGCCTTGGAATTGCAGTCCCGGCAGCTTTGTTTATGATTTTGGCGCTGTTGTATTTTGCTTTCCGATCTTTTAAAGAAGGAATTATCATTTTTACAGCGATTCCTTTGTCGGCAATTGGCGGTGTTTTTGGACTGGCATTGCGGGATATGCCGTTTAGTATTTCTGCCGGAGTTGGTTTTATAGCACTGTTTGGCGTAGCGGTTTTAAATGGAATTGTTTTAATTTCTGAATTCAATCGCATACAAAAACATGGTGAAATTACTAATCCGTTTCAAATTATTATTATCGGAACTAAAAACAGATTGCGCCCTGTATTGATGACCGCTGCTGTTGCTTCTTTAGGATTTTTACCTATGGCTTTGAGCAATGGCGCAGGAGCAGAGGTACAGCGTCCGCTCGCCACGGTCGTTATTGGCGGACTGATTACGGCTACTTTGCTCACACTGTTTGTACTTCCTGCTATTTATTTAATGACGTATCATACCAAAGTTTTTTCTAAGAAAAATAAAAAAAATAAAATGGATAAGCTGACTTCATTACTGCTGGCTTTGTTTCTTACTGCTTCGGTACAGGCACAAGATGCCCCTGTCTCGCTTGAAGAATCTTTGTCAATAGCGATTCAGCATAACAGAAGAATTAAATCTTCTCTGTTGAATGAAAGATCAAAAGAACAATTGGAAAAATCTGCTTTTGATATTCCTAAAACAGCTCTTACAGCCGATTATGGTCAGTTTAACAGTGCCGTAAACGATACCCGTTTTGGAATTAGTCAGACTTTTGCTTTTCCAACACTGTATACGAATCAGAAAAAAGTGTTGAGAGAGCATCACAATGCCGCAAAAGCAGAATCGCAGCTAACAGTGCAACAGGTTAAGTCGAATGTGAGAAGCTTATTTTATGATTACATCTGGCTCAACAGTAAAAAGGAATTGTTAGTTTATGCCGACTCGATTTACAGATTAATGGAACAGAAATCAGAGCTGCGTTACAAAACAGGAGAAACCAATGTTTTGGAAAAAACAGCTTCTCAATCAGCACGGCAGTTTTATTCGAACCAGCTTGCAATGGTGAATAAAGATATCGCCATCACGCTTAAAACGTTTAATACGGTTCTTCAGGACAGTATTATTCACGTGCCCACTTCAGAAAGGGTGAAAAATGATTTTGTGGTTTCATTCAATCAAAATAAAGATACCGCAGAGCTTCCTCAGGTACAGCTTTCAATGTACGAAGCCGAAGCGGCAAAATGGCGATGGAAAACGGAACGGTCCAAATTAATGCCTGATATTACTATCGGTTATAATAATTTAAGCATCATTGGAACACAAACCAGCGCTGTAGGTCAGGAGGTTTATTATAGTGGCAGTCAAAGATTTAATTATGTCAATTTCGGTTTGTCAGTCCCTCTTTTTTTCGGCAGTCAGTCGGCACGTAATAAAGCGGCCAGAGTGGAGTATGAAACGTACAAAATGCAGGCAGAAACTACAAAGATTGAATGGAAGACAGAAATAGTCAATGCAGTAAATGAAATCGAAAAATACAAAGAAAGCCTTTCTTATTATGAAAATGAAGGACTAAAAAATGCGACGGTAATTATCGACGCTGCCAATAGTCAATTGGAAAACGGAGATATCGATTACCTGCAATGGGTTTTAGTGGTCAATCAGGCGATAACCATAAAAAATGAATATTTCGACAGAATTAAAGATTATAACAACGCAGTAATTCATTGGCAAACCCTTAATAATTTATAAAAAAATGAAAATATATAGCAGTATCATCTTTCTTTTTCTATGCTTGGTTTCCTGCCAGAGCGACAAAAAAGAACAACAGAGTACAAAAGTACTAACACCCGGAAACAGTATTCAATTAAGCGATGCACAGATCAAAAATGCAAAATTGGTTGCTGGGTATCCTGAAGAAAGAACCGTAAAAGGAATATTACAGCTTCAGGGAACCGTAACGGTGCCTCCAAAGAGTGTGGTAACAGTGAGTATTCCTTTAGGCGGTTACATCAAAAAAACAGATTTAATGGCAGGTATGCATGTTAGAAAGGGACAAGTATTGGCGGTAGTCGAGGACATGCAATACATACAATTGCAACAGGATTATCTTACCGCGAAAGAAAAATTTCAGTTGGCTCAAAGTGAGTTTAACCGTCAGAAAGAGCTTAATGCTAAGAAAGCAAGTAGTGATAAGCTGTTTGAACAGACTGCAACTGAGATGCAGACACAACACATTTATATGTCATCGTTAGCCCAAAAACTGAGGTTGTTAGGAATCAATGTTAAAACACTAAGCGCTTCTACTATTAGTAAAACGGTTGCAATTCATTCGCCAATAAATGGTTTGGTCGCGAAAATTAATGTGAATGTGGGGAAATACATTTCACCAACCGATATGCTTTTTGAGTTAATCGAAATGAGTGACATTGTCCTGACGATGAATGTTTTTGAAAAAGACATACAGCTGCTTTCAGTCGGGCAGACCGTTACGGCTTTCACCAATGCGAATCCGTCTAAAAAGTATAAAGCAAGAATTGCTTATATCAATCAAAGTCTAAATGATGATCGCGCGGCAGAAGTAATCTGTAAAGTAAATCAGTATGAAAGCTCGTTAATACCGGGACTTTTTATTAATGCCGAGGCAGAATTTAATAACGAAAAAGCCATTACGGTTCCGGAAGATGCTGTGGTAAGATGGCAGGGTAAATTCTTTGTCTTTTCGGTAAGTACAAACGGAATCTATAAGATGGTTCCGGTAGAAACCGGTTCTTCAGCTGACGGATATCGACAGATAAAATCATCTATTATAGATGAATCTTCGAAAATTGTAATTAAAAACGCTTATACACTTTTAATGAGCTTTATGAATAAAGGAGATCAGTAACACAAAGGGCAGCTTTTTTTAAGCTGCCTTTTGTATTGGTTTTGTTTTAAAGTAATACACAATTGATTATTACATTCCTGTATTTGATTTTACGCATCATATTCAAACGATCAGTCGTAAAAAAAAGAACATTTTATCTCAAATTATTTTTATATTTATACAAGTTTACCACTAGCTGCAATGAAAACTTCCAAATTTCCAATACCGGTCAACGAATCAGAGCGTTTAGCTGCTCTGAAACGTTACAATATACTTGATACACTCCCTGATCATGCTTTTGATGACGCAACCAAATTAGTGTCCTATATCTGTGATGTGCCAATAGCTCATATTTCCTTTATAGACGAGAGCAGACAATGGTTTAAATCTGAAATAGGGATTGGCGTTTCTGAGGTACCTCGTGAAATTTCTTTTTGTCAGTACACTATTTTAGAATCTAAAATGGTGGAAATAAATGATACTTTTTTAAATGAGAGATTTAAAGACGATCCTAATGTTACGGGTGGTTTTAAAGTTCGATTTTATGCCGGTGTACCGCTGACAACACCGGACGGTTATAATATCGGAACGTTATGTGCTATTGATCATGTTACAAAAGAACTGAATGAAGATCAGCGAAATGCACTCAGAATTGTAGCAAAACATGTAATCAGCCAGCTGGAATTGGGAACAAAGAATATTGAACTTGACAGACAGAAAAAGATTGCAGAGAAAGCCGTTCTGGCAAAGGACAGTTTTTTGGCCAATATGAGCCACGAAATCAGAACGCCTTTGAACGGTATTATTGGTTTTACGGATCTTCTTGCACAGACCAAACTCGATGCTGTTCAGCGTGACTATATCAACAGTGTGCAGATAGCAGGAGAAAATCTGCTTTTAATTGTCAACGATATTTTGGATCTGTCTAAAATAGATTCCGGTAATCTGACCATAGAAGCCATGCCTTTCCATTTAAAAAGCACTTTAAAGCATGTTTATAATTTGCTTAAAATAAAAGCTTCTAAAGAGGTGGAATTCAATCTTTTCCTGGATGCCGATTTGCCGGAAATTATTATTGGAGACGAAGGAAGATTAAATCAGATATTGGTGAATTTAATAGGCAATGCACTTAAGTTTACTCATGAAGGAGAAGTCACGGTCTCAGTAAAAGTGATGGAACAAACAGAAGATTATTACTCGCTTAAATTCTCTATTAAAGATACAGGTATTGGGATTCCTGCCGAGAAACTGAAAACTATATTTGAACGTTTTACTCAGGCGGAAGATAGCACTACAAGAAGATTTGGAGGAACCGGTTTAGGGCTTAATATTGTAAAACAATTAATTGAATTACAAGATGCTGAAATTAATGTAAAAAGTCAGGAGAACAGAGGATCGGAATTTTTCTTTGTCATTAATTACAAAAAAACAGATTACATTCAGGAAACAGCCGAAGAAGTATCCGGAGAAAGTCTGGGTAAACTAAAAATACTGCTTTGCGAAGACAATGTTTTAAACCAGAAACTGGCCAAAAGTGTCATTGAGAATTTTGGTTTTGAATTGGAAATAGCTGAAAACGGAGAAGAAGGCATCGAGCTTTTATCAAAAAAAGAATACGATTTGGTATTGATGGATCTTCAAATGCCGGTTAAAGACGGATATCAGACTACGGATTATATTCGAAATGAAATGAATTCGAGTATTCCGATTATTGCCATGACGGCACATTCGCTTGTAGGCGAACAGGAACGTTGTTATAATGTAGGGATGGATGGTTATGTTCCAAAACCGTTCAAACAGCCCGTACTTTTAGAAGCCATAAGGGCAGTAATGAATTCGGAGTATAAAGTTACTCGTAAGAGAAAAGTGAATTTGTCCTTTATTGATGAAATGGCATGTGGTGATTTAAACTTCAGGCAGGATATGATCCATCTTTTTATCGAAAAAATCCCGACCGAAGAAATTTTACTTCAGGAAGCATTTAAAAACAATGATTTTCTAAAAGTAAAGAATTTGGCACATAACATGAGATCCAGCATGGACTTGTTTATGTTGGATGATCTCAGTAATTGTTTAGCTGTAATTGAGGAAGAAGCCAGAATTGAAAAATTTACAAATGAAACAGCAGATAAGGTAAATATTTTTCATAGTGGCATAATTGAAGTAATTAAATATTTAAAAGAACTATGATAAAAGCGAAATATCCCGTAGCTTTACAGTAGTTTTTAGTTTTAGAATATAAAATTATCAATTCCCCCCAAAGACAAATTTTGAACCTATGAGAATAGTTTTAGCCGAAGATAATGATATCCTACGCAAATCATTATCATTTTTCTTAGAGTCGAAAGGATATAACGTTGACCAGTTTTCTGATGGTAAAGACGCACTCGGAGCTATTAAAAACAATAGCTATGATCTGATCCTTACAGACATAAATATGCCTGGCATAAGCGGAATGGAAATTACGCAGTATGTAAGGCAGACTCTTAATTTAGATATTCCGGTAATTATACTTACTTCGTCAGGGGTTGAGCAAACTGAACTTGATTCTTTTGACATTGGAGCAAACGAGTTTATTGCAAAACCTGTAAGCCCGGCTGTGCTTTTGGTAAGAATTAATAAGTTGCTAAATGTACGTGCCTAATGAGATGGGGGTACTATCTGGCAGTCCTGTTGTTGGTTTCGATTACTGTCACGGGACAGGAAAGTAATATTGATGAAACTCTGACAAGTGCAAGGAGCGAAGCAGAGCAGAGTCGTTATGACAAAGCGCTATCATTAATTGATCCTTTGCTTAAAAAATATCCTGAAAATGAAGATATAAAAACTTTTGCGGGACGTATTTACAGCTGGAAAAAAGAGTATAAAACAGCCATACAAACATTGTCTCCAATGGCAGATAGGGTTAACCCAAATCCGGATGCTCTGTTGGCCATCATAAATGTGTATTACTGGACAGAAGATTTTGAGAAATGTATATCCTATTGCGACCGATATCTGACAGTTGATGTTGCGAATGTTGACATCTTAAAAATAAAAGTGACCTGTCTTGAAAAACTGGGCAGAGACAAAGAAGCACTGGAGATTATCGAAAAAGCATCCGTAAACGAAAATAGTACTCAGGCCTTTAAAGCGCTGCGTACACTTATTGATCGTAAGACTAAAAATGCAGTTTCGGTTTCATATTTAAACATTTCGACTTCAAATCCGGGGCAGGAGCCATTACATTACGGTTATGTTGAGTATGTGCATAAATTCGGTAAATCAGCTCTTGTAGGACGTGCTAATATGGGGCATATCGGGAACGATACTCAGGTAATGTTTGAGGCAGATTATTATCAGACTTTTGCCAAAAAAGATTATTTGTATGTAAATGCAGGAGTTTCAACAGGCGAAACGATATTTCCAGTGGCAAAATTTGGTGCCGAATATTATTTCAGACCGCAAAAAAGATTCGACTATGCTTTGGGAGCGAGATATATGCATTTTGAAACCGATGATGTAACCTTGCTTACCGGACAAATTTCTTATAAAACCGGAGCAAATACAATTGCTTACAGACCGTATTATGATACAGGAAATGCGTTATTTTCTCATGTTTTAAGTTTCCAGCATACAAATGAAGAAAAAGAACAAGTAGTAAGATTCGAAGTTCAGTACGGAAATGTGCCGTATTTATATTTGTACAGCAATTTTGTACAGCCTTTGAAAGCATACAGAGCAGGAGTGCAGTATCAGCATCGTTTGGGCAATTCATTTTTTGTACGCCCCATTTTTCTGTATGAATATGAAGAATATCTGCCAAACGAATACAGAAACAGGTTTAACGCTCAAATAATTATCACGAAACGATTTTAAGATGACTGATGTATGGGAATTTTATAAAAGCGGTACATGGGTAAAACCATTTTTGACCTTTTCAATAGGTCTTTTTGTATTGGCAGCGTTATTTTTTTACCTTTTAATTATTCAAAGCCGTAATAGAAAAATTAAAGAAGAAAGACACAGAGAAGGATATGATGTGTTTATTGATAAGCTGTTGTTTTCTGTCGTTTTTGAAGATATTTCTTTTTCTGATGTCTCAAAGAATAATGATTATGCGGTAATGGCTGAAAATAAGTTTTTCAGAGAAGTTATTACAGAATCTCTTATCAATCTTCATAAAAACTACCAGGGTGTTTATGCACAAAAACTGGAACAGTTTTATCAAGATTCCAGGCTTATAAATGATTCTTTGAAAAAACTAAAAAGCTTAAAATGGGATGTTAGATGCAAAGGAATCACAGAATTGGCAGAAATGAATGTTTATGACGCTTTTGATACCCTAATAACATTCTCAAATGCCCGTAATAAAGTACTGCAGATTACAGCCATAAATGCCTGTATTAAACTGGCAGGAACAAAAGGGATTGTACACCTTACAGAACATACCAATCCTATTGACGACTGGACTCAGGTCAATATTATTCATGCCTTCAAAAAACATGATATCGGAGATACAAAAGGGATCGAACTTCTATTGGAATCGCAAAATACTACAGTGGTTACACTTGGTTTAAAACTCATTAAAGAACTTAAATTGACGCAAAAGTTAATTTATGTAGAACAATTAGCAGAAAGAACTTCAAATACATCAGTGAAACATGGAGCTCAGCATGTAGTGTTGGCATTAACCGTTTAAAAATAGCAGCTAATGACATTTTTTAATCAAGAAATAGCATTTTTTGTCCATACTTATTTAATTCTGATATTGGCTTATGCGATATTGATTATGTCGTCTTATCTTATATTGGCCTATCTCTCCGCAAAGGAATTAAGAGATTATTTAAAAAGAAACAGTTTTATAGATTATGATGTGCTCTTAACGAGTGGATTGGCTCCTAAACTTTCTTTGATTGCCCCTGCATACAATGAAGGTTTTACTATTGAAGAAAATGTAAAATCACTACTTTCCTTAAACTATAATCAATATGAGGTAATTGTGGTGAATGACGGAAGTAAAGACAATTCGATGGAGTTGTTGATTCATACTTACGACCTTGTTCTTACGGAGCTTTCTTTTCATCAACAGATTGAAACAAAAAAAATCAGAGGACTTTATACTTCCAGAAATGCTGCTTTTAAAAAGCTAATTGTAGTGGATAAAGAAAATGGGGGTAAAGCCGATGCGCTTAATGCGGGACTGAATATCGCACAGAATCCGTATGTAGTTTGTATTGATGTGGATTGTATTCTTGATAAAGATTCGCTTCTTAAACTGGCAAAACCATTTTTAGAATCCAATGAACAGCGTATTATTGCAACTGGCGGTGTCGTTCGTATTGCAAATCAGTGTATTATTAAAAACGGACGTTTGATTGAAGTGAATGTTCCGGATGTAATGTTGTCCAGAATACAGGTTTTAGAGTATTTAAGAGCTTTTCTTTTAGGAAGAATGGCTTGGGGAAGATTAGACGGTTTATTGCTTATCAGCGGGGCTTTTGGTGCTTTTGATAAAGAAATTGCTTTACTGTCGGGAGGTTACAGCACCAAAACTGTGGGGGAAGACATGGAACTGGTCGTAAGAATGCGCCGTTATATGCTCGAAAACAAACTGCCATATTCAGTGCGATACATTCCTGACCCGCTTTGCTGGACAGAAGCTCCGGAAGATTTTAAAATATTCAAAAAACAACGCAGCCGCTGGATGAGAGGAACGATTGAAACCTTAGGTTTTCATAAAAAAATGTTCTTAAATCCTAAATATAAATTGTTGGGAATGCTAAGTATTCCGTATTGGACTTTATTTGAATTTTTGGCTCCCGGTATTGAATTTACTGGTCTTCTTATTACCATTGTTTTTTTTGCATTTGGACTGCTCAATTGGCATTTTTTCTTTTTGCTGTTGTTATTTGTGTATGCCTTTGCCATTTTCTTTTCGGTTATTGCTTTGTACAGCGAAGAAAGAACGTACCATAAGTACCCCAAACAAACCGATTTTTTCAAACTTTTGATGGCTGCTTTTATCGAACCTTTTTATTTTCATCCTTTAGCGGTTTATGCTGCTTTAGTAGGGTACAAAGAAAAAGTTTTAGGGACAAAAGGCTGGGGGGAAATGACCCGAAAAGGTTTTACCAAAAAAGAATAGAAAATAGAGTATATTCTTCCTTATCTGATTCTTAATGATTATTGGAATTATTTGCTCTGGCTCTTTCAGGGCAATTCCTGAGATTAATTTATTTCGTAGTGCGATGCACTACGCTAATGTCTTTTAGGCTTTCAACCTATTTTTACGATGGTTTGGAGAATATCATTGGAAATTCGGAACCTTGCTCTGAAAGAGCATTAGCAACAACATAGTGCGGAGCGCTATGAATAAAAACAAGGGCCTTAAATAAAAATCCCCCGGTTTCAAAGGGACTGAAACCGGGGGATAATAAAAAAATAAAACACAATCTTTAGAACGTATACCTCACTCCAAATTGTCCCTGGAATCTAGAGGCTAACTGATCTACAGTATAAGGAGATGTCGAAGGTTTTTGGAACGTATAAGTTGGATCGCCAGTAGCAACTCCGCCTAAGTTTCCAGTTTTTGTTAAACCAAGATTTGCCGTTGAATTGTAGGTGTTCGGAACAAAATAACTTCTTCCCCAATCTTTGTTGATAAGGTTTCCAACATTTGCTATGCTGAAGGAAAGCTGTAAAGTACCCGCTTTGGCAATTTTAATTTCATCCATTAGTTTCAAATCAGCTTGTATGTTCCATGGTGTAGTGGCACCGTTTCTTTCTGTGAAATTTCCTCTTCTGCTTTTCAAATAATCATTTCCATTAATGAAGGCTTCATAATCTGCCACCTGTTGTGCTGCGGTTGCCGAAGGAACTCCTGCTGCATTTACTCCAATGTATTTCGCGGCTTCTGCTGCATCTTTGAAGATATAGGCCAATCCTGCCGCCTGACCGGTTCCTGCAATAGTTGAGTTTACAAATCCCCACGAAAACGGATTTCCGGATTGAGCATTGAAATATACATTTGCTGAGAACATGTTGTTGTCAGCCACTTTTACGGCATACCCAACATTAGAAACGATTCGATGCTTGATGTTGAAGTTGGATGTTGCTAATTGAGGATTATTTGGTGTTAGTGATTGGTTCATCTGAAAGTTACTTTCCATTGAGTTACGTATTCCATTAGTAATATCTTTAGAATTTCCATACGTATAAGCCACCATAAAATTAAGACCAAAATCGTATGTTTTCGAAACCATTTCGGTAATGCTGTATCGGTATCCTTTGTTGGTGTTGGATAATAAATAAGCATTCGAAAAAGCCGGGTTTATATTAGCAGCATAAATTGGCATCTGGTGATTCGTATCATAAGAAAAATAAGTCGGGTTATCCGTTTTATTCACTTGTTGAAATTCCAGATCACGAATTACTTTGGTGTAAATTCCTTCGGTAGTAAATTTATAACCGTTGATGATTTTATCGATTGCAAGTGAATTTCTCAATACCGCCGGCATTTTAAATTTATTGTCAACTAAATCGGCCTGTACTTTTGGTGTTGCATCGTGATATCCGTTTAATCCGTTGGTTGCCAAAGGATCTCCGGCCGCCGCAACCTGTGCCGGAGTAAGGTTGTTTTTGTCATAACTTCCGTAACCTACACCATCATTGTAGTAAGCATATCCCAACCAGGCAAATGGAATTCTTCCTGTAAATACTCCGGATCCGCCACGAATAACAAGTGTTTTGTCTTCGTCTACATTGTACGTAAATCCAATTCTTGGAGAAACTAAAGCCGTACTGAAAAAGTTGTTTTTAATCTGATTTAACGGAGTGTACGAATAAGTGTTACCATAATTTGGATCAGCAGGAGAGTTTTGTACCTGTGGGCTTAATTTTGGTTTATTAGGTAAGTCTGTGTAGTCTATTCTGACACCAGGAGTAACTTTAAGTTTGTTGCCAATTCTAATTTCATCCTGTACATAAACACTGTAAAGATTTACTTTGAACTGTGCATAAGGATTGTTGAAGATTTGGTCTCTTGAAGAACCGTCAAAAGGATAGGTTCCGCGAACTCGCGTTGGAAGTTTGTTATAGAAATCTGCCAGAGATTTGTAAGATACTCTTCCGTTAAGAGCATTTACAAAACCGTAATTGATGTCGTAAAACTCATTGTGTGTACCAAACAATAACGTGTGGTTTCCGGTTTTATAGGTAAGGTTGTCTGTGATTTCGGCAGTATTTTGTTTCATGTTGAATACTGTTGCCTCACGATCATTCCCTAAAAAGATGGTTCCGCCGTTATACCCAATTTCGGTTTGCGGAAACATGAGATTGCCTGATTTTGGGTCGCGATAATCTTTGATAGCTGAGTAGCTTGCAATGAACGAGTTGGACCATTGACTGTTGAAATGGCTTTTAAGCTCTAAAACTGTACTGACAGATTGGTTTTTTTGCGTGAAATCCATACTTGAAAATCGGAAGTTTGCTGCATCGCGCTCTAAGTTGGATGCCTGCGAAATAACAGTGTTGTTTCGTAACGATAACGAATGTTTTTCGTTAATTTTCCAGTCTAATTTGTTGAAGAATTTCTGACTTTTTGCAAAGTTGTTGTACGAACCGAAAGTTCCGGTATCAAATCCGTAGTTTGTTTTTACAAAGTCTGAGATTTGCTGTGCGGTAGTATTGTCTACCAATGAAGTCAGTTTTCCATTAGAATCGGTTTGACCCGCATTGTAAAATATAGGATCTGTTCTTTCGGCATATTCCATATTGGTAAAGAAGAACAATTTATCTTTTACGATCGGTAAGCCTAATCTGAAACCAATTTGATAATCACCAAAAGAATTTGGCATTTTAGAACCGTCACCGGCGTTGTTACGGCCTGTAATGGCTGCGTTTCTTCCGTAACTGTAAATCGATCCCGTAATAGTGTTGCTGCCGCTTCTGGTCACGGCATTAACGCTTCCGCCTAGAAAGTTTCCTAATTTAATATCGTAAGGCGCAATATAAACCTGAATATCCTGTATCGCATCAAGACTTATAGAATTAGAACGTGTACTGCTTCCCGGCATTCCTGAAGTTCCCGATTGACCTCCTAAAGACGGACTAAAACCGATCGCATCATTGTTGATCGAACCGTCAATCGTAACGTTGTTGTATCTGAAATTGGTACCTGCAAAAGAGTTGTTGGAACTTTGCGGAACTAATTTTGTCACATCCTGAATTCCGCGATTGATTAACGGAAGACCATTGACCTGTTTTTCATTAATATTCGTTCCGTTATTTTTTGAAGAAGGTTTAGAACTTGTAATTACAACTTCTTCCAGCACATTGTTGTCTGCTTTGCCAACTACTATTACCGGCAGGTCATTATCGCCAAGTGCCAAGTGTATTTGTGCGTTAGAGTAGTCTTTGGTAGCGGCACTTTTAATCTCTAATTCGTAAGGTCCGCCGGCATTTAAATTTTCGAAACTAAATCTACCTTGTTTGTCAGTTACAGCTTTGTATACTGCGTTAGTAGGTAAATGTGTTAAAGTAACTTCTGCACCTGAAAGCGGGCTTGTACCATCATTAACTTTTGCAGATAATGTAGAGGTAGTAATCTGAGCAAAAATGTTTCCCATAACAAGAAGCATTACAGCCGAAAAAATGAGTTTTAGTTTTGTCATTGATTTTTTAGTTTTTATTTGACAAAGAAACTCGGTTTGTTTCGATCGGATTTAATGCTTTTGTTAACTTAAAATGATAAAAACAGTCAGTGTTAATTTAAAATTATCAAGCTGTTAGGTTTGTGGAATGCATTTAGGCCTTTAAAATCAATGATTTGTGTAAAATGTTAGAAATAAAAGGATTAGAGTTGTATTTAAAGTAGATTAGAGAAAGATTAGAGTGTTAAGCAAAGGTTACCAATTGCAAAAACAGACCGGATTGAGTCTCGCGGAAACAGCAAAGAAATGAATCCTACTAAGGAAATAGTAAGGTTACGGAAGTACCTTTTCCAACTTCAGAATCTACTTTAACATTAATATGATGTAGTTTGAGTATTTGCATGGTAATGAAGAGACCTAAACCTTGGCCCTGGATGTGACGAGTGTGATCGCTTCTGAAAAAAAGATCAAAAATCGATTCTTTGTCCTGTTCTGAAATTCCGGAACCCTGATCTGTAATTTGTATAAGAAGTTTATTTTGCTCACTGAAAGTTAAAACAGTTACCGGCTTTGGGGATGAAAACTTAATCGCATTGTCTAAAATATTGTAAAGGGCTATAAAAAGCATGTGTTTATTGGCATGAACTGAAAGTAAATTTTCACGATCGGCTAAAGCGTTTAGATCTACCGATACTTTAGATTCAGGGTATTCAATTGCTTTTTTCTCCAGTACATTCCACAGTATTTCATCAATTCTTACGGTTTCCATCTGCTGAGGTTCAGACAGCTGAAGCCCCGATAGTACCAGAAGACCATCTAAGGTTGATTTTAAATGCAGTGTGTCTTTTTTAAGAGATTTTAAAATTTCTACATATTGCTCGTTGGTTCTGGGCTGTTGCAGGGATACGTCAATATCACCGATGATAATGGTCAAGGGAGTTTTGAGTTCGTGTGAGGCATTTTTCAGGAAATTTTTTTGCGTCATCACACCGGTTTCAAGTCTTTCCAAAAGATAATTGAAAGTGGTTATAAGTTCTTTAATTTCATCTTTTTCCTGAGCTTGCTGTACTTCTAATCTCGAATGCAGGTTTTCGGTGGTGATGGTATTTACTTTTGCAATGACTTCTTTAAAAGGGCGAAAGGTTTGTCTGGCCAGAAATGTCCCTAAAATATAATTTAGAGGAATACCCGCGAGATAGAAAAGAAGAAACATAAAACCCAGGATCTCAAGCTGTCGGTTTCCGGTGTGATTGACGCCCGAGACTACAATTATAAAATCGCCCTGATTGTCTTTGTAAAATAAACCTACAAACTGTCTGCCGTTTATGGTAAACGATTCTATTTTGTTTTTGGCGATGTTATTCAGTTCATGATTACTAATCTCAATGTTAATGGAGTCTTTTAAGTATATTTTTTTGGTTTTGGCATCGTAAACCCTAATCGATTCATTGTTGATTCGGTGGTACTGAACTTCAATCTGATGGTAACGTTCGTTGGTAAATTCTTTTATTTCATCCTTCTTAAAATAAAATAGGGCAGCAGTCAACGCATGATCTTCTAGATTATCATAATATAGATCTTTCATATGACTTCTGAAAAGCAGAAACGATCCGGTCATGAGCAATCCGACGATAAAGGCAAAAAGCAGGGTCGAATTTACCGCTAACTTATTCTTAAGATTCATAACTCTTTGGATTTGTTTTAAATATATGTGTAAGATGTAAAAAGTAAAAAGTAAAAAGTAAAAAGTAAAAAGTAAAAAGTAAAAAGTAAAAAGAATTGACCTATAGAATACCGATTAAAAATCTGCGAGAAAAAATAAACATCCAGTCTTGCAGATTAATCTGAGTTAAACGGCCATATCATCTCACATTTTACATCTCACATTTCACATTTTTAATTCTTCAGCTTGAGCATGTATCCGGTTCCTTTTATGGTGTGTATGAGCGGAGTAGGGAAGTTTTTGTCGATTTTATTTCTCAAATAATTAATGTATACGTCAACCGTATTAGAGGTACTGTCAAAATCAATGTTCCAGACCGCTTGTGCGATGGCAACTCTTGACAAGGCTGTTTCGCGATTTTTCATGAAGAAAATTAAAAGTTTGAGTTCTCTTGACGAAAGGTTGAGCTCTTTGCCGTCTCTTGTAGCACTTTGTTCTTTCATATTGATTTCGATTCCGGCATAGGAGTGAAAATCCAGAATTCCGGTACTGAATTCGGCACGACGGAGCTGTGCATTAATTCGGGCCAAAAGTTCTTCAAATAAAAAGGGTTTGGCGAGATAATCGTCGGCTCCGGATTGTAAACCTTTTACTTTTTCCTGAGGAGTATCAAGCGCACTTAAAATAAGTATGGGCACTATAATTTTTCTGCTTCGTAAAACTTCGCAAACTTCAAAGCCGGTAATGTCCGGAAGCATGATATCAAGAATGATGATATTGTACTCGTTTTCCATGACCTCTTTGATGGCTTCAAAACCTTTGGTAATGGTTTTAACTTCATACAAATGTTCTTCTAATCCTCTTGTGATAAATGATGCCACTCTCGGATCGTCTTCAACTAATAACACTCTGTTCATATTCGAAGTATAATTGAGGTGTAATTCCTCTTTAGGTAATAAAGTAATTCTTATGTTGTGTTACCGGACTTATTTTTTTATCGTTTAATTCTAATAAGGTGTTTTCGATCATTTCAGACATTGCGTCGAGAGCAAGATCGTTAGGCTGCAAACCAAACGGATTTTCGAGTTCATCCGCAATGGCTTCCAACGCCACAAAAGTATAGGCAATAAAAACAATGATAAAAGGTGTAATCCAGCCCATAGTTTCGACAAAACCAAAGGACAATAAAAAGCAATAAATATAAACGGTTCTGTGTAATAACACACTGTAGGTGTAGGGGATAGGTGTACCGGCAATTCGTTCGCATCCTCCCACAATATCGGACAATTTATTTAGATTTTCTTCAAAAGCCAGTTGTGTGACGCTGTCTATTTTGTTTTCTGATTTAGCGCCTTTTACCCAAAGTCCTAATTCTCTTAAGATGAGGATTGGTTTATAGCGGGTTTCTTTTAGTTGTTTGGCAAACTCTTTGGGTAATAATCGATTCATATCGGCATCAGAGTTGGTTTCCCGAAGCTGATGTTTGAGACTGTATACAAATGCAATAAGCAAATTAGTGAATTTTCCACGTTGGACTTCGTCTTCTTTATCAGGGACAAGAGTGATGCTTTGTCGGGCAAGTGATCGGGTGTCATTGAGTAATGCTCCCCAAAGTTTTCGCCCTTCCCAAAAACGATCGTAACTCACACTGTTTCTAAAACCAAGGAAAATGGCCAGCGCAATTCCAAACAATGTAAAAATAGCGGGATTGATGTGCAGATTATATTGAATGAGCCAGGGTTTAAAATAAACGACGGCAAATGAAAACAACAGTAATAATAAAAGTCTCGGAAGCAGCTGTGGCAAAACGGAACCTCGCCATTCAAAGAGCATTTTAAACCAGGTATTCTTTTTCTTTATAATCATTGAAGCTGATTAGATTTAATACTATAAAAGTAATTAAAAGTAAGACCTCAAACAAAAAATGATAGAAATATATAAGACATAAACGAGATCGGGCGTATAGATTAGAGTTTAATCTTTCGCGCTTACAGGGCTTTGATAGATTGTTTATTTATTTCATAGTGCGTTGCATTATACTGTTGCCTTTGGGCTTTCAGCCCATCTTCGAGATTTAAATTATAGTATTAAGAATATTATTCGAAGCTGCAATGTTTTTTATACAGTTTGATTTAAAAGAGATTACTTTCTCAAACTAGCTCTGAAAGAGCATAAGCAACAGCATGGTGCAATGCACTATGTAGTAAATTAAGATTGACCATTACCCTGAAAGGGTAAAAGCAAAAAGATATTTTACCTTTATCCATAGAACAGGTTTTAATCCATAAAAAAAAGCCGATTTCCCCCAAGAAACCGACTTTTTTAATTTTTCCCGAGCGGGAAAAGTAGTGATTTAATATTTTTTATTTGATAATTAACGTAAAGCAAATCTCAGTTTAAGTCCGTATGAAACTAGTCTGACATTGTGTACGGATGGAGAATCTAATACGCTGTTGTATTGCAGCTGTACAGGAAGGTCGGGATTGTACTGTACCAGACTTTTGTCTCCATTTTTATTGTAGATGTTATTTAGACCATAATCGATATAAGCACCTAGATAGAATGAAGTTCTGTTTCCAATCTTTTGTTTTACACCTGTTTCAAAAGTAGCAGAGTAGGACACTTTAGTATCTAAATCCTGTTCGCTGGTTTTTACATCATTAGTACTGGCAAAACCGGCAAACGCAGGATTAAACAATTCTACATTGTATTGCGGATAGTAACCGCTTGTAGTAAGGTTTTGAAAGCTACTTTGATAGCATCCTTTGATTGCAAATCCAACCTTAGCACCCGCGGCAACATACAATTGGGTAGTTCCCGGAGTTTCAAATTGAATGGCGATTGGAACATTTATGTAACTCAAGCTTTGCTCTTCTCTGAAGTTAGTGGCTTTGTATCTGAACTGAAAGGTTTCATTTTCGGCATCTTTAGTAACATATTGTCCATTAAAAGAAGCATATTTTGCATCAGAATTGTAGGATTGATACTCAGCTCCAATTCCAATACTTAAGCCTTCGTTTAGATAATAGGAGTATCTGATTCCTGCACTAATTCCGTTGCCGGGTACGATAGTACCACCGCCACTGTACTTTAGAAAAGAACCTGGTCCTGCGACAGAGATCGATATTTCCTGTTTTTTATCCTGACTATAGCCCTGAAGGCATATCGCTAAGAACGCCGTAACTGTAGCTATAGATTTTATAGAGGTACTGATATATTTTTTCATCTTAAAGTTGTATTAGCCAGTACCATTTTGAAGTGGTACTGGCATGATTTTGATTATTTTACAATTACTTTGAATGACTTTTTGATATTGCCTGACTCAATAACTACAAGAACCATATTACTTTCAGTACTTGGAGGTAATTGTACCTGTGTTTGAGCAGTAGATGACTTCATTGTAGTAAGTAATTTACCTGTAACAGAGTAAAGACTTATTTGCATGTTTTCTAAATCACCCTCTGGTAAATCAGCGTCTACAGTAAGCATTTTTCCTGTTTCAACCGGGTTTGGATACAATTTAACTTCAAGTGATTTCTGTGTCTTAATTTTAGAAGGACACGTTTGTAATACTTTACCATCTTTGGTCGTCATTTTTACACTATAGTCGGCTGTTAAATCCAATGTATTGGATTGAGATTCACCTGCTGAAAAGTATTGATTAGTTCCAATTACTTGTCCATTTTTAAACCATTGGTAAGAAACAAATTCGTAACCTCCATTAGTCTGAGGGTTGTTGTTTACGATAAGTACATTATTGAATTTTTGGTGTACAATATCATAGAATCCAAATGGTTTTTCTACCGTTATAGCATAAGTAGCGTTGGCGCTTCCGTCTTCAGAAGTAATTGTTACGTTTTGCGTATAAATTCCAGGTTTAGGGGTATTGATTGTAAAATTAGCCGCTGGATTAAAGGTTGCATTGGTTGTATTAGTCAATGCTACATTTACATTGTTCTCACCACATGCCATCAGGTAATTAATAGTTTTAGCCGGATTTGGATAAACTTTAGTACCAACAGTAATTTGAGTAACGGTGATGTCGTTGTTTTTGATCACCAAAAGCTGTGTAACATCTGGAGCAGGTAAATAATTCGCATCACCGGCCTGAGCGGCTACAATTGTTACTTCTCCCGGTCTTAACATAGTAACTACCCCGGTTAAAGGTGCAACAGTAGCAGCAGGTAAAGCTGTTTTGTAGGTGAAAGAATAGTTCACTGCTAAACCTGAACTGGCAGTAGCGCCTAGTGTGAAAGTATTTACAGTCCCAAGAGTTTTTACTCCTAAAGCTGCAAAAGTAATTTGTTGCGCTGCTTTTTGAATAGTAAGCTGTGCAGTAAGCGTAATTGGAGAACAATTAGGCTCGCTTGCCGAAGGACTTACTACTGCAGTTACCGTATACGTACCCGCATTTGTAGCTGAATTTCCTGAGCCTCCAGGGGTTATTGTATAAGCAACAGTGGCTCCTGCTGGTAAATTCGCAACTTGTAATGCTTGTGGGTTTTTGTTGTATGTTACCGTAGCATTGCTAAAAGTTACAGCCTGAATAGATGAAGGAAGAACTTTTATAGTCTGCGTTTGTGTACTTGTATTTCCGGCAGCATCCGTATAAGTCCAGGTTATTGTATAAGTTCCTGGTGTGTTATAAGTTAACGGATTTGTTGTTGTTGCCGTAATGGTACCGCTGCAGTTATCAGTTGCAGTTGGAACTGGAATCTGAGCCGATAAAACAGCACAAGCACTTGTAATTACAGGAAGTGTAGCCACGTTTGGTACTGGTGGTGTTACATCAGGAGTAGTGGTTAAAGTTACTGCTAGTGATGCAGTACAGCCATTAGCATCTGTAACTGTTAGGGTATATGTTCCTGCTGTTAATCCGCTGATGTCTTTAGTTGTAGCTCCATTCGACCATAAATAGGTGTATGCAGTTGTACCACCTGTTATAGTAGTAGTAATCGCTCCATCGCTTGCTCCATTGCAGGAAATGTTTGTTTGGGTTGCAACTGCGGCGTTTAATAGAGCCGGTTCGTTGATAACAATATTAGCAGTTTTCGTACATCCATTTGCATCAGTAACTACTACTGAATAATTTCCGGAAGGTAAACCACTTGCTGTTGCTGAGTTTCCTCCGGTTGGAGACCAAACATAAGTATAACCGCCTGTTCCTCCTGTTGCAGTAACAGTAGCTGTACCATTGCTTCCTCCATTACAGCTAACATTTGTCCCTGTAATTGTAGTTGCGATTGCAGCTGGCTCTAAGATGTTATAGACTTGTGTTTTAGTACAGCCGTTGCCATCTGTGATGGTTAGGGTATAAGTTCCTGCGGCAAGTCCGGTTGCTGTTGCTGCCGTACCTCCCGATGGAGACCATGAATAGGTATAGCTTCCGCCTCCACCACTTACGGTCGCTGAGGCCTGTCCGTTTTGTCCTCCGTTACAACTCACATTGGTTTGTGAAGGGACAACTGTTATGGCAGTTGGTTGAAATACTGTAACATTATTTATTGTTTTTGTACACGAGTTAGCATCGGTAATGACAACATTATAGTTTCCGGCAACAAGACCAGTTATGGTTTGTGTAGTTGCTCCATTAGACCATAAGTAGGTATAACCAGCTGTACCTCCGGTTGGAGTAACAGTTGCAGTACCGTCAGCTTGTCCAAAACAAGAAACAGCTGTGGTAGTAGCAGTTCCGTTAAGAGCAGTTGGCTGTCCAATAACAATATTATTTATGATTTTTGTACAAGCGTTAGCATCTGTGATGGTAACACTATAAGTTCCCGCTGGAAGTCCCGTTGCTGTTGCAGCTGTACCTCCTGTTGGAGCCCATGAATAAGTGTATCCTGCAGTACCTCCTGTTGCCGTTACTGTTGCAGTACCATTAACACCTCCGAAACAAGAAACAGCAGTTGTAGTTGCAGTCCCGTCAAGAGCCGCAGCCGGTTGTCCTACCACAATACCGGTTATTGTTTTTTGACAAGCGTTAGCATCTGTAATGGTCACACTATAAGTTCCTGCAGCAAGCCCTGTTGCTGTTGCGGCTGTACCTCCTGTTGGAGCCCATGAATAAGTGTACCCTGCAGTACCTCCGGTTGGGGTTACTGTTGCAGTACCATTTGCTCCTCCAAAACAAGAAACAGCAGTTGTAGTTGCAGTACCGTCAAGAGCTGCGGCTGGCTGTCCTACAACAATATTATTTATAGTTTTAGTACAAGCATTAGCATCCGTAATGGTAACACTGTAAGTACCTGCGATAAGCCCGTTTATGGTCTGAGTTGTTGATCCGTTAGACCATGCATACGTATATCCTGCAGTACCTCCTGATGGAGTTACTGTTGCAGTACCGTTGGCTCCTCCGACACAAGAAACAGCTGTTGTAGCTATCGTTCCGTCCAGAGCAGCTGCAGGCTGGCCTACCGCAATATTGTTGATTATTTTTGTACAGGCGTTGGCGTCTGTAATAGTAACACTATAGGTTCCTGCGATAAGTCCGGTAATAGAAGCTGTTGTAGCTCCATTAGACCATAAATAAGTATATCCCGCAGTACCGCCTGATGCTGTTATAGTAGCCGTACCGTTAGATCCTCCAAAACAAGAAACAGCTGTTGCATTTGGGGTTCCGTCAAGAGCAGCGGCTGGCTGACCTACGGCAATACCTGTTATCGTTTTGCTACATCCATTAGCATCTGTAATGGTAACACTATAGTTCCCCGCAGCAAGTCCTGTTGCAGTGGCTGCGGTACCTCCTGTTGGCGACCATGAATAGGTATATCCAGGTGTACCCCCGTTTGGAGTTACTGTTGCTGTACCGTTAGATCCTCCGAAACAAGAAGCAGCGGTTGTGGTGGTAGTTCCGTCAAGAGCCGATGATGGCTGTCCAACAACAATACCCGATACCGTTTTTGAACATGCGTTAGCATCTGTAATAGTAACACTATAAGTTCCGGCAGCAAGTCCGGTAGCCGTTGCTGCTGTACCTCCTGATGGCGACCATGAATAGGTATATCCAGGTGTACCTCCGCTTGGAGTTACTGTTGCTGTACCGTTAGATCCTGTAAAACAAGAAGCGGGTGTGGTAGTAGCAGTTCCGTCAAGAGCCGCAGCAGGCTGACCTATAACAATATTGTTTATAGTTTTAGGGCATCCATTGGCATCTGTAATAGTAACACTGTATGTTCCGGCTATACGGCCAGTTATAGTAGCAGTTGTAGCTCCGGTAGACCATAAGTAGGTGTATCCTGCAGTACCTCCTGATGCTGTTATAGTAGCTGTACCGTTAGATCCTCCAAAACAAGAAACAGCTGTTGTACTAGGAGTTCCATCGAGAGCAGCAGCTGGCTGACCTACGGCAATACCTGTTATCGTTTTAGTACATCCATTCGCATCTGTAATGGTAACATTATAGTTTCCTGCGGTAAGTCCTGTTGCAGTGGCTGCAGTACCTCCTGATGGAGACCATGAATAAGTATATCCTGCAGTACCGCCTGATGGTGTTATAGTAGCCGTACCGTTAGCTCCTCCAAAACAGGAAACAGCCGTTGTACTAGGAGTTCCGTTAAGAGCAGCAGCTGGCTGACCTACGGCAATACCCGTTATCGTTTTAGTACATCCATTAGCATCAGTAATGGTAACACTATAGTTTCCTGCGGCAAGTCCTGTTGCAGTGGCTGCGGTACCTCCTGTTGGCGACCATGAATAGGTATATCCAGGAGTACCTCCTGATGGAGTTACTGTTGCTGTACCGTTAGATCCTCCGAAACAAGAAGCAGCAGTTGTAGTGGTAGTTCCGTCAAGAGCTGATGATGGCTGTCCAACAATAATACCCGATACCGTTTTTGAACATGCGTTAGCATCTGTAATCGTAACACTATAAGTTCCGGCAGCAAGTCCGGTAGCCGTTGCAGCTGTACCTCCCGATGGTGACCATGAGTAGGTATATCCAGGAGTACCTCCTGATGGAGTTACTGTTGCTGTACCGTTAGATCCTGCAAAACAAGAAGCGGCTGTGGTAGTAGCAGTTCCGTCAAGAGCCGCAGCAGGCTGACCTATAACAATATTGTTTATAGTTTTAGGACATCCATTGGCATCTGTAATAGTAACGCTATATGTTCCGGCTATACGGCCTGTTATAGTTTGTGTTGTAGCTCCGGTAGACCATAAGTAGGTGTATCCTGGTGCACCTCCAGTCGGAGTTACTGTTGCGGTACCGTTAGATCCTCCAAAACAGGAAACAGCCGTTGTTGTAGGCAGCCCATTTAGTGCCGTTGGCTGCGTGATCGAAAAGTTTCTGGTAATTTGTGTCAATTCAGCGTCGGTAATGGTAACGGTGTATGCATTTGCAGACAGTCCTGTTGCCGATGATCCTGTACCTCCTGAAGGAGACCATGAGTAGGTATAGGGAGTAACTCCGCCAATTACGGTAACACTGGCAGCTCCGGTAGTTCCTCCGTTACAAGCCACGTCTGTTTTTGAGGTAGAAGAAGTGCTTAAAGCAGCCGCTGTGACAAATGTTGATTCGGCACCATAAGCTGTCCCGGCAGTATTCTTTGCATAAGCCCTGTAATAAATTGTCGAACCGGGAGTAAGCCCTGTTACGGTATTGCTAAAAATTCCCGTTCCGGTTCCAATTTGAAATTTATTGTTTGCGATAGTAGGGTTTGCAGTGGTCGCCCAAACTATTCCTCTTTCTACGCTGGCATCTCCGCCATTTGCAGTTACATTTCCTCCAATTGTTGCTTTCGTAGAACCAACATTGGTAGCTGTAGTTGTAGTAACTGTTGGTAAACTTACCCCGTCAACCCAGGTAAAGTTGTCAATGGCAAAATAATCATAATTACCGCTTAATTGAACTTCAAGCTGGTCAATGTTGATATTGGTGTAATTAGCCGCTCCGTCGGTAGCAAAATTAACGGGGATAAAACCATTTCCGGGCAAGGTATAACCTATATTGGTTCCCGCAGTGTTTTTTACAATAGTGAATTGAGTCACACCGCCAAGTTTTCCCGTTAAGGTAACAGAACCAGGTGCGCCATTAGAAGTAACATTAGGACTCTGAGTAGAATCACCTGTCAGGTAAATCCATAAACTATTCATCTTAAAACTTCCTGTAGCAGCGGTTATGTATCCGGTTTGCCCCAAGCTTTGTGATGCAGTACCATCCGCAACTTGTATGTAATTGTTTGAACCATTATAGCCATAGCCGGGAGAACTAACCACCTGAAAAGCGATATAAGTATTGGTTAAGTTAAATATTTTGCCATTACTGGTAAAATTGGACAGATTTATTGTCTGAGCTTCAAACGTTTCTACGGTTTGGGCAGTTAACTGCTGCAGCGTAAAAAACAGTAGAATGAGTAATAGGTAGAGTTTTTTCATAATTAACTGATATTAGATTTATCATTTTGTATTCTTACATTTGTTTTTCAGTTCCGGCTTTTAAAGCTTTCACCAAAATTGAGTATCATGTATAAACAAGAGCTTACGATTATTGTTCAATCTATCATTGCGTCAAATACTATTGATGAGCACACAAGATGTGCGCGAAACCTTTCAGATTTTTATGAAAAAATAGCAACGGTCGACCATTTTGAAAACAACGAAGTTGCTGTGAAAGGAGGTGTTGCCTTGTCCAGTTCCGGTGCGGCAGACTGTGTTGATGACTATTTACGCACCGTTTATTTCATAAAAGGCATTTATAAGGCCTTGACAAAATTGTGTAATGATTTTCCGGAGAGAAGTATTAATATTCTTTATGCGGGTTGTGGTCCCTATGCAACATTAATTCTTCCTTTACTACCATTGTTTAATAAAGATAGAATTAAGGCCATTTTATTAGATATCAATACTGCTTCCATAGCATCTGTACACCATATTTTATCGGTTACCGGTCTAAACAATTATGTCTTGCAGTTGATCGAAACGGATGCCATTACCTATACCAAACCTCAGGATTTTGTAATTGATTTGGCTATTTCTGAAACCATGCATTATGCTCTAACCCGAGAGCCGCAAGTGGCTATTACGCGAAACATTGTTTCGCAGTTGCCTTCACATGGGATTTTAATTCCACAGGAAATTAAAATTGATTTGACTTATAGTTTTCTTGATTATGAGCCGTCTCTCAAAAATGCTAAAACTGAGGTTAAGGGCCGCAACGAAATGCAGCCCTATCCTCATAGTGTATTTGTAGATAGATTATTTACAATAAGCAAAGAACTTTTTGGCAATACAAGTCAGGATTTAGTATTTAAAAGCGACTTTTATAATTTGCCGGCTGATTTTAGCAATCACCCTGATGTGTGTATTTTTACTGAAATCAGGATATTTGAAGACATCGAATTAAAAAATGCAGAGTCTTATATAACAAACCCTTTTTGCATTGCTTCTATGTATAATCTTACTGAATATTCTGAAATTCAGTTTCTATACGATTTCAGTGATATACCCAAATGGTCTTATAATGTAAAAAATGCTGTTAAATAGCTTAATTTCTGGAAGGGAAAATTCCTTCTAAACAAATGATATAAGACAATGCTAAATAAGGCTGCATGATCGATATCGGAATGTTACTACCAGTTGGTCCAGTGGTTACATTGCTTAATAAATCGACACTTGGAGTCGCTGTTGCGAAACCTAGTGTTGGTGTGAACACTCTGGATACAAGAGCTCCAGGTATGGCTATTGATGCTCCGGCTACCGGTGTAGAGTCTGATGCATTTGTAGCAGTAACTGAAATTTTACCTGGTCCTGCGTGAACGTGAGCAGGAAGGTTGCTTGTTAAAATAGAAACGTTTGGTGTACCGGCACTTTGTCCTAAAACATAAGTTCCTCCACCTCCGGTTCCGGCTCCGATTGCTGTTGTGCCCTGAAGATTTGGCAATGCAAAAGTCGTTTGACCATTACCACCATAAGTGGTCCCAAGGATTGCGAACAATGCAGTATTTTGTGCAATTGACATGATTTGTCCGTTGCAGAAGGCCCAGCCTCTAGGCGCAAAATTTCCTGCAAAAAGCTTTACAATTCCAATGTATTCTTCCATAATTTACTTGTTTTAATAGGTTAGTGTTTATATTTGTTTTTGATATTATCGTTGTTCAGCGCTATGGTTTAGAATAAAGAGTTTTCTTTGAAAACTAATGTATAACTAATAATTAGTTGAAAAACACGTATTTATACCTGATTTTATCTCGTAAAACAGGTTAAAACTAAGAATCTTAGGCACCGAAACTGAAAAATATGTCATGAGACGGTTTTTTATTGTCATGAAAGGTGCTTTTAGTGTTGGAAACCCTAATAATTAATGAGATAAATCATAGTTAGCCAAAAAAATGGCTAGGACTTATGTTTATTGATGTTTTGAACGATTTTACAGCAGAAATATGATAGCTGTAGGAGGTGTAGTACAACTTAACTGTTCTGTTGACTTTCTGTTATCAAAATATCGAGAGAAATTTCTCCGCCAATGGCAAAAAACACTGCATCAAATTCACAATTACTTGAAGTATTCTTTCCTTTAACAAGTGAGATTTTACAAAGGGGATACCTAATTAAATATCCTATGAATATTGACGTAACATAAAACATTAGATGTTAATATAATGTTGTATAATGAGGTTCGTTTATTAATGTAAACGTAACCTTCCAGACCTACCCTCATCTTTAATTTTGAAGACATATTATAAACAACACAATTGTAGTATATGTCATTTTTTAAAGTCAGAATATATCGCAGTATAAAGATTGGATCGAAAGTCTTATTTCGAATACTTCATTCGCCAAATTATTTAAAAACGATACCTCATGTATAAGAAGTTTACAGATGAGGAGCTTGTTGAGTTATTGAGACAAGGAAAAGATAAAGCGTTTGATGAATTGTATTTCCGATATCGGGATGTATTAGTTCGGTTTGTTTATGTGAGGATGAAGTCGATTCCGGTTTCTGAAGAGATTGTTCAGGAAGTTTTCACAACGATTTGGGAAAGGCGAAAGGACTTGGTTATTCAAAAGAAATTTTCAGCTTATATCTACACCTCCGTTCGATATACCACTTTAGATTACATAAAATTGCATACCATCACCGATCAGTATGTTAGAGAGGTAATAGACAGAAATACCAATGATTGTGACGGCAGCAACACTACCGAAGATTCTATTTATTATGAAGAACTGCAGGAAGCAGTTGATAAGGCTGCATTATTACTTCCTAAAAAATCCAAAGAAGTTTTTATTCTCAGCAGAATTAAACATTATACCAATAAAGAAATAGCCGAAGAACTTAATGTTTCGCACGAAACTGTAAAGTACCACATTGCGTATGCATTAAGGTTTATGCGAAACTATCTGGGCGAATTTAATTAATAGCAGATCGCTAATTTAAGGTTACGCATTTTTTCTTAACAAAAGCGTAACCTTCCGGACCTACCCGAAATTATTGTTTCTAAGACATACTATAAAAGAGATAAACACACTATAATGCCTGAAAAATCACATCAAGATGTAAAACTTTTTTTAGAAGGTAAGCCTTCTTTAAATGGGGAAGAATTATGGAATAACTGGTACGACCATCCCGAAGAAATATTCGACACGATAGCATTGATTACATCAGACCGTTCGAAGTTAAAAAAGGAGATTCAGAATATAAAAAAAAGAAATAAGGTTATTTCTCTTCCGTATAGAAATTGGACGGTAGCAGCTTCTTTGTTATTTGTGCTCAGCTTGTCTTGTTTCGTTTATTTATCCTCGCTGAAAACTATTACCAGACAATATGCAACAAAGGCAGGGGAGCACGCTAAAATAGTTTTAAGTGATGGAACTCAAATATGGCTTAATGCCGGAAGTCACGTAAAATATCCTGACACTTTTAAAGGAGATACCAGAGAAATCTATTTAAGGGGAGAAGCCTTTTTTGACGTAGCCAAAGATAAAAAGCATCCCTTCATCATTCATACCGATAAAATGGACACCAAAGTACTGGGAACAAGTTTTAACGTGCAGGCCTATCCGGATCAGACTACTCAGGAGGTTTCGGTGCTGACGGGAAGAGTGAATGTCAAATCAACCGTGACTGAAGAAAATGTATATGTAACTCCCGGACAAAAAGTGGTTTTTAAATCGCACAGTAACAAACTCCAGGCGTTTAAGGATATCCCAATGAATTCAATTTCGCTATGGCGGAAACACATTATTGTTTTTGAAGATGCCCCTTTACCGGAAGTCATCGCAACGATCAATCGAAATTACAACGTAACTGTCCAGATCGGAAACAAGAATTTAAACCATTTAAAAATCAGTGCTTATTTTAAAGAACTTCCTGTAGGACAGGTTGTTACTTTGGTGTGCAATATTATTAATGCAGATTATAAAATAGAATCGGGGACTTATGTCATCCGTTAAATTTAAAAAAATACAGCCGAGAGAAAAATAGTTCGCATAGCGCAATGCGGGTTAGTGGAGTTAAGAGAATTTTTAAAGGCTCTAATTCCCGTTTCAATTTGCTGGAATACAATTCAGTTAAAAGTCAAATTAAAAAATCTACGTAGAAAACCGTTCCACAATCAAAAACAATTAAAAAAAACACAATCATGAATAAAAAGCAAATGCGGTATGTCGTAAAGGCGCAGAGCATTAAAAAATCGGTACTAACGAAGGGACTGCTTTTCGTGGCTCTATTTTTTATCGGATTAACCGTAAAAGCGGCCCCTTTTGATATCGGTAAAAGAGTAACCTTAAAAGTAGAAAACGAAAGCATAAAGAGTGTTTTTCAAAAAATTGAAAAACAAATCGACGTGCATTTTATGTACGAAACCAATCAGGTCAATACCAACCAAAAGATTAGCTTAAAACTTAATAATGTACCCTTAGAACAGGCTTTGGATAAAATATGCAGCAATCTGTTATTGAGATACGAAATTGTCAGCAACAATATTGTGATCAAGAAAAACATAAAAGTTTCGGACATTGGTCAGGGTAAAATAAGCATTTCAGGAACTGTTTTTGGCGGTGATGACGGAATGCCGTTACCGGGTGTCGGAATCAAGGACAAAGATTCGGATGCAGCAGCTACAACAGATTTTGACGGAACTTTTAAAATTGAAATCAATTCGTCTGCAGCAGTACTTGTTTTTTCTTATGTAGGTTATGTTACGCAGGAAATAAAAGTAACACAAGCAGATAAAAACATAAAAGTAAAATTAGCGGCCGATATGAAACAACTGCAGGAAGTGGTTGTAATGGGATACGGAAGTGTTAAAAAGAATGAAGTTTTAGGATCTGTAGGAACCGTTTCGATGAAAGAAACCTCAAGCAGAACTTACAATAGTGCCGCAGAATTATTACAAGGAACAGTGGCGGGTGTTACCGTAATTAATAATGGTGGTGATCCAACTGCCGAACCTACGATTAATATCAGAGGTATAGGATCTTTGAACGCCGAAACACCACTGATCGTTTTAGACGGGATTATTTACAGCGGTTCTTTAAACACCTTAAATCCAAATGATATTGCTTCGATAAGTGTTTTAAAAGATGCTGCTTCGGCAGCCATTTACGGAGCAAGGGCTTCGGGAGGAGTTATTTTAATTACCTCTAAAAAAGGAGTTTCGGAACGTATTAACATCAACGTAAATTACCAGGGAGGCTTTCAAAACGTAGCTAAAAAGTTAGACGTTTTAAATGCGGCTGAATATGCAGATGCGATGAACACCGCCAGAGACAATGCAGGGATGCCGAGAATTCCGGCTTTTGATCCGGCTTTTGAACCAACAGCCAGAACTACAAAGACCAATTGGATGGATGAAATTTTCCGTACCGGCGAAATTCAGGATTTGTCTATTTCCGTAAATGGTAAAACCGAGAAGTCTAATTTCTTTATCTCAGGAAGTTATCGCAAAAACGAAGGAATATTGTTAAATACCTACGGAACCCGTTATACAGCAAGAGCCAATTCTTCTTTTAAACTGGCGCCAAATTTTACAGTGGGTGAAAACCTGTCATACTCCCTAACAGATGGTCAGGCTGCGAATACAACAAGTGGTTATACAGGAGCCATTTTAGCAGCGATTTTTTATCCGCCAAATGCTACGATCTACAGAGAAGACGGTTCAGGAAAGTTCGGAGGTGTTCCTGAAAAATATATAGGTTCTTATGGAGACGTAATCAATCCGGTGGCTTATTTAAAAAGACTGGACAACCGTAATCCGATCTCGACTGTTTTAATTAATCCTTATGCAGAATGGGAAATCGTATCGGGTTTAAAATTCAAATCGAACTGGGGATATACCAGAATTCAGAACAATGCAACCGATTTTGCGGTAAAAATAACAGAGCCGGGTAAAATATTTGATTTTAACCGATTAACAAAATCTTCTTCTACCACAACTGATTTGTTAAGTGAGCAGACGCTTTCTTACGAAAAATCATTAGGAAAACACAATTTTAAAGCATTGGCCGGATATACGTACCAACAAACTAAAAGAGATTTTTATACTGTGCAGGGAACTGGTTTTGATAATGAAGATCCATCACAGCGTTATTTGTTAAATGCTAAGTTAGTACAGCAGGTAGAAGCAGGGATGTCCGAAGAAATCATTTCTTCTTATGTAGGAAGGCTGAATTACGACTTTAATCAAAAATATTTGATTTCAGGAATTATACGCCGTGACGGTACTTCAAAACTAACTTCAGACAACCGTTGGAAAGTATATCCTTCTGTTTCTGCCGGATGGTTGATTTCTGAAGAGGGATTCATGAAAAGCATAGATCCGTTAGTAAGCAACTTAAAATTACGTGCAAGCTGGGGACAAATTGGAAACTTAGGAAATCTTGGACCTTACCAGTTTAGTGTGCCATTAACGCAGACACAAGCTTTAATCGGAAACAGTCCGGTAATCTCTTACGGTTATTCAGAGAGCGAATTGTCGAATCCTAATCTAAGATGGGAAAGTTCGGAACAAAGCAACGTAGGATTGGATTTCAGCATGTTTAACAATGCTTTGTCAGGATCTGTAGATGCTTATATTAAAACCAATAAAGACATGTTGGTTCGTGATCAGCTTCCTGGAGTTTCAGGAACGCCGTTAGGAAGAATCGTAAATTCGGGTAATGTTGAAAATAGAGGAATTGAAGCCAGTTTAACCTATCAAAAAACGCGTGGCGAATTCAAATTTGATGTAACAGCAAACGCCGCTTTTTTAAGCAATAAAATTGTTTCGATTAAAGACGATTTGACTTCCTTAGAGCCTTTAAACCTTAGCCGTGTTCGTAGTTTGCCTTTGGCTAATATCTATCAGGTTGGAAGCCCTGTTGGAGCATTTTACGGGTACTCGACAGACGGATTATTTCAAAGTAATGCCGAAGCAAAAGCTTATGTAAATGATAAAGGAGTAGTGTATCAGCCGAATGCAGTTGCCGGAGACATTAAATTTAAAGATGTAAACGGAGATGGTGTGATCAATAACAGTGACAGAGTAGTGCTTGGAAGTCCTTTTCCGAAAACGACCTTCAGTTTAAACACCAATTTCAGATACAAAGGATTTGATATGAACATCTTCCTTAGCGGAACAACCGGAAACAAAGTTTTTAATGCGGTAAAATATACAGGTCTGAATGCTTCTTTCCCGGGGTACAATTTATTAGCCGATTCTAAAAATGCATGGTCACCAACGAATACCAATACTAATATTCCGGTTCTTTCCTCAACTGACAACAATAATAATTTTGGAAGAATCTCTGATTTTTATATTGAAGATGCTTCTTTCCTGAGATTAAGAAACGTTTCGATCGGATATACAGTGAAAGAACAATGGCTGCATGGAAAAGCTAAACTTAGATTTTTTATCTCCGGGCAAAACCTATTTACCATTACCAATTATTCAGGAATGGATCCGGAAGTGGGACTTAAGAATTTCGGTTTAGACTTAGGAAAATATCCACTATCCCGTATTTATATGACAGGTGTCAACGCAACTTTTTAAAAAAAAATATAACACAAATAAAATGAAAAATTTAGGTCTTTTATTATGGAGTCTGGTGCTTTTAATAGGCATGTCGGCTTGCGAAAATGAACTTGATTTAGTACCTCAGGGAGCCCCTTCAAGTGGTAATTTCTGGAAAACACCTGCCGACGCCAAAGCGGGAGTAAATGCAATTTATGCACTCTATTCGGATGATAATATGTACGGTCGTGGATTTTTTTGGCTGAACAATGCAAGTGATGACATTGGAACGAAGCCAAGACAAAATGCAGAACGAATCAAGAATTTTATTGTAGACGGGGCAGAATCAGACACTAAAGATATTTGGAGACTTCATTATGAAGTGATGAAACGCTGTAATGATGTGATTCGCAATATTCCGAAAATCAGTTTAGACGATAAAACCAAAAACATGATGTTGGGAGAAGCTTACTTTAATCATGCCGTGATGCATTTGGAACTAGCGTATCACTATGGAGATGATCGTGCCGGGATCCCGATTCAGGACAGAGAAAATCCAACAAATGTATATGTGCCGCGTGCTAAGAACGTAGCCGAAAACTATGCTTATATCGCTGCCGATCTAATTAAGGCTGCCGAGTTATTGCCTTATTTCAGTGAACTTAGTTCAGACAATTACGGACGTGCCCACAAAACAGCGGCATGGGGATATCTGGTGCGTACCTATTTGTATGCAAAAGACTGGGACAATGCGATTAAGTATGCCAATATGATTGTCAACAGCGGAAAACACAAATTGCTGGATAATTTCGAAGATGTTTTTAAAATTAAAAACAACTGGTCGTCAGAGTACATTTGGTCAGTAACTTCAAGCGCCGAAAACACCAGCTTAGGATCTATTTTTCCGGGAGTATGTCTGGAAGATAAAGGCTGGGGAGTTTACAATGGATGGGGGAATTTTTATCCTACCAAAGAATTATTTGATGCTTATGACCCTGCGGATAAAAGACGAAGTGCTACAATTCTTCAAAAAGGAGACAAGTTTATGTACTTTGGCGAATTAGCCACTTTCAATGAAGGAAAATATATTGTCAGTTCAAGTAACAGAACCGGTTATCAATTTAAAAAATACATGGAGCCATTCGGTTATCCAAAAACAACTTCGGGCGGAATTGATATTCGTTATGTAAATGCAAACGGAGACAAACCTTCTACCGCTTTAAACTTGCCTCTTTTACGTTATGCCGATGTGATCCTGATGTTGGCTGAGGCAAAATTAATGAAAGGATTGAGTGCCGACACCGAGATAAACATGATTCGCAATCGTGCTGGTTTACCAAGTATTGGAGGAGCCACACTAGCCGATTTAAAAAGAGAAAGACGTTGTGAGCTGGCAGGAGAATGGACAGACCGTCATTTCGATTTAGTACGCTGGGGCGATGCTCAGGCGACTTATGCACAACCTTTACACCATTATAACGGAACAGTGATTTATCCTGCCCGTAATTTCAATCCTGCTATTCATCACGTGTGGCCAATACCGCCGGATGAGATTGCAGTGAGCAAAGGTGCCCTTTTTCAGAATAAGGGCTGGTAATTAGTAGTTTCATTTTGTTTGTTTATTTTTTTTTTTACACTGCAAGCTTAGTTGTGGAGCTTGCAGTTGTAAATAAAAATGCAGGCAATCTGCAGATTATGACTATGCTAAATACATAACAAGAATATACTTTCTGTCACTGATTTTAAAGATCAATTTTTATACACAATTTAGCAAAGAAACCCTTTGGGTTATTATTTAACACATAGAAACATATTGCTAAGACATAGTGGTCTATGTGCATTTAAAATAAGTGAAACGCCTTTTTAAGTTTGCAAAGTCTATGTTTTTATGTGTTTAAAAATAATTGCACTCAACAGCTTAAATAAATCTGTGAAAATCTTTTTAATCTGTGGCTAATCTTCAAATCGTTGAGGACCATTTTAGAATTGAATCAATTTTATTTGTAATGAAAAAAATACTACTACTTTTTTGCCTTCATTTTTTTCTGTCGGCGCAGGCACAGGAATACAGTTCGGCTAATATTCATTCGCACAATGATTATGCAGGCAAACTGCCTTTTTATGAAGCCTATTCCAATGAAGCCGGAGTTATTGAAGCAGATGTTTTTCTAAGGAATAATGAGCTTTTGGTCGCACATACTTCAGAAGAAATCAAAACGTACAATACCTTGCGAAACCTTTATTTGGATCCTTTGTCGAAGAAGATAAAGAACTTAGAAGGTAAAATTTACCCTGATAGTAAGCCTGTAATTTTGATGATCGACATTAAATCTGATGCTGATACCACGCTTAAAATAATTGTACAGCAGCTAAAAACCTATCCGGATTTGATTTCGAACAAAAATCTAAAAATAGTCATCTCAGGAAACAGACCTGCACCATCAAACTGGAATCAATATCCCGAATTTATCTATTTTGACGGAAGAATAAATGAAAATTATTCTTCAGAACAATTGTCACGTGTCGAAATGATTAGCGAAGATTTGAAGGAGTTCACCGTTTGGAACGGAAAAGGAGTAATGACACAGGCTGATTTAGAAAAAGTGCAGTCGTTCATTAAGAAAGTTCATGCTCAGAATAAAAAAATCAGGTTCTGGTCGACACAGGATAATGTCAACACCTGGATGACTTTAATGAATTTAAAAGTCGATTATATAGGTACTGATAATGTGCCGGCATTGGCGCAGTTTATTCAGAAAATAAAAACTACTTTTTACCAGAACACATCATTTTATCAGGCTTATAAACCTAAGAATACAGCTTTATTTTCTAAAAACAGCCGTCCAAAAAATGTAATTCTGCTTATTGGCGACGGAATGGGGCTTACCCAAATCTATGCTGGTTACACAGCCAATAAAGGACAATTGAACCTTTTTAATATTCCCACTCAGGGATTGTCGGTTACTAAATCGTCAGACAGCTATATCACCGATTCGGCTGCAGGAGCTACGGCAATGGCAACAGGTCATAAGACCAATAACCGATTTATCAGTGTAGATGAAAACGGAAAAGGGCTGGAACTAATCACGCAGCAACTGGCAAAGAAAAAATATAAAACCGCTATTATTTCCGCTGGAAATATTACAGATGCTACTCCCGCGGCTTTTTACGCACATCAATCCGAAAGAACTTTAAGCGAACCAATCGCAGCAGATTTTCTTTCTAATCCGTGTGATATTTTGATTGGAGGAGGAGCAAAAGAATTTAAAAACAGAAAAGACGGTAGAGATTTGTCTAAAATACTGACGGAGAAAGGCTATACTTTTTCAGATCAGTTTAAAAGTCTGGACACTATTAAAAATTCACGATTTGTAGTGGTAGATGATGCTTCGGTCGTTTCGATGAAAGAGGGAAGAGGTGATTTTTTAGCGAAATCTTTAGCGAAGACGACAACCGTTTTTTCAAAAACAAAAAATCCTTTTTTTGTAATGGCTGAAGGTGCACAAATTGATTATGGCGGACATAAAAATGACCTGGAATACGTGGTTCGTGAAATGCTTGATTTTGATAAACTGGTAGGACAAGCCATGGAATTTGTCGATCAGAATCAGGAAACACTTTTAATCGTAACAGCAGATCACGAAACCGGGGGACTTTCCTTAATTGATGGCAGCATCGAAAAAGGGTATGTACAGGGAAGTTTTAGTACAAACGATCACACAGCAGTACCTGTTCCGGTTTTTGCATACGGACCCGGAGCAGCAAATTTTATGGGAGTCTATCAAAACACAGAAATCTATTCTAAAATACTCGAAGCACTTCTAATCAAATAACAGCTAGTGAAGGTTGAATTGCATTAAAAGCAGCGGCAAAAAGTTTTGTCGCTGCTTTTTTATTTTTAACAAGTGTGGGCGCCACGTTTGTTAAAAGTATAATTTTGAGAAAGAATAATATGTTTGTCAGGATTATAAAATCCTGATTTTGCAGGGTTTGTCTGCGGTTATATTTTTATTATAAGAAAAATAAGATTAAAATAAAAGATCGTAAATTAGCATTTCTTTAGGATTAATTTCTTTTTCTGTTAAAAACTTTTACAAGAAAATTGCTGTTCTTTGTACCTTAAGATTGCTTAAGAAAAAGATTAAAAAAGTCTTAAGTGATTCGCTTGACACCACAATATTATTTTAGACATCGAGTTTAGACTAATTATCATATTTGCGTTATGGATAACAGGAAGTTTATTTTAAGTTTAAAAAAAGGGAATGAGGCCGCTTTCAGGGAAGCATACCTTAATTACTACGATAAACTGATAAACATTGCCAAACGCTTTAATTTTACAGTACTTACCCCACAGGATTTTGTTCAGGAGACTTTTTTACGGTTATACAATAAAAGAGAATTACTTCACGAAGATGTTTTATTCGACAAACAATTATTTGTGATCTGCAAAAACATCATCCTTAATCATCTCAACAGAGAAAATAAAATAGTACAGCTTGAGCCTTCACATGTTGTGATGGAAAAAGAGGATAACGATCATGAAATTTTTGAGGAAAGACAGGAAATATTAAATAATTTAATAAATGAGCTTCCTGAACAACAACAAAAAATCTACACTTTACATAAACTGGAAAACCTTAGCTATAAGGAGATTGCAGCTTTGACGGATCTTTCTGAAAAGACCATAGCCAATCATATTTACCTCGCCAGTAAATTTATTCGAAAAAAAGTCGAAAATCATTAGGAACTTTTTTGTTCTCGTTTGTTATCTATAAAAATGAGAACATAAAATGAATATTGAAACTTATAAAACGGACGTTACCACAAAGGAAGAAGCAAAATTTGTTGTAGCGCTCCTTCAATTTGTTATTTCTGATTGTATCATGAATTTTGACGTAGAAGACAAAAATCATGTTCTGACAATCGAAACCAACAGGGAGATTAAGGATATGGTGTATGGTGTTTTTAATAAGCAAGGATTTTATTGTCAGAAACTTTAATGCCCCAAAGATATGAATGATAAAAAAGTAGAAGAAGAATTAAATAAGATCTGGGATGATATTCCCATTTCACATTCTGATGCAGAGAAAGAAGCTTCCTGGGAAGTATTTCAATCTAAAGCTTTCCCTCCAAAAAAACAAAGATTTAAAGCATGGCATTATGCTGCTGCTGCAGCCGTTTTACTTTTTGCATTTGTCGGAGTGGGACTTTTCTTTGATAAAGAACAGCATCAGCAGAAGATTGAATTGGCTTCAAATGTAATTGAAAATACCACTTCAATTGTGAAAACGATTTTTTTACCGGACAGTTCTAAGGTGGAGTTAAGCCCTGGTTCCAGAATCGAGTATGCCGATAATTTTAAAACTAATCGTAAAATTGAAATTAAAGGAGAAGCGCACTTTCATGTAACAAAGGATAAGAAACATCCCTTTCAGGTTTTTTGCAATGAGACGACAACTACTGTTTTGGGAACTTCTTTTTTAGTAAAAGGATATACCCGGAAGGAAGTCTCGGTAGCCCTTTTTGAAGGAAGCGTCGAGATGAGCGTAAAAGATCAGACTCAAAAATGGATACTCGTACCCGGTGAAAAATTTACCTATGCCAATAATACGGTTGAGGTATCTGAATTTGAAAGATTTACCGATTTTGAAAATGAAAAGCTAGCCGTTCTTGCGACCTACATTAAAGCAAACTATGGTTACACGGTGAAATTTCCAAAGGAATATTACGATCAGCACATTACATTGAGAATCAATAAAAAAGAAGATTTTGAAATAATTATCCAGTTAATATCCGAAATGTATAACCTAAATTTTGAAATAAATGAAAAATTGAAAGAAGTTACTTTTCAATAGAAAAGAAAAAGGATGCACTAGCCGCGAAACTAAACATCCTTCTCATGGTCAGGATAACAAGAATTATCCAGTTTAATAATGTTCAAAAATACAAAATTTTATGAAACATATCATTTCAGCATGTTTTTGTTATACATTGAAATTCCCAAAGGAATATTATGACCATCGTATTACCATACGAATTAATAAAAAAGAAGATTTTAAAAGAACGATTCAATTAATATCTAAAATGTATAACCTAAACTTTGAAATAAATGAAGAATTAAAAGTAATTACTTTTCAATAGAAAAGAAAAAGGATGCACTAGCCGCGAAACTAAACATCCTCCTCATGATCAGGATAGCAGGAAACTATCTCATTTAATAATTTCAAAAATACAAAATTTCATGAAGCATATAATTTCAGCGTGCTTTTTTTTATTCAGCTGGGGAGTGTTTTCTCAAAACGTTACCATAACTGTTGATAAATCAGTAACACTAAAAGAATTCTTTAAACAAATTGAAAGCCAGAGTGATTTCAAATTTGCCCATACAGATCAAATCAATACCAGTCAAAAGTATTTCACCGAAACAAAGACGTATAAAAACATCAGCATAAAAGAATTGGTTAATGAGCTTAATAAAAGTGCAGCGGTGCAGTTTTCTATCGTTGGCAATAATATTTTTGTAAAGCAAAAGGCAACCAAAGCACCTAAAAAAAAAAATAAACTGAGCGGTCAGGTTTTTGACGAGAATAAGCAGCCGGTTATTGGAGCAAATATTTTCATCAAAGAACTTTCTACCGGTGCTACAACTGACGCAGAAGGGAAATTCTCTATAACACTGGACAAAGGAAATTACACGGTATCGATCAGCTATCTGGGTTTGAAAAACACTGAAAAACAAATTGTAATTTCAGACGATTCAAAAATCAATTTTTATATGGATTCAGACAGTCACGAGCTGGAGCAGGTAGTAGTAACCACCAATAAGGCTGCTGATGTTAAAAATACTCAAATGAGTGTAAACAAACTTTCGATGGCCGAGATCAAACGAATTCCTGTGGCTATGGGAGAAGCAGATCCTTTAAAATCGATATTGACATTACCCGGAGTGACCAACGCCGGAGAACTTTCATCGGGTTTTAATGTCCGCGGTGGTGCAGCCGATCAGAACCTGATTTTGGTAGATGGAGGTCCGGTTTATGCTGATTCTCATATGTTTGGTTTTTTCTCGATTTTCAATCCTGATATTGTAAGTGGATTAGATTTATATAAAGGAGGAATTCCTTCTAAATATGGTGGACGTGTTTCTTCTGTTCTGGATATCACACAACAAACGGGCGATTTTGAAAACTACAAAGTTAACGGAGGTATTGGTTTGATCTCAAGTCGTTTGTTGGTACAAGGACCTATTCAAAAAGAAAAAGGATCTTTTATTGTTGCAGGACGTGCGTCGTATGCCCATTTATTCATGAAACTGGCTGATAGTAAAAATTCTGTTATGTTTTATGATTTGAATGCTAAGTTCAATTATCGTTTAGGAGCCAATAATACACTGTCTTTTTCAGGGTATTTTGGAAACGACCTTTTTGATCTGAATAACCTTTTTAACAGCACTTATGGAAATACAATGGGGATTTTAAGCTGGAAACATAAGTTTTCGGAGAATTTAAATACCAACTTATCCGTTTACTTCAGTGATTATAAGTTTAATCTGGATCTGGATAGAGAAGGTTTTAAATGGAACAATAACATTCAGACTTATGGACTTAAATATGGGTGGAGCCAGACTGTATCAGAAAAATTAAAGTTGAATTACGGAATAGACGGTCAGTATTACGATTTTAATCCCGGAACCGTAAAGCCTACGAACAGTACTTCACAGTTTAATTACAAACAACTGGATAAAAAGTATGCTTTTGAATCTTCTGTTTATCTGGATTTTGAACATCAGATTACCGAAAAACTGAACCTTCGCTACGGGTTTCGTTACAGTATGTTTTACCGTTTAGGAGGGGAAGAAATCAATACCTATGAAGGAGGGAAAGCAGTAGTTTACAATCCGTTGTATAAAATTTATGAAGAAGGAACTCCAACGGGAAGTATAACTTATAAAAGAGGAGAAACCATCAGTAAGTTTGATAATTTCGAACCGCGTGCTGCCGTATCGTATGCTTTTAATGAGACTACTTCAGTAAAAGCGAGTTACAACCGAATGGCGCAGTATATTCACATGTTATCGAATACGCAGTTTCCTTTGCCAACAACGATTTGGACACCAAGCGGCCCTTTTACCAAACCGCAGTTGTTGGATCAGTATGCCGTAGGTTATTTTCAGAATTTTAAAGACAATGAATACTCTTTCGAAGGAGAGTTGTTCTATAAAAAAATCAAAAATCGTATTGATTATATTGATGGAGCCGATATTTTGGCCAATAACAACATAGAGCAGGTGATTTTGAACGGTAAAGCAAGATCATACGGTATGGAATTAATGCTGCGAAAAAATACAGGACCATTTACAGGCTGGGTTTCGTATACTTTATCAAGAGCCGAACAAAAAACACCCGGCAGAACACCCGAAGAGCCAGGAATTGCAAATGGTAAGTGGTATTTATCAGGGTATGATAAACTACACAATTTGAGTATTGTGGGGAACTATGAATACAATAAAAAGTGGTCTTTTAATGCAAATTTCAGTTTGCAGTCAGGTCAGCCGGTAACGTATGCAAATGGGTATTATGAGTTTGGAGGTATTAATGTTCCAAACTTCTCCTTAAGGAATGAAAACAGATTGCCGCTTTTCCATCATTTGGATGTGGCAGCTACTTATACGCCAAAACCGGACAAAAAGAAGGGATGGCAGAGCTATTGGGTATTTAGTCTTTATAATATTTACAACCGAAAAAATGCGGCTGCGATGACTTTTGCAACAAATGAAGATTCGGGAATGAATGAGACTAAAAGACTTTCTATTTTCGGGATAGTACCTGGAGTTTCTTATAATTTTAAATTTTAATGAATATGCAAAGGATTGATATAAAAACGATAAAAAAGAAAACACTAGCTGTTTTGAGTCTTGTTTTGGTACTGTTTTTCTCTTCTTGTGATGACGTGGTAAAACTTGATTTAGAAACCGGTGAAACAAGAATAGTAGTAGACGCTGAAATTATCTGGAAAAAAGGAACATCCGGTAATGAGCAGATAATCAAGGTGAGTAAAACGGCCCCTTATTACGATAACAAAACGCCAAAAGTTTCGGGAGCAAAAGTAAAAGTGACCAATAGTAAAGGAGATGTTTTTACTTTTAATGAAACTGAACCGGGATCTTATGTATGTACTAATTTTGTGCCCGTGATCAATATGGATTATGTACTTTCTGTTGAGGCAGAAGGGCAGACTTTCACGGCTGCCGAAAAGTTGATCTCAGTGACGCCTATTGACAGAATAGAGCAGAAGCGAGTTCCGGATGTTGCCGGAGATGATTTGTATGAGATATCATTTTATTTTAAAGATCCGGCAGATCAGGTGAACTTTTACCTTACAGATTATAAAAGTAGTATTCTTCGTCTTCCATCCTATACGTTGTTCGATGATGAATTATTTAATGGAAATGAAATATATCCGCGATTTTCAGATCCTGATTTGAAACCCGGAATAAGTCTTTCGATTATAAACCGTGGTATTTCCAAGAATTTTTACAACTATATGAGACTTATCTTAGAAATATCCGGAGGAAGCCCTTTTTCTATTCCTCCCGAAAATATCAGGGGTAATATCGTAAACACTACGAATGCCAATAATTTTGCCTTTGGTTATTTCAGGCTTTGCGAAGCAGATACTGCTACTTATGTGGTAAAAGAGAATGATAATATTACCTATTTGGTAAAGTAAAATTTTAATTGAAGGTTGATTTGTGACTACATCTGGCATATAAATAGTTATGTCAGATGTTTTTTTTGCGGTTAGTTTTAGATGAAGATAAAAAAAGGAGCTGTTTCAAAAGTAATTCATCTCTAAATTTTTGTGTAGATTAAAAATCTCTATCTAAAGAAATTCTATAACTGCTCCGGAGGAGCAAAATAGGTATAGCAATATAGTTATAGCAATTGTAATTTTCCGTTATCAAAAAGCTCCGGAGGAGCGATATATTTGTAGCAATTGCAGCGAACAATAGTGTTACGTAGTTTTTTATAGTTTTTTTCGAAGATAAAATGAACAAGTTATGTGTTGTCATAACCGTTTTTCGACAAAAGTTAGTTTAGAAATGGAAGGTTTTAAGAAACAAGAATATTTTGAAAAAACATTCGGAATCATAGTCGTATTTTAAAAAGTAAAACCTAAAACAGATCTATTAAATTTGTCTGACCGTTTAAAATCTTCTCGGATCTCCTTTTAAATAAGTTTTGCTAAATTTAAAATATTCGGTTGAAGTTCTTTCTCCCGCTTTTCCGTCAATTCTAAGAACACTTCCGGCACTATTAAGGAGTTTTTGGAGCTCGGTAGCTTCGTTTGTAACCTTTCCGGAATAGTACATCGTTTTATTTCCCTGCGCGATGATTTGTTCTACAATATGAGTGTTAGGCAGTGTAATTAAATGCTGTTCCATCATACGGCGCAGTAAAACAGCGGCACCGCATTGTTTTGAAACCGCATTTGGATCGTATTTACCGTCCTGAACATATTTACCTTTAGTGTACTGATTCGAATAACTCCATAAGTAAGGAGAGTTAATTCCCTGTTTGTAATACCCTAATCCGTTAAACAGTTCAAGTCTGTAAAGAATTCCGGCAATGCTCCAGTCCGTCCATGAATTTAGCTTGTCGTAAATTAAGGCATCTTTGGCGCTTGCTTCCCATGTAAATGGAGGTTTTCCGGTTATCGGACGACCCGCAGGAACGTGAGTTGTATAATTATTTAGTGTGTCGCCATTGTGCAAATGAGTAGTAAAGTTCAGACTTCCTTCCATACAATGTATAATAGAAATCATGTACCACGGAATATTTAAAGGATCGCCAACAGATTGATATCTGCTTTTGCTTGAAACTATTTTGGCTACCAATGTATCAATTTCAGGATATTTAGCTTCTTTTATGATACAGGATGCAAACAACTTTTCATAATTGCTTTTTTTGTCAGGAGGTACTACTGTTGTTGCCATAATTATAGTTTGTTAGTGTTGAGTTCTATTCAACTGATTAGTTAGATTTAGCTATTATAAAGTTAGTTAAAAAATGCTATTTTTGTTTTAATGTGTTTAAAAACAGGTGTTTATACTTGTGTACGAAAAAATGGCGAGAATTATTTTTGATAAAAAACTAAGAGAAGTATTTGCAATTGGAAAAAAGAACCGGTTTAGAGTTAAAGTCCATCAGAAGCTAAAAACAGGTCTGCTTCATTTTTTAGAAAACAGAAAAGTTTCAAGTTAATGCAATCGTAACCCTTTCAAATGGATTTACTTAGAGTATTCGCAACAATTTTTGATAAAAACTGAGAAGTAAAAAACAATTTTACGTTGATTTTTATAGATTTGTAGAATCAATATATGCCCAAAAATGAATTGGGATTAATTATAAAATACTAAGACAATGAAAGCTGTTACTTCACTATTTTTATTTTTAATATTTGCCTGTTCAAATTCTTATTCACAGTTAAGCTCAGATAAAATATTCGAAAGTTTTAAACAGGGAGAACGGACCAATTGTTCGTCGATTGCCTTTATTAAGGCTTCTTTAAATGTCTATGGATTAGACAATCTTTTTGAAAACGAAAAGACAGGTGATAACATTCATAAAATCACTTTAAAAAATAATGCATCATTCAATCTGCAAGAGGACGAAATCAGTAAAGCTAAAATATCTGCCGGTTTCATCTATATCAAAGACAATCCCGAAAGTGAGCAAATTACCGATTACGCCATACTAACCTATGCCGTAATGGCTAAGTATAAGCAAATTATTGATAAGGTCGATACTTTTGAGAAAGCATTAGAAGACTTAGAAGATGGTTCAGTATATACTCCTACCATTTATAAATATTTAGGATTCAAAGAAGGCAAACAAGTACTGAAGTTAAAACGACAATCCGGAAGTGAATACTGCGGAGTTGTGGCGTGGTCTACTGCACATGCCGTTTTTGTTTGTGAAGATTTTATGGACTACTACGGTAATAAAAAAAGCATCTGGATCAAGTATCCGGGACGTTTCAGAGTTATCAAATCGTAAGCCGAAGTAAGGATTTACTTTGAAATAGCAGGATTTCTGTAAAAAACGAACCATCACTTAATTCCTGAAATGTGCTCTCCAGTACCTCAGAATTGTCTTATAGATTGACATAAAATAAAATGTTAATTTTTTTTAAAAAAAAGGAATCATTAAAGTTGCGGCTTAAGTTAATTTGTATACTTTTGTGTTCCTCAAACAACCAATTACATTAGTAAAATGAAAAGTAAAATAATTCTAGTAAGTTTCTTTTTCTTTTTTGCAACTGGAGCTATTTCGGCACAGGCAAAAAATGCTCCAAGAAGTATAATCAGTACAACAGCTATTATCCGCAAATACCATGATCAAAAAGAATTGAGCGGTATGCAAAAAGGAGAGCTTTTGGAATTGTACATCGAGCGTATTAAAGTTTTAGTAAAAACACTTCCTTATATCGCTTTGGTTACAAAACCTGGTGTTACTATGGCAGATTTAGGTATTCCGGACGATAGTGAGCACAAAAAAGTGTTAGACGGTCAGGCAGAAGGAACAACAGTATTTTTAGATACTACTGTAGAGTTTCAAAGAAAAATGATGCCTTACTCTGATAAAGGAAATTTAATTGCTGCAATCTTATTCTACGAAAGCACATTGAAATCATTACACGAGTTCAATGATATCATGAACTAAAATTATCAGGATTTATTCCTAAAAAATAGAAACCTCCAAAGTCATTTGATTTTGGAGGTTTTTTTTGGTTTTTACACTATAAAACGGGTATTAATACTGGTACGTAATCACCATAAATTGGGTTACTTTGGATACACAAGTTATTAACGCTAAAAAATAGTTTACCATGTTAAAACGTAAAAACCTTGAAGAAGGTGGAGATTTAAATCAGCTGACCACTGGTTTTGCTCAACAGGCAAATGAAGCCTTATTTGAAGCAGTCCAGGAAGAGAAAGGAGTGTTGCATCAATTGATGTTCGGGTATCAAAAAGTTCAGATTGAAGATCCAATCAGACCTTTTTATGAAGAAGACCTTCAGAAAATTGTAAAAAATGTAGATTATGGCATTTTACAGGTATTAGAAGGTACCTGGGTTAGTTACAACAACAATGACAGTGACGATCAGAGCCAGAGAAAAATGATTGGCAGTGGTATACACACTACCATCATGCCTTCACCGGGTACCAACGCAGGCACTATTCCAGGAAAATACAGTTTCGAGTGCGAGGAGTATATCGAAAAACTTACTTTTAATCTGGTACCGGGAGGTGTTCGAAACCGTGGCGGTGCAAATGAGCAATTTTGCGGAGCGGTGAAGTACGAACAAAGCATTAAAAGTGTAAACCGTGTAGCAGGTCAGGATGCTTTGCAATATACTCCAATTCATGAGGAGAATGGAATGTACTTGTGGCTGAGTGATATCTTTAACTATGCGGCAACTGAAAAAACAATTAAAGATGACCGTGGTATTCATGCCGTATCACCCAGCAATCCAAATAAAGATTTATACAAAAGCGGTTATCAGGATGAAACTCTGTTTTTGATCAAGAACGATCAGGGAGAGAAAGAATATGTAACACAGGAAAACTTAAACGGAAGAAAATACTACGAGATTATTGCTGCAAAAGAACTAAAAGTTGGAGCAGGGCAAACCGGAGCTTATTTTATACCCGATTATTCTATTTCGAGAAGCGGGGTAATTCCGCATGGAAGTACCATTACATTACTGGGAGATTTAAAGCGTGGTAAATCAGGTTATTTGATTAAAGGTGCACCACAGTATCCGGAAGGATTCGCAGACTGGGACTATAAACATCTTTCCATTTCGCAAACAATGGGAGGAGCAGATTCGAGTAATGAGCCCATAAATCTGGATGCACCTCCACCGCCTTGGGTATTTGAGACACTGGATGATAAAAACGATGAAGGTGAGAATAAAATCTACACCCAGAGAATATTAGCTCATCCTTTATATCCGTATTCAGTACGACCAGATTTACGTCTTCGTGATACGCTGAAAAGCGATGTGTTAAAAAACCATGTACTGATTGAAATGTCATCTAAGAATAAAACCGGAGCACAGGGAGGAATATTAAATGTTCCGTTTGTCAATCGTTTTGTGCCTACAGTCGAAATGAACATGAGAATGTGGATTGAAACCGTTGTCGAAAACGAAAAGGAAATCCTTCAGCTGCAATACGAACAAGTCATATTTTTCGAGTTTGATTTTGGAGATGACGGAGGCACAACAAGCTGGCCGCACATACAAGTTAATACACTCCGTAAAATGGAAGACGTATCAGCCGATCAGAAACGATTAATAGAAGAACAATTCCCGGGAACGTATAAAAATGGATCTTCCGGAGACGCTTCGGGCTGTCCGCATCATAAAGAATAAATTGAATCTAATTTCGACATGAAGGAAATGCATTAAGCATATACAGTCGATTTACAAGATAGCGTAGTGCCGCAGAGCGTTAAGGTTTATAAAGTGCAGTGATTTTTTAATCATTGCACTTTTTTTGTAGAATAAAATGATCTTAAAGGACTATAAAATTTTCCTGTTGTTTTGAACTTCGAATTTAACTCGTAAAATTTTTCTTGTTAGATTACCGGGTATTACCTGGTTGTGCATATTTATTGCATTATGCTGTCAGATATCGGTTTTGTTGAGAATAGTTAGGTTTATTGGGATAAATTTTGCACAAAAATCAGTGCAATGTGGAAAGCCGTAAAGATTGTAATCAATAGAGTATTAGTTTTGGCCCAGTAATACAATGTTTGAAAAGACTAAACCAGAATAGAATATTTATGAAAAAACGTTACCTGTTACTTTTTTTGATCTTCCCCTTCTTTATGTATTCTCAGGACATCCTCTGGGAAAAATCATATGGGGGGCAGCACGCTGATTATTTGTTTGATGCACAGCCTACGGCCGATTACGGTTTTATTCTCGCGGGCAGCTCTCTGTCAAATAAAACCGGAAATAAAGACGATGATAATCATGGGGATCTGGATTACTGGATCTGGAAAATGAGTGAAAAAGGAGATCTGGTCTGGCAGAAAAGCATAGGCGGAAGCGGATTTGATTTACTGCAGAGCATTAAAAACACCAGAGACGGAGGTTTTATTCTGGCAGGAACTTCAGATTCGGGAAGAGGTTTTCAAAAGAATGAAAAATGCAAAGGACTTACTGACTTTTGGGTCATCAAATTAGATGCTTCGGGCAGTGAACAATGGCAAAGAACCATTGGCGGTAAAGGAAAAGACGAACTCTTATGCGCTTTTCAAACCAAAGACGGAGGTTATATGTTAGGAGGATCTTCGAGTTCCGATTATTCAGGGAATGTACTTACCGGGACAAACGGAACCCCTCAGGCAACCAAAAAAGCAGATCAGTTTAACAAATCAGAGAAATGCCGAGGTAATATGGACTACTGGATTGTTAAACTGGACAAACAGGGCGATGTCGAATGGCAAAAGACTTACGGAGGAGCCTATACCGATGTGTTGAGGAGTATGGAGCAAACCACAGATAATGGATACATACTGGCAGGTTATTCCAACTCGCCTGTTTCAGGGGATAAAACCGAGAACAATAAAGGAATTGGAGATTTTTGGGTTCTTAAAATAAATGATACAGGAGAAATCCAATGGCAAAGTACTTATGGAGCCGAAGGAGACGATCAGCCTTATGTCATTCACCAGACAGCTGATGGCGGTTATATTGCCGGAGGAAATTCCAACAGTAAAAATGCGTTAACCACTATGGGCGGTATAGTCGGAAACGGAACCGATTACTGGATACTGAAACTCGATAAAGACGGAGGGGTGGTATGGAGCAAAACCTATGACTTTGGAAAAACAGACATCCTGACCTCTCTGGTAGAAAATAAAGATCAAAGCTATCTCATAGGCGGTTATGCACAAAGCGAAAGCAGGCGCCCGCGTGAAGGGATCGTTGCCAAAGCACTTAACTCCGTCAGTAAAGAAAAAGAAGGCATCAACGATTATATTGCGATGAAAATTGACGATAAAGGAGAAGAAATCTGGAACAAAACCGTAGGCAGTGCCGGAGAAGATATCCTTAGGAAGTTAATCGAGACCAGAGACGGAGGCTATCTGATGGCAGGAACCTCCAATTCGGCCGCATCGAGAGATAAAAACGGCAGTATGGGAGGCAATGATTTTTGGGTAGTAAAGCTCAAAGACAAAACAAAAGTAGATAAAGTAAAGTCTAGTATCGAAGCCATTCCGAATCCTGCATCCACTTACACCAATGTGATTATAGGGTACGATTTTAAAGAAGGTACTGCTACTGTGATCGATATCACCGGACGTACTTTACAGGAATTTGACATCAACAGCAGAACCGTACCGGTCAATTTGAGCGGATACTCAGAAGGAATCTACATTATTAAAATCAGAACCGATGTGAAAACGGAATCTGTAAAAGTGATTAAATCTGTTAATTAAAAAACACAAGGAAATAATTTGTTTAACTGCCAGTGTCAGTTTAATAGTTTAAAATTATGAAGAAAGTAATAACCCGATTTTTGTTAATTTTTGTTTTTTGGAATGCGGCTTATAGCCAGCAAAGTACCTTAAATCCCGATTTGTTAACGTTTCCGGTTTCTCCTGAAGCGGCACGATTGGGAACCTTTGGAGAAATACCTGTAAATCTATTTTATGGTAGATTGCAAAAAAATATTGAACTTTTTACCGGAAATGTAGGAGAACTTAGTCTGCCTATTCAATTGAGTTACAATTATAGCGGAAACCGATTAGAAGAAACACCATCGATAATGGGATTGGGGTGGCAATTAAGTGTGGGAGGTGTCGTGAGCAGAGAAGTAAGAGGTTTACCGGACGAACATCCAAGAGGATTTAATAATGCAGCGACGAAACAAATCATAAACAATTACATTAATAATGATGTGATTATGGATCACGAAGCCAATAAAATGGCTTCAAACTTTTATGACGGAGAGGCCGATAAATACAATGTAAGTGTAAATGGGATTCGTTTTTCGTTTAAAATCGGCATAGACGGAACCCCGGCTTTTTTATCAAAACATGACAATAAAATTCAAATACTAAGAAATGCAAACAATGATCAAATTATTGAAGGCTTCATTTTAACAGATGCCAGTGCAAATCAGTATTTTTTTGAACAGAAGGAGGTCAATACGCCTTTTAGGGGATACAATGCTTTTCTTGAGGAAGGTCTTCCGACTTATACCTCAAGTTGGCAATTATCAAAGATTATTGTAAATAATGGCGAGCAAATCAACTTTGTTTACGATGACAATGACTTTATGACTTACAATTTTTATGCAAGTCTTCAAATTAAAAAACGTACTCCTCCTGTGGCTGATGTAAACAACCAAGGGTGTACTAACGACATTATAAAAAGAAAGATTTTAAAATCGATTGATACTAAAAATTTTAAGATTAGTTTCAATTATATAAAATTGAACAATTATGAAGTTTACAATAAAATCATTGTAAAAGATATGAATGATAAAACGGTAAGTTCTTACAGTTTTAGTTATTCAGGCAGGAGAAATGTACTGGACAATATTATTAAAAATAACATATTCTTTCACGGTTTTGACTATTATAATGCAGACCTACCGGATTTTGCTAATACTATTTACGATTATCCTAACAATTTGGATTATTGGGGATTTTCCAACGGAGCAAATAACAATACTCCTTTTTTAGTGGAGGGAACAAACTATAATGCGAATAAAAAGCCCAATTTTTTCGAAACCCAAAAGGGCGCTTTGAAAACGATTTATTATCCAACAGGAGGAAGAACTGAGGTACAGTATGAGCAAAATTTAGCGATTAAAAACGAGAGTTCGAATAACGAACCCAATGTTGGGATTAAATTACAGTTTAAATCCGATTTTTCAGAAAATGCCAATCCTGTTAAAGAAAGTGTTTTTACTAAAACTTTTGATAGTAATGTCGTAGCAACCTTAAGTCATTATATTGGGAACGTAAATTTTATAGATATGAGTATTCGCAGGACTTCTGCAGAGCTACCAGTTGGTTTTGATCCGACTACGCCTTATTATACATTAGTTCCCAGAACCCGTACACAAGAGGGGAAAGACATCCCGATTGTATCTTTGCAATTAAACGAATTGTCACAAATTGATAGCAATTGTTTGAGTTTTAATAATTGTGCAGTAACTAAGGACAGCAGTGGTAAGTTTATTATTCCGGCTGGGACCTATGAATTTAAAATTCGAACGGACTACAATAGAACACAAAATCTGGAGGCAGAAATAAACTTAAATTTTTATGATGCTGTTGTTGCACAACACACCAGCGATGGAGGTACTGTTCCTGTAGGGGGGATAAGAGTGAGTTCAACAACAGACTATCCCGCCATAGGGGAACCCGTGACAAAATACTATGATTATACAGATACTGCCGGATTAGGAAGTGGAATTCAGTTTAACGGCAATGTTGATTTATTTACCACTTATGCATCAAAAGAGACGGCGCCAACTAGGACAGATATCCAGTTCCCTTATGCAGAAATTCCCCTAAATGAAAATGTTTTAAATGCAAGTTCAAGACCTTATAATCTTGGCATGAATAACAGTTCTCCGGTGGGATATCTTTCTGTAAAAGAGTGTGTAGTAAAAATTAAAAGTTTAATACCCGAAAAGTTTTTATGCAGCAATTGCGGCGGAAATTTTGGATCGGCTGCAAATAATACTGTTTCCTATACTTATTTACCCGGAGCTGGAAGTTATGGGGTTAAGAAAATGATTTACCCTCAAGGGTACAAAATGACGCAGTTTAATACGCCGTCAATAATATCGACCACTTTTCCCTCTCAGCCGGCAGGACAGGATTTGTCTGTAGGTTCTGAAAAAAGTAAATTAATCTATTCCAATAATACGATTACCACAACCGGTAAAAAACTTTCTGAAGAAACCAATCTCTATTTTGATACTGGCATAAACTTAGATCGTGCGCCATTGACGATCCTAAATAATCCTAATTATCCTAAAAGTTTAAAAATTGATTCTAAGGTGGCTAAGAGTGCCAATCAAGAGATTGGACCAGGACATACAGTTAAAGATTTTTACTATTTTAATGTATACAAAGAGTTTGATAGTGATAAATTTATTTACAACAAAAAAACAACGGAATATTATAAAGATGAGCCTGTAGACCGAGCGGTTGAAATAGAATATAATGATCATTATAAGCAAAAAAAGGTCACAACTACATATGATACTAAGACTAAAGTAGTAAATGAAATCTTCTATCCTTATGATTTTGCGGATGCTGTTTCTCAGGCTATGGTCAATAAAAATTTTGTTTCACCGGTAGTGCAAATCGTAAACAAGAAAAACGGAGAAGTAAGCGACTCTTATAAATATGAATTTAAGTCTGTTTTAAGTAATTTATTTAAGCCCGTATCTTTTTCAAAAGGAATAAATGTCAATCCTGTAGAAAAGAGAAAATTTTATGGTTATGACTTAAGTGGAAATGTGAATTTTATAGGGTCCGTAACTACAGACAATACAACTCCCGCTTTGATGACGACAGATGCTAATATAACGGTAGTGTGGGGGTATAACAGAAGTCAGGTGGTGGCAAAAATAGAGAGCATCAAACCTGTTGTTATTCCTGCCAATTTAATTACAGCCATAGAAAATGCATCCTCCAGGACAGGAAATGAAGCTTCTTTAATAACAGCACTAAGTGCATTGCGTAATGATTCGGCACTGGACAAAAGTATGGTAACGACCTACACTTATATGCCTTTAATAGGAATAAGCAGCATGACCGATCCAAAGGGATTGGTAAGTTATTATGAGTATGATGAACTTAACAGATTAAAATCGGTCAGGGATAAGGATAAAAACATTTTACAAGTATATCGTTACAATTATAAAGGGCAGATTATCTATGAAAACACGAGACAGAGCCAAGTATTTACAAAAAATGACTGTCCTGTTGGAGGTAGTAGTTCACCAATAGAATATGTAGTAGCTGCCGGGGTATATACTTCAACGATTTCACAGGAAGATGCCAATAGAAAAGCATTGGCAGATATAAATGCAAACGGACAGGCCAATGCTAATAGCAAAGGAGAGTGCACGTACAGAAGTATTGCCCGAAGCGGTTTGTTCAGAAAAACTAATTGTCCGGCTGGTGGTGTCGGATCAGATGTGTTTTTTAGTCAGGCTGAAGGCGCGGAAACCTCAACAATTTCTCAGGCCCATGCCGATTCAAAAGGACTAGGCTTATTCAATACAAACGGTCAGATCAACGCCAATGCTAAAGGATATTGTACATTTAAAAGTATTGCTCTAAGCGGATCCTTTACCAAAGATAATTGTGATGCGGGTGGAGTAGGATCAACTGTACCTTTTAGTCAGGTGGCAGGAGCGGAGACTTCAGATATTTCTCAGGCTCATGCCGATTCAAAAGGACTGGCCTTATTCAATACAAACGGTCAGATCAATGCCAATAGTAAAGGAGAGTGTACGTACAGAAGTATTGCTTTAAGCGGTTCATTTACCAGAATTAATTGTGATACCGGTGGAGTAGGATCAAGTGTACCTTATAGCCAGGTTGAAGGTGCTAAAACTTCAACACTTTCACAAGCTGATGCAGATGCAAAAGGATTGGCTTTATTCAACGCAAAAGGTGAGGTTTATGCTAATACGAATGGGTATTGTACATTCAGCAGTATCGCCTTTAGCGGTTCCTTTACTAAGGATAATTGTGCTCCCGGTGGAGTAGGGTCAAGCGTGTTTTTTAGTCAGATCGCAGGTGCCGAAACTTCAACAGATTCACAAGCTCATGCTGATTCAAAAGGATTGACTTTATTTAATGCAAATGGTAGGACCAATGCCAATACTAATGGGTATTGTACTTTCGCCAATACTGAAAAAAGTGGTTCATTCACCAAAAATAATTGTCCGTCGGGTGGAGAGGGTTCAACAGAGGTCTACATCGTTCCTGCTGGAAGACACTTCTCGAGAGAGTCACAGGCAGCTGCAGATGATTTGGCACAACAGGATGTGAACAATAATGGACTGGCCAATGCTAATGCTAAAGGGTATTGCACCTTTTACAGTGCAGCCATTACTAAATCATATGCTAAAGACAATTGCCCTGCAGGCAGTGTAGGGTCTTCTTCAGATTATTCACTTCCGGCGGGACGAATTACATCGAGAGAGTCGCAGTTTGATGCAGATTACAGGGCTAATCAAAGATGTGATGTATTTGGTCAGGCCCATGCCAATAATAATGGGACTTGTCGTTTTTACAATACAGCCACCAGTGGCATTTTTACAAAAAATAATTGTCCCGCAGGTCAATGGGGTTCGGCTGTTACCTATACCGTGGCTGCTGGTACTCATTGGTCAGAATCATCACAGGCAGATGCCAATATGAAAGCCCAGAATGATGTGGCTCAAAACGGACAGAATTATGCCAATGCCAATGGGGTCTGTGGTTTTTATAATGAACAAAGAAGTGAGGATTTTATCCGAAACAATTGTGGAACAGGATCTATAGGATCAACAGTAACCTATACAGTTCCTTTTGGTACATACTTCTCTACTGCGAGCCAGAGGAATGCTAATTTTATGGCGTCTAGTGATATAAATACTAACGGTCAGAATTACGCCAATACCCATGGAACCTGTACGTATGACAATCACTAATGTAAAGTGAATATTTAGATTTATTTTTTAATGAGAAATTACAACCTAATGAAAAAATATATACCGCTGTTAATTTTAGTATTCCTTATCGGTTTTGGCGCAAAAGCCCAGACTTTTAGTGATGATAACTATATTTATACAGTAACGCCAAAGAAACCGGTTCAGACTGCAGGTCTAAATGCGCTGACCAAAGACGAGAAAAATCAAAGCATAACCTATTTTGACGGACTCGGACGTCCGGTACAAACCATTGCTATTGGTCAGGGAGAAGGTGGAAAAGATATCATTACTCCTGTGGAGTATGATGTTTTTGGAAGACAAGTCAAAGAATATTTGCCTTATGCTTCCCAGAACGGAGGGGATAATTATACCCGAATAGATCCTGCTGTTGCTATCAATGCGTTAACAGGTTTTTACGGTACCCAGACGTATGATAATACAGCTAATCCATTTTCTCAGAAAAAACTGGAAGCCTCTCCTCTGAACAGAGTATTAAGACAAGCAGCTCCAGGGGATGCTTGGGCTATGGATAGCGGACACGAAATCAAAATGGATTATCAGACCAACACTGCTGATGAAGTAAGATTATTTACAGCCACTGCAACCTGGGATGCGGGATTGGGACTGTTTAGCACTGCTTTTTCAGATGAGGGCAATTATGCAGCCAATCAATTGTATAAAACCATAACCTATGATGAAAATACAACAGCAAATCCAAGTGAATCATCAGGCTCCACAGTAGAATTTAAAAACAAAGAAGGGCAGGTCATCCTTAAAAGAACTTACAATTCAGGTGATAAACATGACACTTACTATGTTTATGACAGGTATGGCAATCTGAGCTATGTACTGCCGCCAAAAGTAACAGGTGTTGTTAGCAATGATGTTTTAAACGGCTTGTGTTATCAGTACAAATACGATCATCGCAATCGTCTGGTGGAAAAAAAACTACCCGGAAAACAATGGGAGTATATTGTCTATGACAAACTCGATCGTCCCGTCGCGACGGGGCCGGCTTTTTCGCCTTTTAAAGATGAAACCGCTGAAGGCTGGCTCATTACCAAATACGATGGTTTTGGCAGACCTGTTTATACAGGTTGGAGCGGTGTACCTCCGGGATCCGCCAATAGAAAATCGTTGCAGGATGAACAGAATACGGCTACTGTTCTGTATGAAAGCAGAGGCTATATAGGAACTATAGGCGACAATATAACGATATACTATAGCAATAATAATGCTCCGGTAAATTTTAAACTTTTAACGGTTACTTATTACGATGACTATGATTATCCTAATGCTCCGGTTAGACCTGCTTCTGTCGAAGATCAGGCTGTTTTAGATAATACCAAAGGTTTAGTGACCGGAAGCTGGACAAGAGCCCTGACTACCTCCTCAGAAACATTAGGAGAAACCACTACCACCTTTTACGATACCAAAGCCCGAGCTATAAGCACCCGAATTCAGAATCATCTGAGCGGTTACACTACTACCGATAGTAAACTTGATTTTACCGGAAAGGTGCTTTACAGTATTACCAAACACAAACGTAAGTCTGGAGATACGGAACTGACAGTAAAAGAAGAATTTACCTATTCGCCTCAGGATCGTTTGCTAACCCATACCCATCAGATCAATGGCGGAACCGTTGAAGTTTTAGCAAACAATAGTTATGATGATCTGGGGCAATTGATCGTTAAGAATGTAGGGAACAACGTAACAAGCCCTTTACAGAAAGTACATTACAGTTACAATATTAGAGGCTGGCTTACCGGAATCAACAATGTCGAAGAGCTACAGCAGGACACAGATCCTAAAGATCTGTTCGCTTTTAAAATAAATTATGACAAACAGCCGGGCAACTCACAGGTTCAAGCCTTGTATAACGGAAATATTTCAGAAACTACCTGGAAGACCAATACCGATGTGACCAAGCGCTCCTATGGGTATCAGTACGACAATCTGAACCGTTTGACCAGTGCCATTTATAGCAAACCCAATGATGCGATTCCGGCATCGGGCGCCTATAATGAAAGTTTGAGTTACGACAAAAACGGAAACATTACCTCCCTGCAGCGTTATGGGGCTAGTGATGCACCTTCGATAGTTTTCCAAATTGATGATTTGACTTATGGTTATTTGGATCAAAACTCGAATCAGTTAACGAAAGTAACCGACAGTCCAGCCGGAAATGACAACGAAGGTTTTAAGGACGGAAACAAAACCGGTGATGATTTTACTTATGATGCCAATGGCAATATGATTACCGATAAAAACAAAAGCATCACTGAGATTCAATACAATCAGCTCAATTTACCTAAGAAAATTACATTTGGAACAAGTGGGTCAATTGAGTATATTTACAACGCAGCGGGTCAAAAACTGGAGAAAATTGTTAGTGCGAACGAAACTGTCACGAAAACAGATTATCTGGATGGTTTTCAGTACAACTATGTCGACTATGGTGGTCCGGCACCTGAAGATCCGGGAGACACTGATCCTCCTATTGATGGTACCGACCCGGTAATCGATCCTCCAGTAGAGAATAATCGTTCCAGCTTAGCAGGTGAACAAAATGTTGTATCACGACCAACGTTGCAATTTTTTCCTACAGAGGGAGGGTATTATGATAATGTATATCAAAAATATGTTTATCATTATAGAGATCATTTGGGTAACGTAAGATTGAGTTATGATAGAAATCCTGTAAATAATGTTCTTAGAATTGTTGAAGAAAGTAACTATTATCCTTTTGGGCTGAAGCACAAAGGGTATAATATGGATAATCTGCAGCCTGATTATAAATATAAGTTCCAAGGTCAAGAGCGTCAAGATGAGCTATCATTGAACTGGGACAGCTTTAAGTATAGAAATTATGATATGACTATTGGTAGGTTTATGTCAATTGACCCACTAGCGGAAAACTACAGTTATCAATCTCCTTATAATTTTGCAGAAAATAAAGTAATTAGTCATCGTGAGCTTGAAGGACTAGAAGGAGCATGGTTTCAGGCAGTCTGGAATGCTCATGCTTATGCAAAACCAAATGGAGTTCCTGCTCATGTCAATGGAGTTGCAAGTGGACTGTATAATAGTGCTAAAGGATTGGTCAATGCAGTAACTCACCCTGTTAGTACTGTAAAAGGAATTGCAAATATGGCTGTTGCGGGAGCTGTGGGCAATAATCCATTATCTATGCTGAGAGTTGATAATGCAATTGGAACTAATTCTTTTGGGACATCACAGGCAGTTAGCAAATCTATTGATAAAGGAGTAAATAACCTTATTAATGGAAATGGACAGCAAAGGGGGGAAGTTATTGGCGAAATTGCTGGAGCTGTTATTGGAGCAAAAGGTATAAATGCTACGATTAACTCAATACAAAAAGCTTCAACTATGAGTACGCTAACTAATTCTGTTAATGCCACAGCAGCGGAGTTAGCAGCGTCTCGACAAACTCCTGCTACTGTCGTAGGTGCTGAATTAAATGGTCAAACAATGATTACTATTAGTGGAGCACCTCCATCAGTAATTGCACCTCAATTAGAGGGCATTGTTGAAAAATTAGGCGGTATAGGAACAAAAACAGCAACTGGAAATACTGTTGGATGTTGTTCAGAATTTCATGCAGGAAATAGTTTGTTAATAGATAATCCAAGTGCATTACCAAATCAAATTAATTTTACAAATGCAATTCGTCCACGAACAGGGCAAATTATAGATATGTGTGATAATTGTAAAGCGACTTTTGAAAAAAAATAAAATTAGATAATATGATTAGTGAAATTGAACAACAATCTTTAGACATAGATTGGTTTTTTAGCGATGCGAATAACATAGCATTTGTTGCTTCTGGTGGTGGGAAATTGCCGAAATCTATTGAAAAATCTAAAAATTATGAAATATTAGTTTTATATTTTAGAAATTTACCTGATATATCTGAAATTAAATTAAATGAGGATTTAGATAAAATTTTAAAATCAAAACCTGACGAGAGGTATTTAAATGATTTTATAACAATGGCGCGAAAAGGTTTATATGCTTTTGACAAAACAGTCTTAAATAATTTTAAAGATACCAATTATCATTTAGTTGCTTTTCCTGTTAAGCCATTGAGTTTTTCAGATTTATCACAAGAAATTAAAAGTAAATTGAAAGAGACAATTATTAATCAAAAATTATATGAGATAGTTAATATTAACTCTTTAGAAATATCTTGAATAATAGGTAATCTTCTATATTAGATGTTTCTCTAAAATAACGATTTAATTATCTGATAAATAGGTAATGTATCAGATATGTTGGTGGTCAATTATTGCATCTAACATTTACATATTATCAATGAATTATATTAATATCGCATAAAAATTAAGACAGCCTTCGGGCTGTTTTTTTATTTTATAATGTCTTAAATCGAAAAAAATGAGTTCAAATCAGACTAGATGTTTCAGATGTGTTGGCGACATTCCAAACATGATAAAGTATGGAAAGACAAAGTCTGGCAGTCAAAGATATATTTGTAAAGTATGTGGGAAAACCAGAGTTGAAAATTATACTTATCAAGCTTATAAGGTAGCTATAAATACAAGTATCATTCAATTAACCAAAGAAGGTTTAGGAATAAGAAGCACCGCAAGAATATTGAAAATATCCACCACAACATTATTAAAAAGGATTGTTTCAATTGCCAGAAGTATTAGCAAACCAATTATCAGTAAAGGTAAAACTTATGAAGTAGACGAACTTTGTACTTATATCAGGTACAAGAAAAATTACATTTGGCTGGTGTATGCTTTGGAAAAGAATTCTGGAACAGTGGTAAGTTTTAATCTTGGAAAGAGAACGAATAAAACATTTAATCGAGTTTTGGATACTTTAAAATTATCAGAAGCAAAGAAAATATTTACGGACAGACTCAAAAATTACAGGTATCTGATTGATCAGAAATTGCATTCGGTAAAACGTTTTGGGACAAATCATATTGAGAGGAAAAATTTGACACTTAGAACTCATCTGAAAAGACTCAACCGCAGGACAATTTGCTTTAGTAAAAGTATAGCAGTTTTCACAGCTGTCTTGAAGATTTATTTTTGGGTTTGATGGATTTTCTATAAATAGGGGACTCTTTAATACTTAAAATAATAAACCAAATGACAATCGTATTCATTTGGTTTATTATTTTCCTACTCTCCGAAGAGTTGAATTGAAAGGCTGAGTAAATGTTTCTGACTTTGCGTATTTTTTGTTTTCAGAAATTATAAGCGCCATAAACGTCTCTGTATTAAATGTTTTTTTCAAACGCAGATATGGCAGATTATACCAATTTTTCAATCTTTTTAATCAATACCTTCATAAACATAGGAGAAATATAGATTATGGGTTTTCTAAAATACCTTATGTTTTCATGTGGTGAAGAGTATTTTAGCACGTATCACTCAGTAGATTTAGGTAATTAGTTTCGTAAAAACATTGATTACAGGAGTTCCTTCAAGTTCTTTGCTTTTAAATAAAGCGGCGAATGTACCGGATGCTGCCAGAACAGTACCTGTTGATACTACCGGAGCAGAGACAGCAATCATTATTGGCAATAGCGATAGCGCGGCACCTCCAATTCCGGTCATTATTCCTGCTTTTTCTATTATTTTTTTATAAACATTTTTGTTCCGTTCTTCGATTAAATTTAAAACCTCATTTTTTAATTCTTCAATATTATTTTCTGCCTTTAGCGCTCCTCCAAATGTTATTCTTTTCAGGTATTCGGTATAAAAATTCTGTTGTAGCGCTATAACTTCTGCATATTCGGTTAAGGGGATGTCTAATAGCGTTTGGAATTCGGCTTCATTGATTAATTTTTCAGTTAATAAACCTCCCAGAATCCCTTGATATGCATACTCTTCAGTTGTTTTGTCCATCGCATCGGTATGACTTATCTGGTTTGATATGATGCTTTCGTAATTTTCAACAGACTCCGCTATGGTATAAGGATGGAGTTTACAAATTTTGGTGATGGATAACATATTCAGCAAGCTCATTAGCTCAACAGACATCATTGTTTTTCCGGCAGTCTCGGCGATAATTTTTTTTGAATCTTCATTCCAGCTAAAAGGATTTGGAATGATAACAAAGCGTCCTTTCTTAGCCAGTTCAAGGGCCAAAACCAGATTAGAGCTTATGCTGCCCAGATAAGGGATATTAATTTCGTTTAAGGGTTTCTTATTGATAATTCTTTCAAAAATGTAGTCTATAACTACAACACGATCACCTAATAAGTAACCGGTTTTTAACGCTAAATCAAAATCAGTAACCGATCCAAAAAGTCCAAGTTGGATTTTTGCATCTTCTTTGTTTTTTAATATGGTAATGGAAGACTCTGAGTGTTCCCAGATTTCCTGTAATTCCGTTTTTAAATTTTCTAAATCTTCAGTTCGAATGAAATCGGGGAAGAATAAAGCGTCATCATCGACGATTTCAATTTGCAGATTTTTTTGCAGTGCTGTAATATAGCTTATGGTAAAATGGTTATAGTTCATTAGAAAAAATAGTAATTGAATTCTTTTTTAATTAATTCTTCGACCTGATTTATGATGTCGCTTTCGTCTTTTAGGTTTAGGCATTTAATGTAAGAGAGTATTTCTTCTAATCGGTCAAACTTTTCTGCCTGAGCTTTTAAGATACAGCCAATTGCCTCTGTATCCTGATAGATGTTTCTTTCATCATCAATCAAAAAAAGAATAACCGCCATCAATATATCTTCCGGAATTCTGGTGGTGCACAATCTTTTTAAATGTGACATATTATCGCTCCACAATAGCCCCACTTCAGTATCTAATGAAATACTGATATGTCTCCAGTAGGCATCTTCGCTAATATCCCATAAGTATTCTAAGTAATCTGCTATATAATCTTCCTGGCAGTGTCTTAGATTGACTTTTATATAGATGTCATGATGGTCCATCGAATCGACTATTTTTCGGGCTACATCAGGATGAAAGTCTTGTAAAGAGCGGTGTAAATCTTCGGTCCAGTGCTCCGACATTAGTTCCTCTTTCTTTTTTATAATTTCGTTATCTGTCATTATGAAATAAAGTGTTTGTTAGTCTGGCTGTATAGCTTTAGTAAAAAGAATAGCCAGGTTCAGTTTCTATTAATTGTTCGATTTGATTGATGATTTCAGTTTCTTCCGGTAGGTTTAGAGAGCGAACATAATTTTTTATTTCATCCAAGCGGTTAAATCTTTTTGCCTGAGCTCTTAGAACGCACCCTATTGCTTCAGTATCCTGCGCGAATTTACTTTTATCGTGAATCAAAAAAAGTATAACTGCTTCCAATACATCTTCGGGAATTCTGTTTCTGCACATTTTTTCAAAGTGTGGCATAGAACTACCCCATAAGATGCCAATTTCAGGATCCAGTGAGATGATGATATGTTTCCAGAAGGCTTCTTTACTAATGTCCCATAAAAAAGCTAAGTAATTGGCAATATAATCTTCCTGAAACCTTCTGTGATTTACTTTTACATAGATCTCATTATCATCCATTGAATCGACTATTTTTTGGGCTACATCAGGATGAAAATCTTGTAAGGACTGGTGGAGGTTTTCTGTCCAGTGTTCTTCCATAAGTTCGTTTTTCTTTTCTATAATTTCGTCATCAGTCATTATGAATGTGGTTTTAGTTTATTAATTTGTTGAGTATAATTCGTTTTAGCCCACAGAAACATAGGCTTTGCATTTGCAAAAACATGCTATGTTTCTATAGAGTAATTAGTTTTTAGATTATTTCAGATTCATTTTTTTGTAAATATCATCATACTTTTCATAGTTGCGGAGAACAGTTGTGGGAGGAAGATTGAGTTTGTTGGAGATTTGCGATACGTTGCCAACACTATTGATAGCCTCTATAAATTTGGTATCACTCTCTGATGTGTCAGTAGGAGTGTTTCCTAATAAACTGTTGAGGTGCTCTTCCTTTAATAATTCTGGTGCTATTGAATTGGTAATGATTTGTGCCGCTTTTCTTTTGAGGTTTTTACCATAAAGTTTTGATTTGTCGAGCAAATCGTTATATAATTTTTCCATAAGCGAGAGGTCTTCTACAGCTGAAAAATTGTTCCAGAAGATATCAAAACTTAAAGTGTCCAGCACACGATCCATTATAGATCCGGGTCTGAATTCCATTTTTTTTCCGGCAGTTACCATACACTTGGCCATTATCGCTGAAACGATCGGTAATTCGTCTGAATTGATTTGTTGCTTGCTGTCTTTTAAGGCTGTGAGTATTGCAATATCGGGTAGAAATAGTATTTGGGAACCAGTAAATTCTTTACTATCCTGTTGGTTTTCAGTGGCTATATGAAGAATGATGAGCAAGGCAACCAAATAAGGGTGCTTTTTTATAGCAGAGCGGTCCGAAGGGGTTAGCAGTTTATAGTTGCTGTAGTCCTTGTAAGCATATTGTATCTTGTCCAGCAACAGGTATTGGTGGTCCGTTCGGTTAAATCCAAACTTATTGTCATAGTAGAAAAAACTGTTGGAAAAATCGGGTGTTTGTTTGTAACGCAGTAAAAACTGGGTTTGGAACCGGTCATAGATATAAAAGGGGAAAATCCTGCGTTCCTTTTCTTTTTCATATTGAAGGAAATACATTCCATTGTTGAGTTGGGCAGAAAAAACCATTACAGCTGCATCCGGATCGATAAACGAATTTTTATCCCTGAAACGAATATACAGTTTACCGTTAGGATCATAGAGAGAAAAGTTTGTTAAAAGGTTTGTGACGGTTTGTTCTTTATTTGGAAAATCCCTGTCATAAGCCGCAGCAAAGAAAAAGAAATTTGGGATTTGATTTTTGTCGTTATAGGTACATTTTCGGCTCCACATTTCAGCTGGGTTCGAAAAATATTCATGAGTTGTTGCAAATTCCATACTGGGAGAAGTCATTGGATAATGATAATCCAGAACAAAATGCTCGTCCTGACTCACGTTGAGAAAGTATTCTTCGAAGTAGTCTATAAAAGAAGCTTTTAATTGGTAAATTCCTTTTACCAGTGAAAGTTCAAGTTGTTGCGTCTCTTCCTCTACAATTTTGTTCAGTGTTCCATCAACAAGTACAAGCTGTAAGCCTTCCAGAGGCTGTTTGAAAGAAATACGAATGGAGTATTTAGGATCAAAATCGTTCATAACTGATGGTTTTTGGAGAGTAATTGATAAAAGTTTTGGGTGGTGCTGCAGTATCGGTATTGTCTTTGAGCTGATAAAAACCTTTAGCTAGTCCTTTTAGCTGTAAAACCTGTCCTATGATAACATCACCGTGCCAGACTTTTTCGAGGTTCGGACCGTAGAGTGTGACATTAGAGTTACGCTCAAAAGTAATTTCGCAATTGTACTTTGGCAGTTTTACAGGAACGTTACAAATTAGAATCTGATCCCCGCCATTTAGAGAATCGGCTGAGGCATCCTGTATTTTTTTGAACTTTTCGGCATGGCTCTTGAAATTGTTCCGGATATGATTCATAAGATTCATTGCCGTAATTTGCCCGGTTGCATCACTGTCGGCATCACCATTGAGACTGTCAATAAGAAAAGTGGTAAAAGCTCCTCTTTTTTTGTCAGACTCTGATTCTTTTGGTTGTTCGTCGGTTGTAACATCGTCTGATGGATTGTCTGTTACCGGATCAATAACTATCTCATAGCTCAGTTTGCCATAGGCGGTAGAATTACAAATAAGGACTTGTGGATTTCTATTACCCACCGGGAGATTCCAGGGGCCAGTAGGGGAATTTCCTTTAATCAGCGTATCGTGTTCACGACAGCAATCAAAGAAAATAAGGATCTCATCAAACGCACCTGCATTAGTAAACCAGGTACGGTAATCCATACCTGAAATGCAATGGTTGATTAGTGCCGGCCAGAGACGGAGGCACAATGCCGTATTCTCAAAAGTGACGCCTATACCATGTCCGGAGAAATAAAAATACAATCTGTTTTTTTCATTGTTTTTTCTGGCAACGGTATTCATTTTATTGATGGCTATGTCAATTTCGGGACCGCTAACGAGCAGGTCTTCGCTGTCTGATACAAACAGTTTGAGGTTATCTTTTAGTACCCCACCTTTTGTTTCCAGCCAGTTGGCGAAAGCTTTAGCATCCGCTACAGCACCTGACAGCGGTTTTTTCTCATAGTGGTCGATTCCTATTACAATAGCATAATTCATAATTAAACGATATTGATAGTGGAAAGAATTGATTTTAGAGTGGCAGGGTTGTTGTCAAAATCACCGTGGCGGAAAGAATCAGTCCACATGCTGTTATCCGTATTGATGAGATCATCTGATAGTGCGAGTTTGTTGCTAAAAATAAAGCTATTGATTGTTTTCAATTCGGCGAAATTTTCATAGCGTTTATCAGCCTTAAACTGTTCATGAAGTCCCATTATCTTTGCATCCGTTTCGTTTTCGAATAAGCCCGATACAAGGTAGAGCAGGGAGTAGGTGTACAGGTATTTAACACAATAATCTTTTTTCTCATTTTCTTCCCGCATGGTAAACATCTTGAATTTTTTATAAATTCCTTTTTGTTTAGCAGGAATTCCTTTTGCAATGAAGAGGTCGGTTCTGCAGGCGGGCGCCAGAAAAATAACATTGTTGTATTTTAAGTCCTTAAAATTTTCGGATGTTGTGGCCAGCATGTTGCAAATTGCGATAGAACCCGCACTATGTCCTACGAGTTCAATAGCGAATTTTTTACCTGCAGTTTGTCTGTTTTGGTAATGTTTTTCTAATAAGGAAAGAAAATAGGTCCCGGCATGTAAATCGTCACCTGAACGTCCCTGATTATCAGCAAACATTTTTTGGGCTTTTTCTTTCATTTCAGACCAGCCCCATTTGCCTACTCGGTCGATCGAAATCTTTCTAAAGGTCTCTTCTACAATGGTTGGGTAAAAATCGTGATGGGTTTCTTGCGCGTAACGTTTTAGTACTGCAAACGCAATTTGAGCTACCAGTTTACCTATCGTCAGCAACAATCCTTTTGAATCTTCAGCATTGGAATCCGGGTCTGCAACTTCAATTTCTTCTGTCGCCATCTCATCTTCTGCGCGGATCAAGGTATTACTTTCCTGCTCAAGTTTGGCCAAAAAGGTTTCTTCATCTTCGGCATCAAACAAAAGGTTTCCGCTACGGCTATTTCCAGAGGGATTGTTTAGTTGAGCAAACGGATACTCTTTTCGTTTTTCTGCTTCAATAGTCAGGTTATCCATTGTTTCACCGCCACCACGCGAACCAACGCCCAGTTTTTTGCCTACAATTTTAATGACATAGTTGAGTACTTTCTGGAATTGATTGTCTGAGCTTTTGGCACTAAGATTTTCGACTATGATTTCCCAAAGTCCTGTTTCCCATACAAAGGTAATCGCATGTGTTTTGGAAGGAGCATCAACGAAATTGGCACGCATAACTTCGGCCGATTCCATTCCACTGGCTTCATTCACCAGTCCGCCATGGAAATATACAAGCAGTCTTTCGATGTCGTGATCTTCAAGATGTTTGAATAGGTTGTCGACATCGGCAGGTGTCGTATAATAGTTTCCGGATTTTTGAAAGGTTCCGCCCGGTCCGGCGTTTACATAATAGATTTTTTCAAGATTTGTCATGGATTTTGGTTTATTTTTTGGTTTATGTTACTCTGGGCGAGCTAGCCTTTTTGTACTGGCAAAAGGCTTGTGCTGGGGATCTGAATTTGCTAAAAAAGAAAGTAAATTCTAAAGTTCTTTTGGGTTATCAATAATTATTTTGGAGTGTGATTTTTATCTTTAAATCAATCTCTTCAGAGTATAAAGGATACTTTGCTTTACCCATACTTAAGGTAAGGGCAACAGGTTTCAGCTGGTATTAAAAGATAATTTTTATTGATAATGGTCAGGTCAATGGTTAAAGCTACAGTTTAAGTGCGTAATGGTAAAATGATAACATAAAATTAAAAATAAAAACACGAGTGCTTACAAGTAAAAACACCTGTTTATTTTAGTAAAACAGAAAAAGAAGCCCTTGTTTTTTGGCTGTAGTTTCTTTACTAAAAAAAGAAATTAATTACTTTTTGTTTCCTCTGAATAATCTGCTGATGGGGGATTAATTGAAATTTAGTGGTAAATTTGTGACTACATCTTGAATCAATAAATCAGATCAAATAGGGATATGAGTACATTATTCGTTAAAAATATGGTTTGCAACCGCTGTATCATGGTGGTTCAGAACGAACTTGAAAAATTGGACCTTGAATTTACCAATATCAAGCTTGGCGAAGTTACACTGGCAAAAGAATTGAGTGCTGCAGAAAGAACTTTACTGGAGCAGGAATTGGTTCCTCTTGGATTTGAAGTGATCGACGATAAAAAAAGCAGAATCATCGAAAAGATAAAAAACATCATTATTGATTTGGTCCATCATCAGGATAACGATACCAAGAACAATCTGTCCGATATCCTTAGCGAAAAGATCAACCACGACTATAATTACCTTTCCAATTTATTTTCTGAAGTGGAAGGGACTACGATAGAAAAGTATTTTATCGCGCAAAAAATTGAAAAAATAAAAGAACTTTTGGTGTACGATGAGTTGTCACTTAGCGAGATCGCTTTACGCCTGAACTATTCCAGTGTTGCTTATCTGAGCAATCAGTTTAAAAAAGTAACCGGCTTGACTCCAAGTTATTTCAAGCAAATTCGGGCTGAAAAAAGAAAGCCTTTGGATGAGGTGAAGTAAATATTACAAATCAAATCCATAATTCCACAATAAAATTCATTGGTATTCTTGCCAACTTTGCAAGTATAAAAGAACAACTGAATTATGGGAACAATTGATAATAATAAGGAAACAATCTACATTCCGTTAGAAGATGTAAATAGCGAGCACTGTGCCTTAATCGTAGAGAAAGGATTAGCAGAGGTTAAAGGAATTGAAACCCACAAGGTAGAAGTTAACAACCGCAGGGCTGCTATAACGGTTAAAGGTAACGAAACTGTTGGTAATGCGGTGAAAGCCATTAAAGACCTGGGATATGGTGTGCCAACCGTAAAAAATACGTTCCCGGTTCTGGGAATGACCTGTGCCTCTTGTGCCAGCAGTGCAGAAAGTATTGTAACCTATGAACTGGGAGTAGTGGATGCTTCGGTGAACTTTGCCACAGGAAACCTTACTGTTGAATATCTTCCGAACCTTACAGATGCTTCTAAATTGCAAAAAGCGGTTCAGGGTGTTGGTTACGACTTGCTTATTTTGGATGAAGCGAAACAACAAGAGTCTTTAGAGACTATTCATGCAGAAAATTTCAGAAAATTAAAAAATAAAACCATCTGGGCTGTGCTGTTGTCATTGCCTGTGGTGGTGATAGGGATGTTCTTCATGAATATTCCTTATGCCAATGAGATCATGTGGCTTTTCTCAACGCCGGTAATTCTTTGGTTGGGGAAAGACTTCTTTGTAAATGCATGGAAACAGGCCAAACATCGTTCGGCCAATATGGATACGCTGGTAGCTTTAAGTACCGGAATTGCTTACTTGTTTAGCGTTTTTAATATGTTATTTATGGATTTCTGGCACGAGCGCGGATTGCATGCACACGTGTACTTTGAAGCGGCGGCTGTAGTGATTGCGTTTATTCTGCTGGGTAAATTATTAGAAGAAAAAGCAAAAGGAAATACGTCATCGGCGATTAAAAAACTAATGGGACTTCAGCCTAAAACGGTGGTAGTTATTCAACCTGACGGGACAGAAAAGCAGGTGGCTATTGAAGAGGTAAATGTAGACGCTGTTATTTTGGTAAAGCCGGGTGAGAAGATTGCCGTTGACGGTATGGTTATCTCGGGGCATTCTTATGTAGACGAAAGTATGTTAAGCGGCGAACCGGTTCCTGTACTGAAAAAAGAAAACGAAAAGGTATTTGCCGGAACCATCAATCAAAAAGGAAGTTTTCAGTTTAAAGCGGTTAAAGTAGGTAAAGAAACCATGCTGGCCCAAATTATTAAGATGGTACAGGATGCTCAGGGAAGTAAAGCCCCGGTGCAGAAATTGGTCGATAAAATTGCAGGAATATTTGTTCCGATTGTGATCGGTATTGCACTTCTCACATTCGTTGCCTGGATGATTTTGGGCAGAGATAATGCAGTTGTACAAGGATTGATGGCTGCGGTTACCGTATTGGTTATTGCCTGTCCATGTGCTTTGGGTCTTGCTACGCCAACTGCCATTATGGTAGGTGTAGGTAAAGGTGCCGAGAACGGAATCTTAATCAAAGATGCTGAAAGTTTAGAACTGGCCAGAAAAGTAACGGCTATTGTACTCGATAAAACGGGAACCATTACCGAAGGAAGGCCACAAGTGACCGGTATAAAATGGTTAAAAGACGTAGATACTACCAAAGATATCCTGTTAAGTATCGAAAAACAATCAGAACATCCATTAGCAGAAGCGGTAGTGAAAAGTCTGGAAGGTGTATCAAGTGTAGTTTTATCCAATTTTGACAGTATTACCGGTAAAGGTGCAAAAGCGGTTTATGAGAATGAAACCTATTATGTGGGAAACAAAAAGCTACTGGCAGAAAATAGCATTGTCATTGCAGAATCACTATTGATTCAGGCAGAAGAATGGGGTAAGGAATCCAAAACAGTGATTTGGTTTACCAATAGCAAACAGGCACTTTCAGTTATTGCCATATCCGACAAAATCAAAGAGACATCGGTTCAGGCGATCAAAGAATTGCAGGAGATGAATATTGAACTGTATATGCTGACGGGAGATAACGAAGCGACTGCAAAAGCGATTGCGGCACAAACGGGAATCAAACATTATAAAGCAGAAGTTCTGCCACAGCACAAAGCCGATTTTATAAAAGAACTACAGCAGCAAGGTAAAACAGTAGCGATGGTGGGTGATGGTATCAATGACAGTACAGCTCTGGCCACTGCCGATGTCAGTATCGCAATGGGTAAAGGAAGTGATATCGCAATGGACGTAGCAAAAATGACCATTATCTCATCTGATCTGACCAAAATACCACAGGCGATTCGTCTGTCTAAACAAACAGTTACAACAATCAAACAGAACTTGTTTTGGGCATTTATTTACAATCTAATCGGTATTCCGCTTGCTGCAGGTGTACTTTATCCGATAAATGGATTTTTGTTAAACCCTATGATTGCAGGTGCTGCTATGGCTTTGAGCAGTGTGAGTGTCGTGAGCAACAGCTTACGTCTGAAATGGAAAAAGTAAAACTCTTGATGCGTTTGTCCAACGGCAGTTCCAAAAATTTTGGGCTGCCGTTTTTTTTGTTTATAAAGTATTATGAGGAGTTTTGTTCTGAAAGAGCCAAAGCATCAGCATAGTGCGAAGCACTATGTATGAGTTAAATTAAAGTAAATATTGCCCTGAAGGGACAATAGCAATTTTCACGCCCGTAAATAAAAAAATCCGTTTTGATCAGCGTTTTCGCCTGGTGAATCAGTTTAATCCGTGTACCGTTTTTAACAAATTTACTACACCTGCCCTTTGTTTTTTTAATACCTGCCAACTAACAGCTTAAATTAAAATAAGATACTGTAATCAGTAAATTTCATAAATCTAATACAGAATAGTGTATGATGATTGCGGTTAAATTGACGGAAATTTGTAGTATAAAATAACAATTAAAACATCAATATAATGGAAAAGAAAGATTTTCAATTTAAAACCAACCTTAACTGCGGTGGATGTGTTTCTAAAGTACAAGCAGATCTGGACAATGCAGCAGGGATATGTGAATGGAATGTAGACACCACCAATGCAGATAAAATACTTACCGTTCAATCGGATGGTGCTACTGCCGAAGAAATAATAGCTATTGTTAAAGCAAAAGGTTTTAAAGCAGAACCTTTAGATATTTAATTTTTATAAACTTCAGGTTTTAGAACCGAAAAGTTAATGCTTATCGTTACAGAATTTGAAATAAGCCCGATGTTTTATCGGGCTTATTTCTTTTGTAGCAGGCATTATTTATTTTGAAAGTAACACTTTAGGTAAAAGAATTTAAAGGCTATTATGTGGAGGCTTTATTTGTATTAAATTAATAGTTAAGATGATAATTAGTAATAATTTGTTTTCTATTATTTTATTGGTTTAAAAACTACTAATAAAAAATGAATTGTAAGATTTAATTCTGAAAGGAGTTATATTAATTTTTAAAAGAAATAGTTAAGCAATTTTTAGTTAAAAAAAACAAGGGCTGTCCGAAGATAATTCGGACAGCCCTCTGGATATGTTCACTCGAAAAGTGAATTCGTTTTTCAGGTATTATTTTTTCAATTCTTTGTTCGCCTGAATGAAATTCTGATAATTCTCTTCCGATTCAAAATACGCTACATTGCCCTGTTGGTTCAGCGAAATGATGTAAGCCGAAGCTTTATCAACTTTTACTCCGGTATGCGGATCAGTTGCCTGGCGAACGTTTTTATCGTTTGGAATGCGTTCTACACACATGTTGCAGCAGCCGTAGTACATTTTTCCGTCGAACGGAACTTCAATTTGTTTTTTCCCCATGTGCAGATCATTTACCATGCAGACTTCATCATTGGGTACAGGAGTTCCTTTTGAAATTGCAGTAGTATCTTTCACGGTTAATTCCTGTTGGACCGGAACTTCATTTTGCGGTTTGTTTTTCTGATCTTTACAGGAGATCATCACTACTGCCATTGCAGCAATTAGGAAATAGCGGGCAAGTGTTCTCATGATTCTATTTTTTAATTTTTGTTCCTTCTGTTATTTCTTCGGTGGCTTTCATTAAAATGTTGTCACCTTCCTTTAGTGCACCAAAAACTTCAATCTGATCCATCAGTGCGCGTCCCTTAGCAACAGGAATGTTTTTGGTTTTCCCTTCGATTACCTGAATGACATACATCCCCATATTACTTTCTACCAAAGCTGTTTTGGGAATAAAAAAGGTAGCTTCATTAGCTTGCAGCGAAAGCATCGCTTCCACCACCATCAGGGGTTTTAGTTCGGGATGTATTTTCATAATATCGGCTTCGATGCGTTCAGAGCGTAATTTGAAATCTAACACTCCCGATTTACGCGAAATTTTAGCCATATATTTCTTCTGCGGAAGCGAAGTAACCTTAAAATGTATCGAATCACCTAAGTTTAAATAAGGAGTATTCGCTTCCGGAATAGAAAGTGAAACACGCAGTTTTTTATTGTCCTGAAGTACCAGTAAAGGCTTGTCGGAACCTTTACCCATTGGCCCGACATAAGAGCCCGGATCTACATTTCTTTCAGCAACAATACCGTTAAAAGGCGCTCGTATGATCAGATAATCATTCATGGCTTGTATTTCCTGATACGCCGATTTTGCAGCTTCCAATTGTGACTGATCGGATAGTTTTCTGGCTGTGATCTGGTCTAACGCGTCTTTCGCAATAGCACCTTTAGTTTCATTGGCTTTAAACATGCGGTCATAATTCGATTTTGTAGCAATGTAGATCGCTTCCTGTGCTTTCCATTTGGATTTTGCTGCCGCCAGCTGTGCCTGAATTTCGGGAGCCTCCAGAACCATAATGACTTGCCCCGTTGTTACCGGAGAACCAATGTCGACATACAGCTTTTTTACGTAGCTGTTTACTTTGGCATAAATCGCCGTTTCTTTGTCGGAAACCAATTCTCCGGCAAGTTTCAGAGGAACCAACGGATTACTCTTTTTCAGCGAAACTGTTTCAAAATTCTGCATCATCATCATGGGCATCGCTGCCGGTTTTTCTTCTTTTTTGTTTTCTGAATTACAAGATGCAAATGCAATTCCGATAAGGATATAATAGACTAATTTCATGGTTTATTTTTCTAACGTTATATAATGAATGCTGTTTTCGTCTTCAGGATCTAAGGACGGTGATTGGGTAGTAGTTTTGTTTTGAATCCACACAAATACCAGTGGTAAGAGGATCAATACACTAAACGAAGACGCGATTAATCCGCCAATTACAGCTCTTCCTAATGGTGCCACCTGATCACCGCCTTCTCCGTGTCCGATAGCCATTGGAAGCATACCTGCAATCATAGCCAGTGTGGTCATTATGATCGGGCGTATACGCAAACTTGCAGCCTGAATAGCCGAACTAAGGGCATCACCACTTTCTAAACGCAGAGACTCAGCATTACTAATCAGCAAAACGGCATTCGCAATAGAAACTCCGACAGACATAATAATTCCCATATAAGACTGTAAATTCAGGGTAGAACCGGTAAGCTTCATTAAAATCAAAGAGCCCAGAATTACAAAAGGAACAGTAGTCAGAATCACTAAGGACACTTTAAACGATTGGAAGTTTGCCGTCAGCATTAAGAAAATAACAATTACTGCAATTAGTAACCCTGTGGCCAGACTATTCATAGTTTCTTCCAATACCGGAACCATTCCGGATACCTGTATGTTGACTCCTTTTGGTAGTTCACCAAGAGAATTGATAGCAGCCTGTACGTCTTTTTGTGCGCGTCCTAAATCACTATTATGAATGTTTGCTGTGACGGGTGTGTAACCCATCGTTCCCAAATTGTAACTTTCACCCACTACCTTTGTAGGCGTAATGGTTGCCACATCGCCCAGCACAGGTCGATCGGAGTTTTTTCCTAATGGGACATTCATCAGCTCGTCTCTGCTGTTTAGAATGTTTTGCGGTGTTTGTACCTGTACATCGTAAGCAATTCCCATCATTCCGCCAACCCACATGTTCTTGCTGGTGTAACGGGAAGAGGCTGTTACAGGAACCAAAGAACGCGCGATGTCCTGTGCGTCGATGCCCAGCTGAGCCGCTCTTACTCGGTCAATATTGATTTCGTAAGCCGGATAGTTTAAAGATTGCGGAATTTGCTGATCTCTTAAATAATCGATTTCTTTTAGCTTAGCCAAAAGCTTGTTGGCATACATGACGTTCATCTTTTTCATCATTCCCGAAAAGCGAATTTCAATCGGAGTATTCGTTCCCTGACTCAGGATCTTCTCTGTAAGTTCGATAGGCTCGAAAGAGAAGTGCAATTCAGGCATCTTTTCCTTCATGTGTTTGCGGATGATCTCTTTCAGCTCATTGGTGTTTCCGTCAAAATCTTTCAGTGCAATCTGCATCAAAGCTTCGTGCGGACCTGCATTGTACAAATAAATGGGACTCACGGCAAAAGAGGAGGGGTGCTGACCAATAAATACCGATGATATGGCAATATGATCTTTACCAATAAGAGTTTCCAGTTCACCCAGAACCTGTTTTATTTTAAGCTCTGTTTTTTCGATACGGGTACCTTCAGGCGCTTTAATGCGCACTTGAAACTGACTTGAATTTACAGTAGGCAATACGTCTTTACCGGTACTGCTGTACATTAAAAATGCACCAACTGCTACGAGAACAAAGCTGATAATTAAAATAGGCTTGCGTTTGCCCATGATCGATTGTAAAAACTGTACAAAACGATTTTTGAATCCGTCGAATTTGTCTTCCGTATGATCGTGGTTTTCTTTGTTTTTCATTAACCAGTTGGCCATTACCGGAACAAACGTTTGTGACAGTATAAAAGACAGTAACATAGAAAAACCAATTGCCAGAGCCAAAGGCATGAACAATGATCCGGGAATTCCGGTCATCATGAAGGCAGGTGCAAAAACCGCAAGAATACACAGCAGAATCAATAGTTTTGGAAATGCAATTTCTTTACAAGCATCTAAAATGGCTTTGGCTTTCGTTTTGCCCATCGCTAAATGCTGGTGAATATTCTCGATCGTAACGGTACTCTCATCCACCAAAATTCCGATAGCCAATGCCAGTCCGGATAAGGACATGATGTTGATACTTTGTCCAAATAATTTAAGGAATAATACTCCTGAAATAATAGAAATCGGAATGGTTAGCACTACGATTAAAGCGGCTCTTCGGTCACCTAAAAATAAAAGTACCATCAATCCCGTTAACATTGCTCCTAAAACACCTTCTGTAATTAAACTTTTTACAGCATTGATTACATAGACAGACTGATCGAATTCGTATGAAATGGTTACGTCGTCCGGTAAATTCTTCTGAATAGTAGGAATCGCTTTTTTAAGATTCTTTACCACATCCCAGGTAGAAGCATTACCGGATTTTGCAATGTTAATGTATACCGATCTCGTACCGTTAATAAGCGCATAACCGGTAGTAATATCGGCACCGTCTTTTACAGTAGCCACATCTCGGATGTAGACATTATCGACTCCGTTTTTAAAAATAGGAATGTTTCCAAAATCAGACACCTCTTTGATGGTATTGTTGGTAGGTGTCAGATAATTGATATCATTCACATAAATATTACCCGAAGGCGATGTAATGTTATTTCGGCTAATCGATTCTACAATCTGTTCAGGAGTCAACTGATGTGTTCGCAGTTTATTCGGATCGATATTTATTTCGATGGTTCTCGGACTTCCTCCAAATGGCGGAGCAGTTGTTAAACCGGGTATTTTAATAAGGAACGGACGCGCCGTAAAGTTGGCGATATCCTGTAGCTCGTTGTTGGTTTTGGTTTTACTTTTAAAGACCAGCTGACCAACAGGCTGGGAGGAAGCATCAAAACGAATGATAAACGGAGGTGGAGCTCCCGGTGGTAAAAATACCTGTGAACGATTCGAAAGGGCATTGATTTCGGCGATAGCCTGCCCCATGTCTGTACCTTCATAAAAATTAATTTTCATTAAGGTAAGTCCTTGAGTGTTTTTGGTTTCAATGCTTTCGATACCGCTTGTAAACAGCATCATATTCACATACATTTTTGTAAAGTAACCTTCCATTTGCTGAGGGGTATAGCCATTAAAGGAATGGGCAATGTATACCACAGGAAGATTCATATCAGGTAAGATGTCGACCTTTATTTCTTTTGAAGCTTTAATCCCGAAGAATAAAAGCCCCAGCACCATCACCATAATAGAGATGGGCTTGCGCAAGGCAAAACGTATTAAATTCATAATTTCGGGTTTAGTGTATCGCGTTGAGTAAAATGTTCAGATTGCCTGTAGCAGCAGCTTTAATCCATAAGGCCTGCCAAATGTTGTTTTGGGCAATTTCATAATCGATTTCTGCACGGTTAAGGGTGTAGAAAGATTGCGTTAAATCGACAATTGTAGTAAGACCATTATCATACAAAGCAGTGTGCTGACGATAAGCATCGGTAGCAGCGATTACCTGCGTTTTGGTTTCTTCAAAATTCTCGAAGGCATTTTTCAGTTTGTCATTGGCCAGTTTTTGTTGAGCAATCAATTCCTGATTCATGTATTCATATTCGTTTTGAAGCGATTGGGTAACGAATTTTTGCTCGCGCTTTTTAGATGATTGACGGTAGATGTTGGTAAGATTCCAACTTAAATTGATTCCAACCATATAATTGCTGCGATCGATTCCAACACCATCGGCATAGGATCTCGAAAAGGCAGTATTGTCCTGTACATAATTCCAGTCAAAACCCGAACCGCGTCCTTGTATTACACCAAAGGCAGAAAGGTTAGGTAAAGCCATTGTAGCTTGTAGTTTTTCCTGCTGCTCACTTTTCAAAATATCACTTTTTCGCCATTCCAGTATAGGATGCAGACTGGTTTCCGAGATCGATTCCGAAAGAATAACGGGTGTTTTAGTGGTAAACACACTATCGAGCTGATACACCTGATATTCTTCCCCCAGCATCACGGCAAGTGATTTAGAGTGATCCAGTTCCATATCATAGGCCTTTATCACAGCCGATTTGGCATTGGCCACTTCAGCTTTTGCCAAAGAATAATCGACCTCGGGAATCAGACCGCTCTCTGCACGGCTTTTGGTTGTAGTTTCGACTACTTGGGCACGTTCTAGATTTTTATCCTGTACAAATTTAATGCGCTGAGCGGCCAGGAGGTTTAAGTAAGCAGCACCCACTTTTACCTGGTGCTGAAATTTTACCTGTTCCAGATCTTTTTGTGCGACATTCTCATCGGCTTTGGCAATGGCAACCTGCGTTTTAATTTTACCAAAAGTGAAAAGATTCCAATTAACATTAGCCAGATACAGCGATCCAAAAGCGGCATTCCAGTTTTGATCTTGCAACGGCATTGAGGTAGCGGCACTGCCCAGTCCGCCATAACTGTACAATGTACCGTTTTGAGCGTTGATCGTACCGTAACTTTGCTGCGCCATTAAAGTGAAGTCAGGTAAGTACTGACTTTTTTGATAGGTAGTGTTTTCTTTCGAAGCATTAACGATGGCTTCTTTGGCTTTTATTTTTTCAAAATTTTGAATAGAGCGTTCCAGAGCATTGGATAGTGTTACCGTTTGTGCCCGGAGATTTCCGGACAGCATACAGAACATAGCCAACGCAAAATATTGCATTTTCATAGTATGTATTTAAAATTAAACAATAGAAATCGCGTAGCATCTTTAAATGCTACAGTTCGATCAATTGTTTAAAATCAAATACGGTAAACGCAGTAGAAAATATAAAGGGGATTATTCCGAATAGGAATAAAGGAGAAGAAAGAGCATTCCGCTTTCTTTCCCTTAGAAGGATAAGAGCTGAAAACCGTTTCGTAAAAATGAAAAGGTACTGCAATTCCTAAGAATTTAGGAACTAAATCACCGGGAGCAGTTTGCTGTATTTTTTCGGTCGCTTTATGAAACTGTGCTTTATGTTTACAGCAGTCTTTACTTTTTTGCTGTTTTTTTGCTACGCATTTTGGACAGACTTTACCAACAGGAATATCCCCAAACAGATTGGTTTCCTGTGGCACGCCTTTGCAAAAATGAGTTACTGTGGTAAAGCCTGACGACAGTACCAGATAAAAAACAGAAAGAAGTAGTAGAAGTGCTTTTCTCATAATCAATTGCAAAGGTGGTCTTATTTTGGCAGATAGCTGTTGCAAAATTTTGGATGAAATTTGTAAAATTTATAAATCTTCCCTTGATTTTTTTTAGGCTAATTGCTTAAGAGTTTTCACCACTCAAGGTGTTTTTCATTCTTTAAACTCCAAGATATCCCCAGGCTGGCAATCTAGTACTTTACAAATGGCTTCTAAGGTGCTGAATCTTATGGCTTTTGCTTTTCCGGTTTTCAATATCGAAAGATTGGATAAGGTTAGGTCTACTTTTTCGGAAAGTTCATTCAATGACATTTTTCGTTTTGCCATCATCACATCGAGGTTTACAATGATTGCCATAATTTATATTGTTAATTCGTTTTCGTCCTGTAATTCAATTCCCTTTTTGAAGATATAAGCAACAACAAGCAATATTACTCCCATAAATAGCCAAACGTCGGCACCTGCAATTTGCAATTGTTGAATGTCTTGCAGCTTAAGACCGCTATCGGATAAAGAATTTACCAATTCGATTCCCCAGGACGAAAAGAAACCAATGCCAAAGGACAAATAAGCCAGTGTAAGAATAAAATTTCTGAACAGGTTATTGAAGGGGGCTGCAATGTTGAGGTTCTTGTTCAGGAAAATTTTTATAATGCAGTAAAACAATATTGCTTTTAATAGAGCAACAATAATGATAACACTGCTAAGGGTGATGTATCGGCTCTGATTAAACTGATACACTTCGGTTAGATCAACCGATCTCCAAAATTTAGCGGCATCAGCAGGATCGAGCGTTAATGTGGCAATTGTTTTGGTAAGTATTCCTCCGGCTTCGATACATAATCCAACAAAAATAATCCACGAAAGCACGTGTAATACTTTCAGAATGGTTTGGGTACTAATTTTAATTTCCATACTATTTGGTTTAAAAATTCAATGTAAAAATAATAAATATTTATTGATAAACAATAAATTAATATTGAAAAATAATTAAAACAAGCGAAGGTATTCTTTTAAGACCAGTAAAAGCAATGCTTTTAGAATAAAAAAAATCCCAACAATTTTACCGTTGAGGATAATCTATATTCGTTTCAAAACCGAAAACTGAGACTGAAAACTGAGACTGAAAAACCAATTTATATTCTATGCACCATTTTATTTCTAATGTTATCGCAAAACTCAACAAAATCATCAGGCTGCTTAACACTGAACTGCTGTAGATAAACTTTATTTGTTGTATAGGGTTTCTTAATTGTTGGAATTTTTATACGTTTTTTTAATTTAAGGTCAACGCGAATCCATTCGCCAATATATTGATGTGTCAATAAATTTACACTGGATTCCCCACTGCCATCTTGCGCCGCATTACCATCATTATATCTACTCATTCCAATTAGTTCAATTTTATTTTGTGTGGTGTTATATCTGAATTGACAATAATACCCGGATCGCATGGAATGATTATAGAATTGAAAACCATTTTTTGTTAGTTCAATTCCTGATGCATCATTTAAATCATCTAATTTTTTGCTTTTAATGGGTAATGAATTCTGTGAGGATAGTTTACAGATTATTTGACTATTTTTTCTATCAAAGAGTATCTCATCTTTTATAGTATCATTGTCCAGATCTTTTAATAATAAATCTTGGGTATAACATTTCTTTGATATTGTCAGGAAGCAAAAAATAAATAAAAGCCTCAGGGTATTCATAAATATTTGTTCTTTAAAATTAAGTCGTTGGGTACAATTAACAAAAAAAAACAATTTGCACATAGAAACATAGATTATAGGTGTAAAAAAAGAACTTTTTTTTTAATTTCACATAGTTTGTATTTTTGCCCTTATGAATGACAATTTTACAAACGAATACTTTGGTATAGGAATACAAAATGGTAAAACTCCTGAAAATTTGGGTGTTTTATGGCGATCGGCTCAGAATTTGGGCGCTACTTTTATATTCACCATAGGCAATCGATATGCCAAACAAGCTTGCGATACCCACGATGCGGTAAAAGCAATTCCGTATTTTCATTATGATACTTTTGAAGCTTTTTTTGAAAACTTGCCAAAAGGAGCGCGGTTAGTAGGTGTTGAATTAGCTGATAAAGCGGCTGATTTAGAAACCTTCGAACATCCAAGACGCTGTGTTTATCTTTTGGGAGCTGAAGATCACGGGTTATCCAAAAAATCGATGGAAAAATGCCATCATTTAGTGAAGTTTAAATCAGTAAAGAGTTTAAATGTAGCTGTAGCCGGAACAATTGTGATGTACGACAGGAACTTACCGAAACCACGTTCTTAAAAACAATATAGGTTAGTGGGGGCATGTAGTATAGAAACAGCCTATTTTACTAAGATTTTTTCTTGAAATTTAGCCATTTTTAAAAAAATAAGGAATGAGAATACTAAAACCAGTTGTTGTCGCATTTTTTTTGATCATTTTCAGTAGTGCTTACAGCCAGAAAGCAAATAGAGAAAAAGAGATTCAAATCATTCCGAAACCAAAGCAATTGGTTATTAGACAAGGTAATTTTCAGTTTTCTGCCGCAACCCAATTTGTGGTAAAGGATGAGGTTCAGAAAGAAATGGTGATGGTTCTAATTAACAAATTTAAAACCGCAGCAGGATTTCGTCCTGAAATTTCAAATACCATTCCTAAAAGTAATTATATTCAATTTAAAGAGGATGCAACTTTAAATACAGAAGCTTACGTTTTAGAAGTCAATCAAAAAAGCATCACCATTAGAGCTAAGGGAAATGCAGGTTTTATTTATGGTTTAGAAAGCATCCGACAATTGCTTCCCGAAGGGATTGAAAGTAAAAGCAGAATTAAAGCAGTGAAATGGGAGATCCCAAATCTTACGATTACTGATGAACCCCGTTTTCAATGGAGAGGGTTAATGCTGGACTTATCACGTCATTTTTTTGATAAAAACTACATATTAGAGACCATCGATCGGCTGGCAATGCTAAAAATGAATGTGCTGCATTTGCATTTGGTGGACGATCAGGGGTGGAGAATTGAAATCAAGAAATACCCAAAACTTACTGAGATTGGTGCCTGGAGAGTCGATCAGGAAAATGCACCCTGGAATGCAAGACAGCTAACCAATCCGGACGAAAAAGGAACGTATGGCGGCTTTCTGACTCAGGAAGAATTAAAGGAAATTGTAAAATATGCCGCAGCAAAAAATATAGAAATCATTCCCGAAATCGAAATGCCGGCACACGTGAGCTCTGCGATTGCGGCTTATCCTGAACTGGCTTGTTTCAATCAGAGAATAGGAGTTCCGTCGGGTGGATTATGGCCGATTACAGATATTTATTGTGCCGGGAAAGAAATTACTTTTGAGTTTTTGCAAAATGTAATAGAGGAGGTTATTGCCATTTTTCCATCAAAATACATTCATATTGGAGGTGATGAGGCCACTAAAACCAATTGGGACAAATGCCCGAATTGTCAAAAAAGGATGAAAGACAATGGATTGAAAGACGCTCACGAACTGCAAAGTTATTTTGTGAAGAGAATGGAGCAATACATCAATTCTAAAGGTAAAAAGATAATTGGCTGGGATGAAATACTCGAAGGCGGTTTAGCTCCCGAAGCTACAGTAATGAGCTGGAGAGGAACAGTAGGAGGGACTGAAGCCGCAAAGCAAGGTCATGACGTAATTATGTCGCCCGAATCGCCTTGTTATTTTAATTTTTATCAGGGCCCACAAAACGAAGAACCTTTGGCTTTTGATGCTTTTAATCCGTTAAACAAAGTGTACGGGTTTGACCCCGTTGTCGATAGCATGACTCCACAGGAAGCCAGCCGTGTTTTAGGCGGGCAGGCCAATTTATGGGCAGAATTTATCACCAATCCAAAAGCTTCCGAGTATATGATCTTCCCGAGATTGGCGGCTCTCTCTGAAGTGTTGTGGAGCACCAAAGAAAATCGCAATTGGAATAATTTTACCTCCAGATTGCCTTCGTTGTTGAAACGTTACGATTATATAGGGATCAATTACGCCAAAAGCGCTTATTTGGTTACTTCTTCGGCTTCGGCTGATTTAAATAATAAAGTAATTAATGTTGCTCTTAAAAATGAATTTCCAAATTCCGACATTCGTTATGTTTTAGGAAACAAAAATATAGGTGATAAGGCCATAAAATATGCAAATCCTATCCCGGTTAACCAAACTACCATTCTAAAAGCGTCTTTGTTTCAGGATAATAAACCGGTTGGAAGAGTATTTACCGATACGATTGTATTCCATAAAGCAGTGGGGCATAAGGTCAATTATGTAACCCCTTATAATGACAGTTACAAAGGAGACGGACCTCTCGGAATGGTCAATACCATCAGAGGGTCTAAAAACTTTCATGATGGTCAATGGCAGGCATGGCTAGTTAAGGACATGGAAATTGTGATTGATCTCGAAAAAGAACAAAGTATCGAAAAAGTAACTGTTGGGACTTTAGAAAGTCAGGGAGCCGGAATTTATTTTCCAATACAAGTAACCGTTTTAGTCTCTAAGGACGGTACTAATTATAACGAAGTTGGAAAAATAAATCGCCCGTTTGCTGTAAATGTGAATTCAGAGCTGAAAGACTTTAAAATCAATTTTGAAAAACAAGAGGTTAGGTTTGTAAAAGTAATCGCTACGAATTTAAAAAAGAGCCCAACAGGTTCGAGTTCTTGGCTGTTTGTAGATGAAATTGTGGTGGATTAATAAAAAGCTAACGGCGCGTTATTTCCACACTTTAAAGCCGGGCGAAGATCAAACACAAAGCAATACGGCTCAACTGAAGTTTGTCAATTATTATGAGCTGGGTTGCGTGATTACCAATATGCTTAAGTTGTGCATAGTGGCGCTGGATGAACATGCACCTAAGTTTCAGGAGACAGAAAAAAATGAAACGATTAATGTGGGGCTTATTCTCGAAACCGTTTTGCAGCTGTTTCCTATGGATGAACTTGAATTTTTAAGTGAGCTGAGTCAGTTGCTGGCTGCGGAGTTGTAGGACAGTATTTAAAAAAATGTGGAGTCTAATTTTTTTAAACACATAGCAACATAGTTTGGTTTGCGTTTAAAGGACGTTTCACTTTATTTAAAAGCGCATAGTATACTATGTGAAAGAAACGTGTTTCCTTTTTGTATTTTTTTGTGACAAAACAAAAAATAAAAATGATTTTGTCACAGAAGTTGTGACAAAACAAAAAATAAAATTAAATTTGTCACAACTTTTGTGACAAATTTGGAATAAAAAAATATTTTGTCACAAGAGTAAAGTGCGCTAACTTAGTTAAAGAAAGAGGGATGAAAAAAGAGAAGCAAATTGTAGAACTTTTGGGGATCAAACAAGAAGATATGGCCATGTTATTGCAAGTTACACGCAGCAACTGGGCAATGTATCTATCAGGAAAACGTGATCTGCCTGTGGCGGCTAAACTAAAACTGAGTGAAATGCTTGCCTTTTCCAGACAATTTGACGGGCGGGATCAGCATAATTTTGAGCATATCGAAACTCAGAAAGTAAAAACAAAAAAGTTTTTAGAAAAACAACTGTCGACCAATAAACATAAACAACTGGTTACATCCAAAAGACTCGAGAGTCATCAAAAAAAATACGAGGCTGCTCTGATCACTTTGCAGCTTGCAGAATTTTTAGCAGCAAAAGAGGAGCAGACAGTTTTGCAGGTTATTAGAAACAATGCCAAAAACGATATTACCAAAAATGGCTTGGATGTGCAGGAGCCCTACGTACTTAAACTCTGGGTACTGCAACAGGAGGAACTAAAACTGAATGTGCGATTGTTGAGTTATGAGTTATGAGTTACAAGTTGTTTAGTGTAACCGCATGTCCGGCTGAGCGGAGTCGAAGCTGGAGCATTTTATTTTGAGTAACGATTTTTGATTGCAGAGGGGTGGAGTTTCCGAGTAATAATTGATGATTAATAGTGGATAATCTACTTTTTATGGGCAAAAAAGTTAATCTTTTTATAAAATATTTCTTACATATAAAAGATGTCTTGATTTTTAATACTATTGTAGTATAAATCTTAAAATATTAAAGACATAGCTTATTCTATCAAAAGAATTACAGCAGCAGCAGACTGCGATGCTTTATTGACGTGGGCAGAGAAAGAGAAGGCAGAATTAACTTTTAAAAAGCTTTCTGAAGATTATCAGACCACTCGGTTTGAAACTTCGTCTTTAGAAATAGAAGCAATATTAAAGGGAGTGCTCGCCGAACTTAAGGCAGCAGATGTTGTACTTGACGCACTACCGGATGGACCAACTAAGGAAGACGAGCTTAAAAAGAAGGTAAAGCTGGAGTATAAAAAATTCTTACTCGAAAATCGAAAAGTAAGTTATGGAGTAGTAGCCTTGCTGCAAAAAGAACTGGACTTGCAACGCGTAAACAATGAATTGGAGGAAGTAGAAGAGTTTATAAGTGCTGTTACCACTCGTAAAGCTACCTTGTAACAGTTTGTAAGTATTAAAAAGAGGGTTGTCTGATAAAGACAACCCTTTTTTTATGTTATTTTTAGAGAAGAGGGAGTGTTTTCATACTAGAGTTTATAGGATTTACATTGGCTTTTGCCCTTTCAGGGCGGTATTTGTCATGAATTTAGATTATAGTGCGTTGCACTATGTTAATGCTAAAGCTCTTTCAGAGCAATTAGCTGAGTAAATCGCAATTTAATACTAATGTGTATTTACTTCAAAGTAATACCGGATTACAACTAAAACTCTAAGACCAGGCAGGCTGAAAACGTAAAAGCAATAGTATAGTGCAACGCACTATCAATAGTTATTCGTATTTTTTACACCCTGAAAGGGCAAAAGCCCAACCACAAAGAATTGAATTACGAATGAGTTACCTGAAAAGTAAAATGAGAACACAAATTAATTCAGCGACGAATACGTTCCTTAAATCACGTATAAACACTTGTTTGTAAAATATTGATTATCAGTATATTTGATAGAGTTTAATGTTTTGAATGATGTTGCTTATAAAACGATAAGCAACGAACGCTACTACTCATTTTTAATCCTAAACAATGACTTCGGCCTATTGATTTTATGCGTAAAGAGGTTTGTATTTGTGATTTTATCATCCATAAATGCAAATTGAAGGTATTGTTTAAAAACTTTCCTATTTCAAATTCTAAAAAACAAATCCTTATGAAAATTGACAAAAACTGGCTTGTTCAGGAAAGCCAAACCGAAAAAATAGTAAAAGACCCGACTACGAATTTTCAATATCAAATTTCGCCAAAATATTTAATCATACATTATACAGCAGGCGATAAAGCATCGGGGGCCATAACCTGGTTCAAACAGACTCCGGCACAAGGAAATACAGACCGGATTTGTGCTCACATTGTAATTGATCTTGACGGAACGATTACGCAGTTGGCTCCGTTTAACACCAGATGCAACCATGCCGGTTACAGCAGTTGGGACGGACGAACCGGAATGAATGAATATGCTATTGGTATTGAGATTGTAAATCCCGGTTTCTGTGAAAAATTGACAGATGGCAGTTTCAGAAGAAGAGTAGGAGAGAACAAAGACGGAACACCCAGTTATAAACTATATCCTGCGTCAGAAAAAGACAGAATTGTAAAATTGAAACACAAACATAAATTCTGGGACAGTAAAGAAAACCAATATTGGTTTAAATATACAGACGCCCAAATAGCGGCAGTTTCCAAATTGAGCAAACTCCTGATTGATACCTACCAATTATCCTTTGTAGTGGGACATGACGATATCTCGCCGGCAAGAAAACCGGATCCGGGACCTGCTTTTCCCTGGGATGAGTTTAAAACAAATGTTTTTGGAAAAACGGACAATATCGGAAAGATTTTTTTGGTGAACTCGGTCTCTGATGGCGTTGCGGAGTTTAGAACGAAACCCGACAAAACTTCAAGCTCAATCCGAACTTTAAAAAATGGCTATGAAGTGGGATTAATCGAAACTTTCGGACAATGGTCTAAAGTGTACTTAGTGAATGATGTTAAAGACATCAAAGATTGGAAGCATAGTATTAAAATAGAGGGATGGATACATTCAAGTCTTTTAAAACCTAAAAATTAGATTAACTATTTTTTACGAAATATGCATTGTTTAAATTATCGAAAACCAATACCATAATTGTATAGACTATTCAAAATTTAACCATGAGTTCACATCTGACAAAATATCTAAATAGTATTCCTATCAAAGAAGATAATTATAAAGTAGATTTTATAATTTTAGAAAGATATCAAAGTTTTTCCTCAGAAATACTGAGACTTTCATTACTTGGGTTAAGCATCTACGGTTTTCTAATAACAAATGTAATATTTAAAATTACAGATAAGGAAGATAAACTGATGTCCATTGAATCATTTTCAGATAATAAGGTATTGTTGCTTCTTGGGGCGGTAACTTTGATATTGGCAGCGCTTGTAACTTTAGGTCATCGCTATCTTTCGACCCATTGTATGACTCATTTTATTAAGGGGCTTCGTTTGCGACAAAATATATCTGAAATTGAGAGCACCATAGCAAATGATAAAAATGAATTTATTACTCTTAGTAAAAAAATAGATAATGAACAATCAAGTTTTGAGAAGAATTTTAATCTATGCGGTTGGCTGTTGTTTGCTTCTTGTTTATTTTTAATTACAGGAATCTTAATAGTCACAATTGCTTTAGCATGTTTTTTTAATGATATATTGATGATATAGGGACAAATTTCCGAATGTAACTGATAGAAACCATAATATTTTCAGTTGGAAGTATGCCCTGTTTAAGACTATAAAATAGGTAATCATGAGCTGGAATTACAATTAATTTTATATGATAGATTTATTTATTTTTTACCCTTTTAAGTATGACAACGAGACAGTATAATGACAGGAAAACTGGAACCTATATTTTTGGTTCGATACTTTTAGTATTTTTTATCTATATTTTTTTATTCTCCCCGGATTCACTGTCATTTTATAAACAAAGAATGATGGCATTTGCTTCATCTTTATTAGCAGGTCTATTCACATTTTTTCTTTCAGGTTCAATTAAATTGACCGGACAATCACCTGATACAAAATTTGGAAAAATTAATATTCAAGCCGGCTCTGGTATTGCAGTTTTTATTTTAGTTTTGATTTGGTGGATTGTGTCCCCGCCAATTTCAGTCGATAAAGATATAAAAGCTGCCATAAGTGAATTATCTACTATTAAAATTAAAGATATTACTGCAAAAGTTACATTTCATATAGATAACGCAGATGAAACTACGCCAGATTTTTTTAAGAATACATCTGAATTAGAGGTAAGAATAATTGAAAATAAAGACTTAGATTCTCTTAATATTCAAGGATGGAAAAATGGTTTTTTTATCCCAGACAATTCATTAGATATAGAATCCAGTACTCAATTATTTGATCGAAAGCTGATTCAAAGTGCTGATTTAAGTTCTATTGAATTAATTAGAGATTATAAAGATTTTAAAGGAAAGATCAATAACTTAAAGGATAATAAAAGATGGTCAGAATCGAGTTTTGAAGGGTTAATACAAGTTGTTGAAACTAACAAATGGTTAGATAGTTTGAAGAAAGATAATGATAGTTTAGATCTTCCGGTAAAATTTGATAATTTTCTTGCATTATATAAGGTGACTAAAAAGCAAAAAATTGAACTTACTGAGTATGATTATCGTATCAAAGTTTATCCGATAAGAGCAACACTTGAACTTTTTAAAAACGATTCTCTTGTGGGGAGTTCTGAAGGTATTGTAGTTAAAGTTTGGGAACATGATGAAGATGTAAGGAATCTTTTTGTTATAAAGTTTCCCGTGACAAAACTTAAGCTGTAGAATAGACAAAGATGTAATCAGAAATCAAATGTCTTTTGCATTTTTTATAACTTCGACAATTATAAATAGGGTTGATATCTGACAAAAAAATAAATATGACAACACATAAATATTGGGGAAAAGTTGAACAGGACTGGGCAGGATTTTCTTCCGACATCACTTTTTCGAATTTATTTTTTGACGAGCAAGAGGTCGAAATTTTCTTAGGGGAAGAATTTGACGAAGAGGGCGAAGAAATGGAAGAACCGCCAACAGAAGATCAATTGGCACAATTTGAAGAAACGTATCAAAATTTTATAGTGAATATTGAAACTATTTTGGAGCGTATTCAAAACAAAGCCTATGAAAGGTATTTAAAATTATACGCTCATTTTTATGAAGATTCTGAAAAATCAGGAGAACCGGCATTAAATATTGGCAGTGTGGACAAACATAATGAAAACATTAAAGAGATTATGTATCTGAGAGTTTTGGATGAAAAGACCATTAAATTATCAATTCGTTACAAACTGGACACAGAACACGGTCTTGAATTCAAGTTTGTAGACGGACAAATAAAGAATGTTGGCGGAATTGCAGAAACGTGATAGTAAATCATTTGTTTACTTCGCAATGAGCACCAATAAGAAGAATAACTATTTGAATTTTTAGTGCTGATAGACATTTTCAATCGCTGGAATCCGGTAATTGTCACTTATATTCATTTGATTCTGTTGATTGATCGTTGAAAATTCTTAGTTCATTCGAAATTTTCCTGCGTTCATTATTTTGCTATAGAATAAAGAGGGAACCAACTCTATTTTTGTTTCATCAAACAATTAAAATTTAAAAGATGAACAGAGAAATAGTATTTTTAAGAACTTTTGCAGTAACTGCCGTTATCGGTATGATATTCATTACATCGACTGCTTTTAAGGAATCCGGTAACCAAAAATTTACTGAAATTGATGTAGAACGAATCAATATTGTCGAGAAAGACGGGACAGTAAAAATGATAATTACAAACGTAGATCGTTTTCCTAATGGAATGGACAAAATCAATAATCGTCCCACTAATGCAGACCGAAAAAAGCGTTCGGGAATGCTGTTCTTTAATGAAGACGGAATTGAAGCTGGCGGATTTATATACGACGGAAGAAAAAACAGTAATGGACATTCGGCAGGACTTTCCTTAACTTACGACCAATACGATGGAGATCAGGTTATGCAGTTACTGACTCAAGATGCAAAAGATGGCGACAAAAGAGTCGTAAGTAGTACTTTAGCATTCAATGATCGTCCAGGTAAGGAATCACAATTAAGAACAATGGAAATTATGAAGGAGCTGCAGGAACTTGAGAAAAAAGATCCGAAAGCCATGGAGGAAAGATATAAAAAGTATGAAGCAGACGGAGTACTTGGTGGTATTCCTCGTGTAATGCTTGGCAAATCGAGAAGCCAAAAGAACGGATTGTTTCTCTTCGATGACCAAGGCAGGCAGCGAGCGATGTTTTATGTTGACAAAGAAAATAATGCAAAATTAAATTTCTTGGATGATAAAGGGAATGTAATAGCTTCATTTCCTGAAAGTAAAAAGTAAATGATCTTGTAAAATAGCCCTTTGAAATCGGAGGGCTTTTTTTGTAAATTGCGTTATCAAAGCATAAATGAAAAATCTAATTAATAAAATACATCAAAACCAATATTTTCTGCTCTTCATTTTGTTGTTCGCATATGTTCAATCTGTTTACATTAGGATAGCAGTCAGAAGACAGATCGATATTTATATATTCACTCCCGAGGCTGCGCTGGCTTCCACTTTAGGGGCAGGTATTTTATTTGTTATTATTCTTTTTTTTATTCAAAAATGGCAAAAGTCTGACACTTTCAGTAATGCAGTAATGCTGAGAATTTTCGCAATTTCATTATTGGTATTTGTAATCTCAATGCAGTTGATTGGATTTTTGATAGCATTAGCTTTTGATAAAATAGAAAAAAACTTCAATCAGCATGTTTTGTTGTTTTCCTTGTTGTCTGATTTTCTATCCGGAATTATTTACGGAAGTTTTTTTCTGGCTTATTATTATTATCGGAAAAATAAAAAACAGCTGCAAAAACTGTCGACCTACAATGAAGCATTGGCAGAAAGCAGAATTAATCAGCTTAAGAATCAGCTTAATCCGCATTTTTTATTTAACAACTTGAATGTTTTAGACCAGTTGATAGAAGAAGATAAGCACAAAGCTTCTGATTTTCTTAATGAATTTGCGGAAATTTATCGTTATGTGTTACAAGCGTCAGATAAAGAGTTGGTTAGCGTAAAGGAAGAAGCCGATTTTGCTGAACAATATTTCAAACTGATTGAGCATAAATACGGAGAAGCCTACCAACTGAATCTTGAAAGCAAAAATACAAATGCTCTTATAGCACCGCTCACGCTGCAATTGCTTATTGAAAATGTGATCAAGCATAATCTTGGAACAGCAGAGAATCCTATAGAAATTCATATACTAATGGATGAAAATATCACAGTTTCAAATAATATAAACCTGAAGAAAAACTCAAAATCTGTATCAGGACGGGCATTGAAAAACCTGAAGGAACAATATAGTTTATTGTCGGAGAATGCAATTGAAATACATCAGACAGATCAGGAGTTTTCGATAATAATACCATTTATTTACAATTAAAAACAAATGATAAAAGTACTCATCATAGAAGACGAAATTCCGGCGAGAAAGAAATTGAAGCGTTTTATTGAGGAATTGGATACAGCTGTCAAAATCGTTGCAGAAATCGATACAGTTCAATCGGCAGTTGATTTCTTTAGGAATAATCAGGTAGATGTTGTGTTTTCGGATATTGAATTATTAGACGGCAATGCCTTTGAAATTTATGGCAAAGTAACCATTAGCTGTCCTGTTATTTTTACAACGGCTTATGATGAGTTTTGGATGAACGCTTTTGAAAACAATGGTATCGATTATCTTTTAAAACCATTTTCGAAAGAACGTTTCCAAAGAGCCTGGGATAAGTATCTTTTACTCAGAAAATCTTTCTCTCAGGAGTCTCACGCAATCAGCAATCTTTCTCAACTGATACAACAGAACTTCAATGAAAAAAATTATAAAAAACGCTTTTCTGTGAATTGTTTTCAAGGAATGTATTTTTTAGAAACGGAGAACATTTTGTTCTTTGAAGCCAATGAAGGGGTTGTTTTTGCCTGCGATATCAAAGCAAAGAAACATTTGCTTACAGAATCTACTTTGAAAGAAATAGAGGCAAAACTCAATCCATCAGAATTTTTCAGAATCAATAGAGGCGAGCTTATTCAAAAAAAGTATATTGAAAGGATTGAACGTTATAATAAAAATACGCTCGCTGTTAAATTGAAAAGTTATGAGCATCTTCTTAAAACCAGCCAAAGTGCAACGTCAGAATTTCGTGAGTGGATTGAAAAGTAAAAGTAATTTTTAGTTCCTCTTGAACAGAGACAAGATTTTGGGAGACTCGGGATCTCCTGCTTCTACAACTTATCATGTTCCGTTTCAATTTACCGGAAAAATGGATAAAGCTAATATTGATTTAAAATAGACAGGAATGTATACAAAGTAAAAAGCTCAATTCTAAAGAATTGAGCTTTTTTGTAGCTTGAAAAAATAATTTTAAGGACTTTTTGGTGAGGAAAACAGGATTTGAACCTTAAGTTTAAAGCCCGAATATTTCCTGCTTTAGAAGTTATTTAGAATTTGCGTTGCCGCAATGCTGTATGAGAAATAAAACACTAAATTCAGTCCGTCACGACAATTGTACGGTCAAAACCAACATGGAATAGGTGCGAAATTGGTAATTATTTAACTGTATAGCTGTTAAACATTCTTATTTTTCTGATATTACTGCTTGTTTTTTCTGTGTATATCGTTTTAAACGGTCATTAATCGAATATACGTAAACAAGTCATAAAAAAAACTAAAATTTGTGACAGTTAAAGTTGATGTTTCTTAAGGAATGAAAATCGTGTTATTTGTAAGTAACAGGTAATCAGGTCTTAGCAATAAAGAGTTGACGGTGTTTTCTTAAGTTTTTTTTAATTTTTGTTTAATAATTGCTTTTTTTAATTTTTTTTTTGCTTAATTTTAACTAATCCATACAAATAATCCGCACATAACGCGTTAAGCGTGAATTAGTTTAGATTGTTATTGCTCTTAATCACAGCAATACTTGCATTTTTTTTGTTTTTGACTTTCCTATTGAAAGTCAGAGGTTTTTAGAATAAAATTTTGTAGCAAATTAAAATTAATTTACCCTTTCTTCATTTTTTATGAAGGAGGTATTTATTCTTAACGCTTATGAGAAGAAAAGTACATAACCCGCAGTCTTTAAGCTTTTTTGTTTCTTCATGCAATATTTTTTCAGAATTGTATGATGATAAAAGTAAATTTTGTAGTACTACTATCTCCGGTAGTAAATCTTCTTTAATATATAAAATTGAAAAACCTTGTGTCGTTATATCGACACAAGGTTTTTTGTTATATGCCATTCCCAAAGTAATCATGTCATCGTTTTTGAATATTCCAATCATAAAAATGATTATTGGACGTCAGAAAATCAATTCAGCAGTATTTAGATAATTTCAAAAGTTGATCGTCGAGATTATAGAACCTCCAAGCTGGTTGTTTCTGTATCGCGACGATATCAAAAAAATAAGCAATAGACTGGAGAACATTATTTTAGATTAAATGTAAAGTATCTGACAATTCTCCATTTTTTAAGAATATAATTTCGCGGCGCATAAGACGCAGTTTAATAAATAATACTATTTCAACTTCGCTTTTTTGAAGGTGTTTTTGGGTTTAAAGTGTTGATTTTTAATGTTCTGATTAAAGTTTTTCTTTAAAGGAAATATTAGTTAGAGTTTTTTTTTGACAATTGTTAATTGACTTGCAATCAGTCATTTTTAGTATTTAGATAAAGTTAATTTATTCCCTTTTATCTTATCATGAGGGATTTTTATATGTAACGTTTATGAGAAGAAAAGTACTTAACTCGCTATTTTTTTTGTGTTATTTTGTTTCTTTATTTTTTAATTATTCAGAGATAAATGCAAAAAATCTTAAACTCAATCGAGACAATGTGTCCGGCATTGAGTCATCCTTTTCGGGTAAAGATGAGAATAGTTATATTGATCGGACGGTAAAAGACCTGTCGCTGTACGACATCTCAAAAAACAATACAGTTTCAACAGTTTATAATCTGATCACTCACGGAAAAAGTGGGGCACTTTACATGGATCATAAGTGGAGAAACAAAGAGGAAATCGCACTTTGGATGCTTCAAAATATTGATTTGACAAAGATCAGTCACGTGAATATTTACGGTTGTGAATTTGCGAAAGGTGCCGAAGGGAAGGCTGCAGTTAAGTTTCTTGAAAATGCGTTAAGTATTACCGTTGCTGCTTCGAGCGATATCACCGGAGCAAAAGGTGACTGGAATTTAGAGGTTGGTACAGCAATTGGTGCGCTTCGTTTAGAAAATTACAAGCACAATCTGCAATATGCCCCTAACAATGATTTTGATAATGACGGAGTAATCAATTCGCTTGATTTGGATGATGATAATGATGGTATTCTGGATGCTATAGAAGCTCCTGGCTGTTATTACAACATTTATGAAGCCATGACAATGGCTAAAATTTCTACGGGTTTAAGTACTACAACGGTGAACAGCGTCGCAGTGACTCCGGGAGCTGATATTCCAACCTTGCGAGACGGAACTTCTACAAGTGTAACCGCCTCTAATCATGTTGTTCCGGCAGGTCTGACGTATACGACCAGTTCGGTCATTTATACGATAGAATACCCCGTAGCAGTAAACCTTTCTACGGTAAATGTTATTGGGGCAACTGCAAGCTGGGGAACCGGTTATTTTGGTGTTTTAGAAGGTTCTGCTAATGGAAGCACTTATACGACCATTTCGGCGCCTGTGGCTTTAAGTGCGGGTACGACAAAAACCTGGACCGTTCAGGCTGCAAACCAAAATGATTTTTATAAATATTACCGAATCAGAATATCTACTGTCGGGACGACTACGCCCACTTATACCAACTTTGAAATAACAGCTACTCAGGGACCTGGATTTTATTCGGCTTCCGCAAACCCTAAACCTTCCTGTGCGATAGTCGATACCGATGGGGACGGGGTAACTAATAATTTTGATCTGGACAGTGATGGAGATGGCTGCCCTGATGCTAAAGAATCGGGTGTTACGGGTACACTTTTGAGCGGTAGTTTTATCAACGGATCGGGTACGGTAACAGCAGCAAATGCAATAGCGCAAGGACCTTATGGAGCCAATGGTCTGGCCAATTCAATAGAAACCAGTGATACTTTTTCGGCCATTTTAAATTTTTATGCCAGTTACCCTTATGCTGTAAATAACGCTTATAAGGGCTGTCTTGACAGTGATGGTGATGGCATTACCGATCTGGTTGATCTGGACGATGACAACGATGGTGTTTTAGATGCCGTTGAAGCCCCGGGTTGTTATTTAAACAATGCAGAAGCTTTGGTAATCTCGAAAGTTTCAACAGGACTATTATCTACTACAGTAAATAGTGCAACAGTTGTTCAGGGTAATGATATAGCTACATTACGTGATGGAATCTCTACCACTGTAGCAGCGTCTGACCATGTCATTCCGGCGGGATTACTGTACAGTACAAGTTCTGTAATTTACAACATCGAATATGCGATACCGGTAAATTTAGGAACATTAAGTGTTATTGGAGCAACAGCAAGCTGGGGAACTGGCTCTTTTGCTGTTTTGGAAGGTTCTGTAAACGGAGTTTCTTATGCGACAATTTCGGCTCCGGTAGATACCAGTGTTGGAACAACCAAAACATGGACGGTACAGGCTGCCAGTCAGAATAATTTTTACAGATATTACAGAATTAGAATATCTACCGTAGGAAGTACTACACCAACTTTTACCAATTTTGAAATTACAACAACTCCGGGTGTAGCTAACTATAATGCTTCGGCAAATCCAAAAACAACCTGTAGTATAGATACAGATGGAGATGGTAAAATCAATACTTTGGATTTAGACAGTGACGGAGACGGCTGTCCGGATGCAAAAGAATCAGGTGTTACAGGAACTTTATTAAGCGGTAGTCTGGTAAATACTTCGGGTACCGTAACTGCAGCGAATGCTATTGCACAGGGACCTTATGGAGCTAACGGATTGGCCAATGGAATAGAAAGTAATGATACTCCTTCGGCTACAACAAATTATACTCCTTTGTATGATTCATTTGCTACAGCTTCAGGTCTGAATTTGTGTGGACCTGACAGTGATAATGATGGTGTACCGGATTTGACAGACATTGACGATGATAATGATGGTATTCCGGATGCAACAGAAAGCCCGGCCTGTTATTATTTAGCAGGAGAATGGAACAGTCTGGCTAAACCGGTTGCCAGCGTTTCAGTTACCTCTGCATTGACTACCACTACCGGTAATTTTGCTCAGTTAACAGATGGAATTGGCAATGTATCGGCTGTAACATTTTCGGCGACACCAACTCAGGCGATTCAGAATGCGAATGTGTACGTATTCACTTTTGAACGTCCAATGAAACTGGATGCTTTGTACCTGCAGTTCAATACTGCTACCCAGTTTGCCGGTACGACAAAAATACAGGGATCGAATACCAATAATGGTGCCGACTGGGTCGATTTATCTGCAGCTATAGTACAAACGGCAGGCACGAATATAACGGGAAGCGGAGCGGTGAGCCTGTCTAATTCGATTGCTTATCCGGTTACTCTTAATAAAACGATTGGTTACAAATATATCAGAATAACGGGGGTAGCAGCTTCTAATATTGCGGCACAAAACGCTTCCGAAGTATATTTTGATTTCAATATTGCTTCTTATGTACCGTCGTTGTATCCGAAAAGTACTTGTGCAGATGCCAATATTGACGGAGACGGTATTTTACCTCAGTTGGATTTAGACAGCGACGGAGACGGTTGCAGTGATGCTTTTGAAGCCGGTGCGACTACTAATCTAACAGCAAATTATAAATTTACCAGTGCCGATACCAATGGAGATGGTCTGGTTAATGCTGTGGATGCCGACGGTGATGGGGTGATCAATTATACCACTACCTATAAACCTTATGCTCAGTCCAAAACAATCAGAGCCTGTGAAGATACGGACGGTGACGGTATTTATGATATAGCCGATCTGGATGATGATAATGACGGGGTAACAGATATTAACGAACAGACTAAATTAGGCTGTGGTACCGTAACCTGTAATAACTGGATATCTCCCCCTACAACACCGAGCACAACAGCACCGGCTACTATTGTGGTAGATGGAGAAGAGATTTCATACACAGTAACTATAAACACCTCCGTAACAGCACAAAGCAGTGCGGGTTATACCTATCAGTGTGGATTAGGACCACTTAATGGAGTACCGTACTGGCAGAGAGTAGATGCCAACAATCAGACGGTTACTTTTAATTTTAGTAAACCGGTAACCAATTTCCAAATTGTAGCTGCTGCAATCGAAAGTGCACCGCCGGGACTTATAGAATCTTTTCAGGTTACAACCAATAATACAGCAGGACAGCAAACCATGTGCGAATCCTGTAACAAAAGTAATATCACACCGATAGATTCTCAGAATGTCTCTGTGATGGCGAACGGAACTGGAACAGAAATATTTATTGTGGACGGTCCGGTTTATAATACAGTAACCGTAAAAGTAACAAGTGTGGGAGGAGCTTACTTAATGGCTTACGGACTTTGTGCTTTAAAAACATATGACGATTCTAACTATGCCGATCTTGATTCAGATACAGATACCATTCCAAACCGTCTGGATCTGGATAGTGACGGAGACGGTTGTGGTGACTTAGCAGAAGCCGGTGTTAGCCCGTCTACTGATGTGAGTACACCTTCAACAACAAATAATGTGGGAGGAAGTTACGGTATTACAACTCCGGCAGGAAGTCAGTTGAATCCTGCTGCTGCAGATACCAATAATGACGGATTGAATGATAGTGTGGATGCAGATCTTGACGGATCAACTACATATGCCAATACTTATTATCCGCTGGCAGTAAACAGCAATTTGAATTTCTGTTCCGATAAAGATAATGATATTGTAAAAGATATAGCCGATATCGATGATGATAACGATGGTACTATTGATGCTACCGAAAGCCCAAGCTGTTTTTATACACAGCAGGAATTGAAAAGTACATTGTTGGCTTCTACTGATCTTTCTTTCGATTCGACCACACAGCCTTTTGCTTTTGCGATTGATGGAGATCCTGCTACCTGGGGAGACATCACATCAGGATTTTCTGCGAACAGGACTTTAATCGAATTTAATTTACCATTGGCAACACCGTTACCATTGGCAACAATGACTGTACAGATCGGGATAAACAATGCTTTCCCAGGCAGCAGCTTTGTACTTCAGGGCTATAACGGAACAACCTGGGAGACTATGTCTGCTGCACAGCCTATGGCAACAGCCAGTACTACATATACATTTACCAATACACTTTTACCAGCAAAGGTTTTTAACCGCGTTAGAATTTATGGACTTCCAGGAAATGGAACCATAACAAATGGTACAAGACTGCATGAAGTTAATTTTACTTTTGCGCAGCCTTATATCGGCACGGTTCAGCCTAAAGCAACGTGCTCATCTGATCTTGATGGCGATACTGTTCCTAATTATTTAGATTTAGACAGTGATGGTGACGGTTGCCCTGATGCAAAAGAATCTGCAGTAACGGGAACACTTTTAAGCGGTAATGTGGTTAATACCTCCGGCACTGTAAGTACACCAAATGCTGTCGCACAGGGACCATACGGAACCAATGGTTTAGCCAATACTATAGAAAACAATGATACAGCGGCTGCGGCTATCAATTACCAGTCGACTTACAATCAGTTTGCTGTTTTTAAAGCTTTAAATTCATGTGCCGATACGGATGGAGACGGAGTATCTGACTTAGTTGATATTGACGATGATAACGACGGTATTTTGGATGCCGTAGAGGCACCAAGCTGTTATTATACTGCAGCAGAAGCTCTGACACTGGCCAAAGTTTCTACGGGATTGTCAACCACTACAGTAAATAGCGTGACTATAAATCCGGGCGACGATCTGCCAACCTTACGTGATGGTACGTCTACCAATGTGGCAGCCTCAAATCATGTGGTGCCGGCAGGATTGACTTATACAACGAGCTCTGTAATTTACAATTTGGAATATCCGGTACCAGTAAATCTGGCTACAGTAAATGTAGTTGGAGGGACGGCAAGCTGGGGAACGGGTTACTTTGGTGTATTAGAAGGCTCGGCTAATGGTACCGCCTATACTACAATTTCGGCTCCGGTAGCATTAAGTGCCGGTACAACTAAAACCTGGACGGTTCAGGCTGCCAATCAAAATGATTTTTACAAATATTACAGAATAAGAGTATCAACCGTAGGAACTACAACACCTACTTATTTCAATTATGAAATTACAGCGACACAGGGACCGGCTGCTTACAGTCAATCTGCAAATCCAAAACCGGTTTGTAGTGTGGATACCGATGGTGATGGTATCACCAATAATCTGGATTTAGACAGTGACGGTGATGGTTGTCCTGATGCGAAAGAATCCGGAGTTACGGGCACTCTTTTGAATGGTAATGTAGTGAATACCTCAGGTACTGTAAGTACACCAAATGCGGTTGCTCAGGGACCTTATGGTACCAATGGTTTAGCCAATTCGTTAGAAAATAACGATACCAGTACAGCTACTACCAGTTATATTTCTACTTACAATCTTTATGGAATCTTTAAAAACTTAAACTCCTGTGCTGACAGCGATGGCGATGGCATATCTGATTTAGTGGATATCGATGACGATAATGACGGTATTATAGACGCCGTAGAATCACCAACCTGTTTTTACACGGCTATAGAAGCTTTGACGCTTGCTAAAGTTTCAACAGGATTGTCAACTACCACAGTCAATAGTGTAACCGTAAACCCGGGTGACGACCTTCCAACTTTACGTGATGGAACATCGACCAGTGTAACGGCTTCGAATCATGTGGTGCCGGCAGGTTTAACTTATACGACCAGTTCTGTAATTTATAACTTAGAGTATCCGACTCCTGTAAACATAGCAACCATAAATGTAATTGGAGCTACAGCAAGCTGGGGGACAGGGTACTTTGGAGTACTGGAAGGTTCAACCAATGGATCAACATATACAACGATTTCGGCACCGGTAGCTTTAAGTGCAGGTACTACTAAAACCTGGACGGTACAGGCAGCGAATCAAAATGATTTTTACAAATATTACAGAATTAGAGTATCTACAGTAGGAACTACCACACCTACTTACACTAATTATGAAGTTACAACTACACAGGGACCGGCTGCTTACAGTCCGTCCTCAAATCCAAAACCAATCTGCAGTGTGGATCCGGATGGAGATACTATTCCAAACTACTTAGATTTAGACAGTGATGGTGACGGTTGTCCGGATGCTAAAGAAGCTGCAGTGAGCGGAACTTTACTAAGTGGTAATGTGGTGAATACTTCCGGGACTGTAAATACTCCAAATGCTATTGCACAAGGACCTTATGATACCAACGGTTTAGCCAATGCTATAGAGAATAACGATACAGCAGCGGCCAGTACAACTTATAATTCTACCTATAACCTTTATGCCATCTATAAAACGTTAAACAGCTGTGCTGATAGTGATGCTGACGGTGTATCTGATTTAACAGATCTTGATGATGACAATGACGGAATTGTAGATGCTGTAGAAGCACCAAGCTGTTATTATACTGCTGCTGAAGCTTTAACCTTAGCCAAAGTTTCTACTACACTTCCGACCACGACCGTAAACAGTATCAATGTAAATGCGGGAGATGATATCCCAACTTTACGTGACGGTATTTCGACCAGTGTTACAGCTTCTAATCATATAGTACCAGCCGGGTTAACATATACGACCAGTACCATAATTTATAATTTAGAGTATCCAACTCCCGTAAACGTGGCCACCATAAATGTAATTGGAGCTACTGCAAGTTGGGGGACAGGGTATTTTGGAGTACTGGAGGGTTCTGCCGATGGTTCAACTTATACCACTATTTCTGCACCTGTCGCTTTAAGTGCAGGTACCACAAAAACCTGGACGGTTCAGGCTGCCAATCAGAATGACTTTTACAGATACTTCAGAATCAGAGTATCGACAGTTGGAACTACGACACCTACTTATACCAATTATGAGATTACAGCAACACAGGGTCCGGCAGTGTATAACCCTTCGGCAAATCCGAAACCGATATGCAGTGTCGATACCGATGGTGACGGAATTACGAATAATTTAGATTTAGACAGTGACGGCGATACTTGCCCGGATGCTAAAGAAGCAACGGTTACAGGTACTCTGTTAAGTGGTAATGTGGTGAATACTTCCGGTACAGTTAGCACTCCGAATGCAGTAGCACAAGGACCTTACGGAACGAATGGATTAGCCAATGCATTAGAAAACAATGATACAGCTGCAGCCACTACAAGTTATCTTTCAACTTATAACACTTATGCGTTAGCTTCAGCTTTAAATTTATGTATAGATACAGATGGAGATAACGTTGGAGATTTAGTAGATATTGATGATGACAACGATGGTATTTTAGATAAAATAGAATGCCCTGCCTTATTTACAAATTTATTGCCTGGTGGAGGTTTCTCTACAACAACGGCGTCACAGAACTGGTATTTTTCTTCTTCCGCTTCTAATTATGACACTATTACCGGTGCACCTTATACTTATGGTTCTACCAATGCCAATTCAACATTAACTGGTGGACTTTTTGATCAGGTTGATGGTAATAATACATTAGGCGGTATGCAGAATGTGGTGATTGAGAATGCGGAACCTTCTGCTCTTGTAGGGGCATTTTCAGGTATCTTACGAGCTTCTGCGACCTATCAGTATACTTTTGATTTAGGTTCCAGATCAACTGGAGATCCTAACGATTCTTTCAACGTAAGACTTTACAATTCAGATACGAATACTGTTTCATCGGTGTTGGCAACTGGTCCATTAAGCACGTTACCGGTTTACGGAACCAGTCCAGGTTATAAAAACTTCAGCGGATCGTTTACCGTTCCTGTGGATGGAAGTTATTACATTTTATTTTCTACTACAGGTCCCGGAAATACCGAAGATGACTTTGTGGTCGACAGAGTTGCGGCTATAGGGACCTCAGTTTCTTTGTGCGACACTGATGGTGATACCATCCCAAATTATTTAGATCTTGACAGTGACGGAGACGGCTGTCCGGATGCAAAAGAAGGAGGAGTTACAGGTACGCTGCTAAGCGGAAGTCTTGTGAATACTTCAGGTACTGTTACCGCAGCAAATGCTGTTGCTCAAGGACCTTATGGCACCAATGGTTTGGCCAATCCAATAGAAAATACTGATACCTTAACTGCAACTACAACTTATGCTTCTACTTACAGCCAGTATGCTTTAAGTTCTACTGTAAACAACTGTTTAGATAGTGATGGTGACGGTATATTTGATGCAGCCGATATTGATGATGACAATGATGGAATTTTAGATGCCGTTGAAGCGCCAAGCTGTTATTATTCTGCAGCTCAGGCCATGGTGATTTCCAAAGTAGCTACCGGATTATCCGGCACTACTGTGAATGGCGGAGTAGTAAGCCCTGGAACAGATATCCAAACTTTACGCGATGGGGTAATTACTACCGTCGCGGCATCCGATCATGTTGTTCCGGCTGGATTAACCTATACTACAAGTTCCGTACTTTATAATATTGAATTTAATGGTTTTGTAAATCTGGCTAATGTAAATGTAATCGGAAATACAGCAAGCTGGGGAACGGGATCCTTCGCAGTTCTGGAAGGTTCTAACAACGGAATGACCTATACCACGATTTCAGCACCAGTGGCGACTAGTGCAGGAACAACCAAAACCTGGACCGTTCAGGCGGCAAATCAAAACGATGTTTATAAATATTATAGAATAAGAGTTTCTACAGTAGGCTCAACAGCGCCAACTTTTACCAACTTTGAAATTACAGCAACACAGGGAGCTGCAGTGTATAGTGCTTCGGCCAATCCGCAACCTACTTGTAATGTAGATACGGATGGCGACGGAATCACCAACAACTTAGATTTAGACAGTGATGGGGATGGATGTCCGGATGCGAAAGAATCTGGTGTGAGTGGTACTTTATTAAACGGTAATGTTGTCAATACTTCAGGTACAGTAAGTACTCCAAATGCAGTGGCACAAGGACCTTATGGTACAAATGGTTTAGCCAATCCTTTAGAAAATAACGATACACTTTTTGCTACAACAAGTTATTCATCAACCTATAATAATTTTGCACTAGCAAATGGTCTAAATGCCTGTTTAGACAGTGATGGAGACGGAATATTTGACGTAGTGGATCTTGATGATGATAATGACGGTATACTGGACACTGTTGAATGTCAAAAAAGTACGATTAGTAACGTACCTTCAACAGTACTCATCAATACTACTAATGAAGATACTTTCGGAATTAGAACCGGGCTTGTAAATGAGTTTAATGGTTATATGCCAGCCGGGTCAACAGTTGGAAATTTCCTTACTTTAGAAGGTACAACTGTTCCGACAGATTATTACACAGGATATGACATGGTCGTAATTGAGGCTGTGAGTAACACCATCAGCACAGCCCATTGGACTGCAATTAAAGATGCTATCGTAAACCAAAAAAGTAAATCGTTTAGCTTCTTTATAGATACCTGTTGTAATGCTGCCAATACCACAAATCTGCTTAACATGCTTAATTCGATTTATGGTGAAAGTTATACTGCAGGAACTTCTATCGCGGCGCAGGATGTGCCGTTAAACCCAAATGCATATTATTATAGTACAATAAATCCGATATGGCCGGTTCCGCATGGTTCTACCTTCCAGTTGATAAATGGAGTGGCAGATAAAGATGTTCTGCTTTACGGTCAGGGGCAGCCAACTCAGGCAGCCGTAATCATGAGACAAATGCCTGGTGCGGCAAGTAAGAACAATTTTGTTTTTGTTTCAGCCGATGCAACATTTACACAAAGTGGTTTCTATGGGCCAAATCAGGGAAAAATAGCAACTTCATTTAATATTGTTTTACATGAAGATTTGGTTTGTAATTTGGATTCTGACGGAGACGGAGTTCCAAACCGTTTAGATTTAGACAGTGACGGCGACGGTTGTCCGGATGCTAAAGAATCCGGAGTTACAGGTACACTTTTAAGCGGAAGTGTTGTAAATACTTCCGGAACCGTAACTACAGCAAATGCGGTGGCTCAGGGACCTTATGGTACTAATGGATTAGCCAATCCGTTAGAAAATAATGACACAGCATCAGCAGTTACAAGTTATCCTTCTACTTATACCAATTATGCTCTTAATGCTACTTTTAACAGTTGTGCTGATACGGACGGTGATGGTATCTCAGATTTAGTAGATATTGACGATGATAATGATGGTATTCTGGATGTTGTAGAAGCACCAAGCTGCTATTACACAGCTGCTGAGGCCTTGACTTTAGCTAAAATAACTACAAGTTTAACCGGTACTACAGTAAACAGTGCGGCAATAAACCCTGATTACGATATTCCGACGATGCGCGATGGTGTATCAACTACTGTAACAGCTTCTAATCATGTAATTCCGGCAGGACTTACCTATACCACGAGCTCCGTAATCTATAATTTAGAATATCCGGTACCAGTAAACTTAGCGACTGTAAATGTTATTGGTGCTACAGCAAGCTGGGGTACAGGATTCTTCGGAGTACTGGAAGGCTCGACTAATGGATCTACTTATACCACAATTTCGGCACCTGTTGCCTTAAGTGCGGGAACGACTAAAACCTGGACGGTACAAGCAGCCAATCAGAATGATTTTTATAAATATTACAGAATCAGAGTTTCTACGGTAGGCAGTACAACACCTACGTATACCAACTTTGAAGTTACCGCGACTCAGGGGACTGCTGTTTATAATCCGGTGGCAAACCCAAAACCGGTTTGCAGTGCAGACACAGATGGAGATGGTAAGAGTAATAATATCGATTTAGACAGTGATGGCGACGGTTGTCCGGATGCCAAAGAGTCCGGAGTGACAGGAACTTTGTTAAGCGGTAATGTGGTGAATACCTCAGGTACCGTAAGTACACCTAACGCTATTGCTCAGGGACCTTATGGAAATAACGGTTTAGCCAATCCGTTAGAAAATAACGATACTGTAACAGCAAATACAAGTTACAGTTCTACTTATAATACTTACGCCATTTATAAAGCATTGAATCTTTGTGCTGATAGCGACAATGACGGTATAGCCGATTTGGTGGATATTGATGATGATAATGATGGAATTCTGGATGCTACAGAAGCACCAAGTTGTTATTATACAGCCGCAGAAGCTTTAGTAATTGCTAAAGTATCAACAGGTCTGGTTTCTTCTACCGTAAATAGTGCAGCAGTAACTCCTGGTAGTGATATTCCAACCTTACGTGATGGAATTTCTACAACAGTGGCAGCATCTGATCATGTTGTAGCAGCAGGACAAACTACAACAACCAGCTCAATAATTTATAATATCGAATATCCGGTACCGGTAAATTTAGCAACTTTAAATGTAGTTGGTGCAACAGCAAGTTGGGGTACAGGTTCATTTGCGGTGCTTGAAGGTTCAACTAACGGAACGACCTATACAACTATTTCTGCTCCTTTGGCAACGAGTGCCGGAACAACCAAAACCTGGACAGTACAGGCAGCGAATCAGAATGATTTTTATAAATATTACCGAATAAGAGTATCAACGGTGGGCAGTACGACACCAACCTTTACCAATTTTGAAATTACATCGACGCAAGGACCTGCAGTATATGGTGCTTCAGCAAATCCTAAACAAACCTGTAGTGTTGACACAGACGGGGACGGACTTACCAATAATTTGGATTTAGACAGTGATGGAGACGGTTGTCCGGATGCAAAAGAAACCTCTGTTACCGGCACATTGTTAAGTGGTAATGTAGTCAATACTTCGGGGACCGTAAGTACTCCAAATGCGGTGGCACAAGGACCTTATGGTGCTAATGGGTTGGCCAATTCATTAGAAAACAATGATACAGGTTCAGCTATTACAAGTTATGCTTCAACTTATAACTATGCGACAAATGGCAGTTTAAATGGCTGTATCGATACCGATGGAGATGGTATAGGAGATTTAGTTGATATTGATGATGATAACGACGGAATTCTGGATACGATAGAGCAGGGAACCTGTACTTCTTTATTAGACGGAGTAGTTGACGGCACATTTGAGGCAGCAGCCCCTGTGGCCTGGAATGAAAACACCAATACAGGTAGTTTAAATTCGACCCTTGGTTCAACTGGCTGGACTTCAGGTGGAAGCCCTGATACGTGGACCGGAAGTTTCTCATTAAACGGATCCGGTTTCTGGGGAGGTGCTTTAAATGGTACACCGGCTACTCCGGAAGGTAATGTTTTTGCAGCTATCTACAATGGCTTTACTAACGAATCAATAAATACTACTATACCTGCCTCAAAAGGAATTCAGGCAGGGCAATCTTATACTTTTGAGTTTTATCAGGTTTTTGGAGGTACAAATGGAATTACAACCCCTGGTATGCAGGCACAGTTGAGGTTTACTGTTGACGGAGTTGCTTATCTGTCAGATATGATGACCTATAATGGTAATAATTTAAAGCAATGGTCTAAGTCTTCTGTGACGTTTGTGGCAACTACAAATGCCCCGGTACTGGTTATTGATGTGCTGGCTAATGGTCCCGGTGATGGAAATTATATTGGAATCGATGGTATTACATTGTATAAAGCAAATGCACCGGGATGCGGTAATCTTGAGACAGATACAGATGGAGACGGAATTCCAAACAGATTAGATCTTGACAGTGATGGTGACGGCTGTCCTGATGCTAAAGAGTCTGGCGTAACAGGTACGTTGTTAAACGGTAATGTGGTGAATACTTCCGGTACTGTAAGTACTCCTAATGCAGTAGCACAAGGGCCTTATGGAAATAATGGTTTAGCCAATCCGTTAGAAAATAACGACACGGCCTCTGCAACAACAAGTTATTTTTCTACTTATAATAATCAGGCACTTGCAAAAGCGGTGAATAACTGTACCGATACCGATGGAGATGGAATATCAGATTTGGTAGATATAGATGATGATAACGATGGTATTTTAGATGCTGTAGAAGCACCAAGCTGTTATTACACAGCAGCAGAAGCATTGCTTATCGCTAAAGTATCAACGGCACTTTCGACCACAACTGTTAATAATATAACTGTAACTCCGGGTAATGATATTCCAACTTTGCGTGATGGTACTTCAACAACTGTAGCAACTTCTAATCACGTAGTTCCAGCCGGGTTAACATACACAACCAGTACGGTAATTTATAATTTAGAATATCCCGGGTTAGTAAATCTGGCTACTGTAAACGTAATTGGAGCTACAGCAAGCTGGGGAACAGGATATTTCGGAGTATTGGAAGGTTCTGTTAATGGTACGACTTACACGACCATTTCGGCTCCGGTGGCTCTAAGTGCCGGGACCACCAAAACATGGACAGTACAGGCAGCCAATCAGAATGATTTTTATAAATACTATAGAATAAGAGTATCAACCGTTGGAACAACAACTCCGACGTACACCAATTTTGAGGTTACGGGAACACAAGGGCCTGCTGCGTACGGAGCTTCTTCAAATCCAAAACCAACCTGCAGTGTTGATACGGACGGTGACGGACTTACCAATAATTTAGATTTGGACAGCGATGGAGACGGTTGTCCGGATGCTAAGGAATCGGGCGTTACAGGAACATTGTTAAGCGGTAATGTGGTGAATACTACCGGAACTGTAAGTACTCCTAATGCTATAGCGCAGGGACCTTATGGAGCGAATGGTTTAGCGAATCCGTTAGAAAATAACGATACATCAGCTGCTGTAACCAGTTACCCGTCTACTTACAATATGTATGCTACAACTAAAAGTTTAAATGCCTGTGCCGATACCGATGGTGACGGTATAAATGATTTGGTAGATATCGATGATGATAACGACGGTATATTAGATGCAGTAGAAGCTCCCGCTTGCTATTATACTGCGGCTGAAGCTTTGGTAATAGGAAAAGTATTTACCGGATTAGCAACCACGACTGTAAACAGTGTGGTTGTAAATTCAGGTGATGATATCCCAACGTTACGTGACGGCACCAGTACAAATGTGGCTGCTTCCAATCATGTAGTTCCTGCAGGATTAACCTATACCACAAGTTCTGTAATTTATGGTATTGAATATCCGGCTTCGGTAAATCTGGCTACGCTAAACGTAATTGGAGCTACTGCCAGCTGGGGAACAGGATATTTTGGAGTATTAGAAGGTTCTGTTAACGGAACGACTTATACCACGATTTCCGCTCCGGTGGCCTTAAGTGCGGGAACAACCAAAACCTGGACAGTTCAGGCAGCCAATCAGAATGATTTTTACAGATTCTACAGAATCAGAGTGTCAACGGTTGGAACTACTACACCTACGTATACCAATTTTGAAATTACCGCAACGCAAGGACCGGCAAACTATATGCCTTCGTCAAATCCTAAGCCTACCTGCGCGGTGGATACCGATAACGATGGTAAAACCAATAATGTAGATTTGGATAGTGACGGTGACGGCTGTAGTGATCATTTTGAATCAGGAGTGAGTATGAACAGAACGCCTAATTTTACTTATGGAGCCTCACAACCGGACACCAATAGTAATGGATTCAATGATACCCTTGAGACTCCTGCAAATCCAGGCGTGTACACAGGTACTTATTCGTATGCCAATGCTATAACCATTAGTCCGGATAGTGACGGAGACGGTATAGCAGATTCATGTGATTGTTTCGATAATACTAAGATTGATACTGATGGTGACGGAGTTCCGGATTATGCAGACGTAGATGATGATAATGATGGAATTGCAGATATAGTAGAAGGTACCGTTGATACTGATGGAGACGGAATTATAAACAGTCTGGATCTTGATAGTGATAATGATGGTATTCCGGATGCTATAGAGGCTTCAGGAGACCGTACAAAATATAGCAGTCTGGTAAATTGTCGTTTCGGAGATGGCAATGTCTTTGATGCGGGAGGTTGTGAAACAGGACAGTCTTTAGGAGGTCTGATAACCCCTATCAATACAGATGGAGACAGTTTAGCAGATTATTTAGATTTAAACAGTGACAATGACAGCTGTAGTGATGCACAGGAAGCAGGAATAAATATTGTGACAAGCACTGTTAGCGTCAATACTTATTCTGCGGTAAGTGATGGTACAGGAACCGGACTTACCAATGCAGGCTGTTTCCAGCCAATTAATACAGACTGGATCAACAATGCAATAGCCAAAGCTTGTTGTGAAATCGTTCAGGCTAACTTGTTGTTAGCTATAAATACACCAACCAACTGCGTACCGGGTAATAACGGATCACTGGTAATTAGTAATGGAGGAATTTTTGCATCGACTACTTATCAGGTAAGTTATGTGAAAAACGGAGGAACTCCTGTAGTAGCCAATATTACTTCAAATAGCAGCAGCCAGTTAATTATTTCAGGTTTATCAGCAGGCAGCTATACAAATGTAATTGTTACGCAATTAGCAGACAACAGCTGTTTTGGAAAAGTACCAGGAGAACCGTTTGTAATGCAGTCTTTCCAAAGTAATCTGGCAGTAACACAAACTGTTACTAATATTGGTTGTCAGGGACAGTCTACCGGAGCGATAAATGCGACCGTGACTGGAGGTACTGCACCATATACATACAGCTGGGATTCAGGACAGATTACTGAAGATTTAACCGGAATTCCTGCAGGAAGTTATACACTGACGGTAACTGACGCAGTTGGATGTAAATTTATCACTGCTCCGATAGTGATCAGTAAACCGTCTAGCGCTTTGATAGCCAACCTGACCAAAGTCAACGCCACTACAGCTCAGGGCTGCAGCAATGGTAGTGCCACAGCTACAGCTACAGGCGGCACGGCACCATATACGTATCTATGGACCAATGGCGGTACAACAGCTACAATAAGCGGACTTATGAACGGCACCTATGGAGTAACAGTTACCGATGCCAACGGCTGTACCTTCACCGAGAGCGTAGTGGTAGACTGTGTGAACAACTGCGATGCAGTAGTGACAGTAGGAACCGTAACCAACGTATCTTGTAAAGGCAATGCTACAGGCTCAATTACCGTAAATGCCAGCTCAGCCTTGCGTCCAGCCGCCGTGTTCACCTTCACCTGGAGTGATGGAACGGTGACCACCGGCACGAGCAGTACCCTAAGTGGCAAAGCAGCCGGTACCTATACCGTAGCGGTAACCATCAACGGCACCGTATGTGATGCTGTAGAAGAAAGCATCACCATTACCGAACCAAGCAATATGTTAAGCGCCAGCGCTACGTCTACCGACGAGCAAGGTCCAACGACTAATGACGGAACCGTAACGGTAACAGCCACAGGCGGAACCGGACCTTATACCTACCTATGGAATACCGGAGCCACCACAGCTCATGTAACGGGACTGGATCAGGGTACTTATAGTGTAACGGTAACTGATGCCAAAGGCTGTACCACAACGGCCACAGCCACAGTCAACGGAGGCACCTGTCTGATGCTGGCTGCTACAGCGACCAGTACAGCAGTGAACTGCTTCGGCACCAGCACCGGAAGTGTAACGGTAAATGTAACAGGCGGATCAGGTAACTTTACTTACCTATGGAGCAACGGAGCCACTACAGCCACAGTAAGCAATGTAGCCTCAGGCACCTATAGTGTAACGGTAACCGATACCACAACCCTATGTACCACAACGAGCAGTGTGATGGTTCAGAGCCCACAAGCTTTAACCTTAGAATCAGCCCCTACTCAGGTATTGTGTAAAGGACAAAGCAACGGATCGATAGACATCACCGTAAACGGAGGAACAGCGCCATACACCTATGCATGGAGTACCACCAACGGTAGCACTGTTGTAGCGACTCAGGAAGATCAAGTGAATTTAGGCCCTGGAACGTATAACGTAACGGCTACTGACAGCAAAGGCTGTACTGTGAACGCTTCGATCAGTATTACCGAGCCGGTACAATTAGTAATAACCGAGACCACCGCATCGCATCAAAATGTATTGTGTACAGGAGGATCTACCGGAAGTGTGACCGTATCAGCCAGTGGAGGTACCTCACCATACCAATACAGTATCGATAACTTTGCCACCAGCAACAGTACCGGAATCTTTAGCGGCTTATCAGCAGGCAGTTATATTGTTGGCGTACAAGATGCAGGAGGCTGTCAAACCAGTATAGCCATCGTTGTTACAGAACCAACCAATGACCTGACGGCTAATTTAACCAAACAAAATGGCACTACAGCCTTAGGCTGCACTAATGGTAGTGCGACAGTAACCGCCACAGGAGGAACCGCACCATATACCTATCTATGGAGTACAGGAGGCACTACAGCGACCATCACAGGATTGAGCGCCGGAGCCTATAGTGTAACGGTAACCGATGCCAACAACTGTACTTTCACTGAGAGTGTAGTCGTAGACTGCGTAAACAACTGTGATGCTGTAGTAAGTCTGGGCAGTGTAACCAACGTACTTTGCGTTGGAGATGCTACAGGATCTATTACCGTAAATGCCAGTTCAGTTGCCCATCCTGGAGCTGTATTTACCTTCACCTGGAGTGATGGTACGGTAACCACCGGAACTACAAGCACTTTAAGCAATAAACCGGCCGGAACTTATACTGTAGCGGTAACCATCAACGGCACCGTATGTGATGCCGTAGAAGAAAGCATCACCATTACCGAACCGGACAATAAACTAAGCGCCAGCGCTACAGCTACCGACGAACAAGGTCCAACGACTAACGACGGAACCGTAAGCGTAATCGCTTCAGGCGGAGCAGCACCATATACGTACCTATGGAATACCGGAGCCACAACAGCTCAGATAACCGGACTGGATCAGGGTACTTATACCGTAACGGTAACCGATGCCAATGGTTGTACCACTACAGCCAGTGCCAAAGTCAATGCAGGAACCTGTCTGATGTTATCGGCGATGAGCGGCAGTACACCAGTGACCTGTTTTGGTACCAGTACCGGAGAAGTTCATGTAAGTGTAACAGGTGGTTCAGGCAGCTTCAGCTATCTATGGAACACTCCGGGGAATAACACCACAGCTACAGTCAACAATGTAGCGGCCGGAACCTATACCGTAACGGTAACCGACAATACGACCTTATGTACTACCACCAGCACAGTAACGGTTCAGAGTCCACTAGCCTTAACATTAGGCTACGGAGCAACAGCCGTACTGTGTCAGGGTCAGGCCAACGGATCAATTGATATTACCGTAGGCGGAGGAACAGCACCGTATACCTACGCCTGGACCACCAGTACCGGAAGCGGACTGAATGCAACAGCTGAAGACCAGACCAGTCTGAGCGGAGGTACCTACAATGTAGTAGTTACCGATGCCAAAGGCTGTACAGTCAATCAATCGATAATAGTAGGTGAGCCTGCGGGACTAACCCTTGCAGAAGACCTGTCCGCACATCAGGAGGTTAAATGTTCAGGATCAGGAACAACAGGAAGCTTCACTGTGAATGGAGCAGGAGGTAATGCACCTTATCAGTACAGTATTGATAATTTTGCAACTACTAATACCACAGGTGTGTTTAGCGGACTGGCAGCAGGTTCTTATACTGTAAAAGTAAAAGATGCCAACGGTTGTCCATCAGCAAATCTGACTATAGTAATCACCCAGCCATCAAGCGCCTTAACAGCCAACCTGACCAAAGTCAACGCCACTACAGCTCAGGGCTGCAGCAATGGTAGTGCCACAGCTACAGCTACAGGCGGCACGGCACCATATACGTATCTATGGACCAATGGCGGTACAACAGCTACAATAAGCGGACTTATGAACGGCACCTATGGAGTAACAGTTACCGATGCCAACGGCTGTACCTTCACCGAGAGCGTAGTGGTAGACTGTGTGAACAACTGCGATGCAGTAGTGACAGTAGGAACCGTAACCAACGTATCTTGTAAAGGCAATGCTACAGGCTCAATTACCGTAAATGCCAGCTCAGCCTTGCGTCCAGCCGCCGTGTTCACCTTCACCTGGAGTGATGGAACGGTGACCACCGGCACGAGCAGTACCCTAAGTGGCAAAGCAGCCGGTACCTATACCGTAGCGGTAACCATCAACGGCACCGTATGTGATGCTGTAGAAGAAAGCATCACCATTACCGAACCAAGCAATATGTTAAGCGCCAGCGCTACGTCTACCGACGAGCAAGGTCCAACGACTAATGACGGAACCGTAACGGTAACAGCCACAGGCGGAACCGGACCTTATACCTACCTATGGAATACCGGAGCCACCACAGCTCATGTAACGGGACTGGATCAGGGTACTTATAGTGTAACGGTAACTGATGCCAAAGGCTGTACCACAACGGCCACAGCCACAGTCAACGGAGGCACCTGTCTGATGCTGGCTGCTACAGCGACCAGTACAGCAGTGAACTGCTTCGGCACCAGCACCGGAAGTGTAACGGTAAATGTAACAGGCGGATCAGGTAACTTTACTTACCTATGGAGCAACGGAGCCACTACAGCCACAGTAAGCAATGTAGCCTCAGGCACCTATAGTGTAACGGTAACCGATACCACAACCCTATGTACCACAACGAGCAGTGTGATGGTTCAGAGCCCACAAGCTTTAACCTTAGAATCAGCCCCTACTCAGGTATTGTGTAAAGGACAAAGCAACGGATCGATAGACATCACCGTAAACGGAGGAACAGCGCCATACACCTATGCATGGAGTACCACCAACGGTAGCACTGTTGTAGCGACTCAGGAAGATCAGGTGAATTTAGGCCCTGGAACGTATAACGTAACGGCTACTGACAGCAAAGGCTGTACTGTGAACGCTTCGATCAGTATTACCGAGCCGGTACAATTAGTAATAACCGAGACCACCGCATCGCATCAAAATGTATTGTGTACAGGAGGATCTACCGGAAGTGTGACCGTATCAGCCAGTGGAGGTACCTCACCATACCAATACAGTATCGATAACTTTGCCACCAGCAACAGTACCGGAATCTTTAGCGGCTTATCAGCAGGCAGTTATATTGTTGGCGTACAAGATGCAGGAGGCTGTCAAACCAGTATAGCCATCGTTGTTACAGAACCAACCAATGACCTGACGGCTAATTTAACCAAACAAAATGGCACTACAGCCTTAGGCTGCACTAATGGTAGTGCGACAGTAACCGCCACAGGAGGAACCGCACCATATACCTATCTATGGAGTACAGGAGGCACTACAGCGACCATCACAGGTCTGAGCGCCGGAGCTTACAGCGTAACGGTAACCGATGCCAACAGCTGTACTTTCACCGAAAGCGTAGTGGTAGACTGCGTAAACAACTGTGATGCTGTAGTAAGTCTGGGCAGTGTAACCAACGTACTTTGCGTTGGAGATGCTACAGGATCTATTACCGTAAATGCCAGTTCAGTTGCCCATCCTGGAGCTGTATTTACCTTCACCTGGAGTGATGGTACGGTAACCACCGGAACCACAAGCACCTTAAGTAATAAACCGGCCGGAACTTATACTGTAGCGGTAACCATCAACGGCACTGTATGTGATGCTGTAGAAGAAAGCATCACTATCAGCGAACCGGACAATAAACTAAGTGCCAGCGCCACAGCTACCGATGAGCAAGGTCCAACGACTAACGACGGAACCGTAAGCGTAATCGCTTCAGGCGGAGCAGCACCATATACGTACCTATGGAATACCGGAGCCACTACCGCTACAATAAGCGGACTGGATCAGGGCACTTATACCGTAACGGTAACCGATGCCAACGGTTGTACCGCTACCGCTACCGCCAAAGTCAATGCAGGAACCTGTCTGATGTTATCGGCGATGAGCGGCAGTACACCAGTGACCTGTTTTGGTACCAGTACCGGAGAAGTTCACGTAAGTGTAACAGGCGGTTCAGGCAGCTTCAGCTACCTATGGAACACTCCGGGGAATAACACCACAGCTACAGTCAACAATGTAGCGGCCGGAACCTATACCGTAACAGTAACCGATAATACAACCCTATGTACGACCACCAGTACAGTAACCGTTCAAAGCCCGTTAGCCTTAACATTAGGCTACGGAGCAACAGCCGTACTGTGTCAGGGTCAGGCCAACGGATCAATTGATATTACCGTAGGCGGAGGAACAGCACCGTATACCTACGCCTGGACCACCAGTACCGGAAGCGGACTGAATGCAACAGCTGAAGACCAGACCAGTCTGAGCGGAGGCACCTACAATGTTGTAGTTACCGATGCCAAAGGCTGTACAGTCAATCAATCGATAGTAGTAGATGAGCCTGCGGGACTAACCCTTACAGAAGATCTGTCCGCACATCAGGAGGTTAAATGTTCAGGATCAGGAACAACAGGAAGCTTCACTGTGAATGGAGCAGGAGGTAATGCACCTTATCAGTACAGTATTGATAATTTTGCAACTACTAATACCACAGGTGTGTTTAGCGGACTGGCAGCAGGTTCTTATACTGTAAAAGTAAAAGATGCCAACGGTTGTCCATCAGCAAATCTGACTATAGTAATCACCCAGCCATCAAGCGCCTTAACAGCCAACCTGACCAAAGTCAACGCCACTACAGCTCAGGGCTGCAGCAATGGTAGTGCCACAGCTACAGCTACAGGCGGCACGGCACCATATACGTATCTATGGACCAATGGCGGTACAACAGCTACAATAAGCGGACTTATGAACGGCACCTATGGAGTAACGGTAACCGATGCCAACGGCTGTACCTTCACCGAGAGCGTAGTGGTAGACTGTGTGAACAACTGCGATGCAGTAGTAACAGTAGGAACCGTAACCAACGTATCTTGTAAAGGCAATGCTACAGGCTCAATTACCGTAAACGCCAGCTCAGCCTTGCGTCCAGCCGCCGTGTTCACCTTCACCTGGAGTGATGGAACGGTGACCACCGGCACGAGCAGTACCCTAAGTGGCAAAGCAGCCGGTACCTATACCGTAGCGGTAACCATCAACGGCACCGTATGTGATGCTGTAGAAGAAAGCATCACCATTACCGAACCAAGCAATATGTTAAGCGCCAGCGCTACGTCTACCGACGAGCAAGGTCCAACGACTAATGACGGAACCGTAACGGTAACAGCCACAGGCGGAACCGGACCTTATACCTACCTATGGAACACAGGAGCCACCACAGCCCATGTAACGGGACTGGATCAGGGTACTTATAGTGTAACGGTAACTGATGCCAAAGGCTGTACCACAACGGCCACAGCCACAGTCAACGGAGGCACCTGTCTGATGCTGGCTGCTACAGCGACCAGTACAGCAGTGAACTGCTTCGGCACCAGCACCGGAAGTGTAACGGTAAATGTAACAGGCGGATCAGGTAACTTTACTTACCTATGGAGTAACGGAGCCACTACAGCCACAGTAAGCAATGTAGCCTCAGGCACCTATAGTGTAACGGTAACCGATACCACAACCCTATGTACCACAACGAGCAGTGTGATGGTTCAGAGTCCACAAGCCTTAACCTTAGAATCAGCCCCTACTCAGGTATTGTGTAAAGGACAAAGCAACGGATCGATAGACATCACCGTAAACGGAGGAACAGCGCCATACACCTATGCATGGAGCACCACCAACGGTAGCACTGTTGTAGCGACTCAGGAAGATCAGGTGAATTTAGGCCCTGGAACGTATAACGTAACGGCTACTGACAGCAAAGGCTGTACTGTGAACGCTTCGATCAGTATTACCGAGCCAACAGAAATTATTTTGACAGAATCGACTGCAAGTCATATTGATGTAACCTGTACGAATAATGTAAATGGAGGTTTCACTGTAACAGCATCAGGCGGTACAGGAGTTTATACCTATAGTATTGATAATTTCGTGACAAGCAATAACACAGGTATCTTTACAGGATTGACTGCAGGAGATTATACTGTACAAGTGAAGGACGATACCGGATGTACAAGTACTCTGCCTCTTACTGTAAGAATATCTGAATCTTGCCTGAAAGGAGTTAAAACAGCTGTGATTGCTGACAACGGAGATGGTGTGACTGGAGCAGGTGACACGATCAACTATACTATTACAGTTAAAAATACGGGTAATGTAATCTTAAATAGCATTGCTCTTGTAGATACTTTAACTGATGCTAATGGAATTGGATTGACCTTAACTTCAGGACCAACTTTCCAAAGTGCCGATCAGGGATCACTTCAGGGAGATCTTAAAGTTGGAGAAACAGCAACTTATATTGCAAGTCATATCATTACCCAGGCTGATGTAAATAGCGGAGGAGTGAGTAACAGTGTATTAGTAAATGGAAAAGATCCTGCAGGTAATCCGGTAACGGATATTACTGACAATGGTGACGACACTGACGGTAATACGACCGATGATCCGACTAAAACTAATTTCCCATCGACACCATCAATTAAAGGAGTTAAAACTGCTGTTATTGTGGATAACGGTGATGGTAAAACAGGAGTTGGCGATACGATCAACTACACCATCACTGCTAAAAACACAGGTAATACAGATCTGACAGGTGTAAACCTTGTGGATACTTTAACCGATGGCAATGGAACAGCGTTGACCTTAACCACAGGGCCAACATTCCAGAATGCCGATCAGGGATCTGCAGTCGGAACACTTAAAGTAGGTGAAACTGCGACTTATACTGCAAGTTATGTGATCACACAAAGTGATGTGAACAGCGGAGGCGTAGGCAACAGCGTACTGATTAGCGGAACCGATCCGAAAGGTACTCCGGTAACGGATATTACCGATGACGGAGACGATACCGATGGTAATACTACCGATGATCCGACTAAAACAGACTTCCCATCGACACCAGCAATCAAAGGAGTTAAAACTGCTGTGATTGTCGATAACGGAGACGGTAAAACAGGAGTTGGCGATACGATCAACTACACCATCACAGCTAAAAACACTGGTAATACCGATCTAAGCGGTATCAATTTAGTAGATACCTTAACCGATGGCAATGGAACAGCGTTGACCTTAACCACAGGTCCAACATTCCAGAATGCCGATCAGGGATCAGCAGTCGGAACACTTAAAGTAGGTGAAACTGCGACTTATATTGCCAGTTATGTGATCACACAAAGTGATGTGAATAGCGGAGGCGTAGGCAACAGCGTACTGATTAGCGGAACCGATCCGAAAGGTACTCCGGTAACGGATATTACCGATGACGGAGACGATACCGATGGTAATACTACCGATGATCCGACTAAAGTGGACTTCCCATCGATACCATCAATCAAAGGAGTTAAAACAGCTGTGATTGTAGACAATGGAGATGGTAAAACAGGAGTTGGCGATACCATCAACTACACCATCACAGCTAAAAACACCGGTAATACCGATTTGATAGGTGTAACTTTAGTTGATACTTTAACTGATGGCAATGGAGTTGCTCTGACTTTAACCACTGGTCCAACATTCCAAAGTGCGAATCAGGGATCTGCTCAGGGTAGTTTGAAAGTTGGAGAAACGGCAATCTATACTGCAAGTTATATCATCACGCAAAGTGATGTGAACAGCGGAGGTGTTGGCAATACCGCATTGATTAGTGGAACCGATCCGAAAGGAACTCCGGTAAGCGACATTACCGACAATGGTGACGATACCGACGGTAACACTACCGACGATCCGACCGAATTAAACTTTATCACTAGCCCTTCGATTAAAGGAGTTAAAACAGCTGTGATTGTGGATAACGGAGACGGTAAAACAGGAGCAGGTGATACTATAAATTATACAATCACGGTTAAAAACACTGGTGACACGGAACTTAACAGTATTGTACTTGTAGACACCCTAACCGATGGTAATGGAACAGTATTGAGCTTAACCACAGGTCCTGTTTTCCAAAGTGCTGATCAGGGATCTGCTGAAGGTAACCTGAAATTAGACGAAACTGCTACCTATACCGCTAGTTATATCATCACGCAAAGTGACGTCAATAGTGGTGGAGTGGGCAATAGCGTACTGATTAATGGTAAAGATCCAAAAGGTACTCCGGTAACAGATATTACCGATAATGGTGATGATACTGATGGTAACACTACCGATGATCCAACTAAGACAAACTTCCCATCGACACCATCAATCAAAGGAGTTAAAACCGCTGTGATTGTGGATAATGGAGATGGAAAAACCGGAGTGGGCGATACCATCAACTATACGATTACGGTTAAAAATACCGGTAATACAGCGCTTAACAGTATCGCTTTAGTGGATACTTTAAAAGATGGTAACGGAACAGCGTTGACACTGACTTCAGGTCCAACGTTCCAAAGTGCTGATCAGGGTTCTGCTCAGGGCAGTCTGAAAGTAGGAGAAACTGCGACATACATTGCAAGTTATGTCATCACACAAAGTGATGTCAACAGTGGAGGTGTTGGCAACAGCGTATTGATCAGTGGAAAAGATCCGAAAAATACTCCGGTAACCGATATTACCGATAATGGAGATGATACCGATGGTAATACTACCGATGATCCAACTAAAACTGACTTCCCATCGACACCAGCAATCAAAGGAGTTAAAACAGCTGTGATTGTGGATAATGGAGATGGAAAAACCGGAGTGGGCGATACCATCAACTATACGATTACGGTTAAAAATACCGGTAATACAGCGCTTAACAGTATCGCTTTAGTGGATACCTTAAAAGATGGTAACGGAACAGCGTTGACACTGACTTCAGGTCCAACGTTCCAAAGTGCTGATCAGGGTTCTGCTCAGGGCAGTCTGAAAGTAGGAGAAACTGCGACATACACTGCAAGCTACATCATCACACAAAGTGATGTAAACAGCGGAGGTGTTGGTAACAGCGTACTGATCAGTGGAAAAGATCCGAAAGGTACTCCGGTGACGGATATCACCGATAACGGAGACGATACTGACGGTAATACTACTGACGATCCGACTAAAACAGACTTCCCGTCTACACCATCAATCAAAGGAGTTAAAACCGCTGTGATTGTGGATAACGGAGATGGAAAAACCGGAGTGGGTGATACGATCAATTATACGATTACGGTTAGAAACACAGGTAATACAGCATTAAATAGTATCGCTTTAGTGGATACCTTAAAAGACGGTAATGGAGTTACTCTGACTTTAACCACAGGACCAACGTTCCAAAGTGCGAATCAGGGTTCTGCTCAGGGCAGTCTGAAAGTAGGAGAAACTGCTACTTATACTGCTAGTTATATTATTACCCAAAACGATGTAGATAGCGGTGGTGTAAGTAATAGTGTACTGATCAGTGGAAAAGATCCAAAAGGTACTCCGGTAACGGATATCACCGATAACGGAGACGATACTGACGGTAACACTACCGATGATCCGACCAAAGTTGACTTTATTGCGGCTCCATCAATTAAAGCAGTGAAAACCGCCACAGTTGTAGACAATGGCGATGGAAAAACAGGTGCAGGAGATACCATCAGATATACCATTACGGTAAAAAATACAGGTAATCTGTTCGTTGATAATCTGATTTTGACCGATAAGTTAACGGATGGTAAAGGTAATGCTCTGACTCTAACGACAGGCCCTATATTCCAAAGTAATAACCAGGGTTCACCTCAGGGAAGTCTGAAAGTTGGTGAGACGGCAACTTACATTGCTACCTATCTAATTACTGCCCAAAATGTGACAAACGGCAATATTAGTAATACGGTTGTGGCTGATGCTACCGATGCAAGACGTCTGAAAGTTACGGATGTGTCTGATAATGGTAACGATACCGATGGTAACACTACTGATGATCCTACGGTTCTGGTATTGCAGGCAGCGAAATCATCAATAAGCTTACTTAAAGTCGGTACGTTTAATGACGAGAATAAGGACGGTTTTGCCTCTGTCGGAGAAACGATGTCATACACATTCGATGTAACGAATACCGGCGAACTTGATCTGTTTGATCTTGATCTGAAAGACGATTTATCTGGTATTGTACTTAACCGTACCCATATCGATCAATTGTTAGTAGGACAGGTTCTTAGGGATGCATTTACAGGAAGTTATGTCATTACAGCTGATGATATCAAACGAGGATTTATACTGAATCAGGCGATTGTAATTGCAGCAGATACGAATGGTAAATTGGTTTCTGATTATTCAGATAATCCAAATGATCCGAAAAATGTGGACATAAATAATGATGGCGATCCTGATGATGCTACAGTAGTTAATTTGATAAGGGTACAATTAAAAGTTCCTGATATTATTACTCCTGGCGGAGATGGTTACAATGACAAATGGATCATTCCGGGACTTGAACTTTATCCTAATAATACCGTAGAAATCTATAACCGTTGGGGTATAAAAGTCTTCGGAGCAGAAGGATACGGATCGAAAGGAGAGTTGTTTGAAGGATATTCAGACGGACGTGTGACCATTGACAGAAACAAAAAATTGCCTACCGGTACGTACTACTATGTACTGTATTATGTAGATGAGTTTGGAGAATCGCACAATCTGGCAGGACCATTGTATATCATGCCTGACTAAAAGCCTGAATTATTTAATATAAAAATCTAACGAAATGAAAATTACGAAATCATATATAGGAATAATGATGTTGTTGAGCTTATTAACAGCACAAGGCAGTCGGGCACAGCAGGATTCGCAGTATACACAATATATGTACAATACCATGACCATCAACTCAGCGTATACAGGAACCCGGGACATGCTTAGCATAATTGGTTTGTACCGCAATCAGTGGGTTGGATTAAACGGAGCTCCCGAGACTATGAATTTTACGATTCATAGTCCGGTGGGAAACCGTTTAGGTCTTGGACTTTCTATAGTAAGTGATAAAATTTTTATCTCAGACGAAACCACTGTAAACGGTGCCATCAGCTATCAAATTCCGGTTGATGACGGAAAAACACTTTCTTTAGGAGTAAACGGAGGTTTTAATTTACTGAGTGTCGATTTCTCAAAGGCCAATACAGGAGCTTTTGACCCCAATGATCCTAACCTTCAGTACAATATAGAAAACCGACTTTCGCCGCAGGTTGGAGTAGGAGCTTACTATTATACTAAAAAGTTTTATGCAGGGTTAAGTTCTCCTAATTTGTTAGAAACCAAACATTACAACTCCAATGTAAATAGCACTGCTTCAGAGCGTATTCACCTGTATTTTATAACAGGTTATGTTTTCGATCTGGATTATTTTATAAAACTAAAACCGGCATTACTGGTCAAAGCGGTAAGTGGAGCACCTTTATCAGTGGATGTTTCGGCTAATGTTCTGTTTAGTGAAAAATTTACACTGGGAGTGGCTTATCGTTGGGATGCGGCCGTAAGTGCTATGGCAGGATTCCAGATATCAGATAAGTTTATGGTAGGATATGCTTATGATTGGGAAACCACCAAGTTGAGTCGCTACAATAGTGGATCTCATGAGATTTTCCTTCGGTTCGAGCTCTTCAATCTGAGAAAGAAAATACTATCGCCACGTTTCTTTTAGTCTAACTTAAAACACCTCAAAAATGAAAAAATACCTATATTTTATTTCGTGTCTGTTTTTAGTGACCTCTTTAGGATACGCTCAGAAAGAAACCTCAAAAAAAGGAGATAAAGAATACGATCTGTACTCTTTTATATACGCCAGAGAGTACTATTTAAAAGTAGCCAATAGAGGAAATGCTTCTCCTGAACTATTACAAAAATTAGGCGATTCTTATTATTTTATTTCAGATTATGAAAGCGCCTCAAAATGGTATAACGCTTATTTGAAATCAGAAAGCAATGTGCCACCCGAATATTTGTACCGATATGCACTTTCGTTAAAAACGTTAAAAGCTTATGCCGAATCTGATGTAGTGATGGACAAGTTTTACAAAATTAAAGGAAGCGATTTTAGAGCAATAGAATTTAATGACAATAGAGATTATTTAAAAGAAATTGGATTGCAGTCCGGAAAATTTACAATCAATAAAGTAGATTTCAATGACAAGTATTCCGATTTTGCACCTTCGTTTTATGGTGATACCCTTGTTTTTGCTTCCAACAGAGTGCATCGTAAGTATGATAAGAACATTCACGCCTGGAACAATCAGCCTTTTTCAGATTTGTATCGCATCAATAAAGACGGTAAAGAAAAAGTAAGTTTCTTTTCAAAAGATATCAATTCGAAGTATCACGAATCTACAGCCGTTTTTACCAAGGATGGAAAGACGATTTATTTTACCCGTAACAACTATTTAAACAATGTTTACGCACAGGATGATAATGGTTTGAACCGATTAAAATTGTACAGAGGACAGCGAACTAAAAAAGGCTGGACTGTTGAAGAGTTGCCATTCAACTCCAATCAGTATTCAGTAGCGCATCCTTCTTTAAGTGCAGATGAAAGAACACTTTATTTTGCTTCTGATATGCCGGGAGGTTACGGACTATCCGATTTGTATAAGGTTTCGATTACCGGAAATACCTTTGGAAAAATAATCAATCTGGGGAAAGAAATTAATTCCGAAAGCCGTGAGACATTCCCTTTTATTACACAGGACAACAGATTGTTTTTTTCATCAGACGGACACGAAGGATTGGGAGGATTAGATGTTTTCGTCTCTAAAATGAATCCCGACGGAAGTTTTGGCTCCATTTACAATCTGGGAGAACCTATAAACAGTCCGCAGGATGACTTTACCTTTATCATTGATTCAAACGGAGAAGGGTATATGGCTTCGAACAGAGAGAACTCTCAGAATGATGAAATTTACAGTTTGAAACAGCTTAAACCAGTCATTCCACCATGCAAACAGTATATAAAAGGAATCGTTAAGGATAACAGAACTTTTGAGATCATTGGCGGGGCGACTGTAAAACTGTTAACGAGTGACGGGCAGTTAATTGCTCAAACGGTAAGCGGATTAGACGGTACTTATTCTTTTCCGGATAAGCTCGATTGCGGTAAACAATATTTAGTACGTTCAGAGAAAGAAAAGTATACCACTGCTGAAGCTATAGCCCTTACGGGGACAACGGCAGAGAGTGTAATTACGCAGGAACTGCTGATGGAAAAAGGCAATTTTATAACCGGAACTGACTTAGGACAAGTGCTGAAACTCGAACCCATTTTCTTTAATTTAAACAAATGGGATATCAGACCTGATGCCGAGATTGAATTAAAAAAAGTAATAGGAGCCATGCAGGAGTTTCCGGGACTAAAAATAGATGTTCGTTCGCATACTGACAGTCGTGCAAGTTATAAATACAATATGACTTTGTCTGATAAAAGAAGCAAATCGATCATGGAGTATCTTGTGAAGAAAGGAAATATAGCTCCGGATCGCTTAACAAGCCATGGCTATGGCGAGAGCCAGCTGGTAAATGGCTGTAAAGATGGAGTAAAATGTACAGAAGAAGAACATCAGCTTAATCGTAGAAGTGAGTTTATAATAGTTCAGAAGTAATTTTAGTGTCGTATTTTAGAATTAGATGTTTCAAAAATAACAATTTAGTTATTGGAGTAAGAACATGAAATTTTAGTTATTGGATAGAGGAAGATAGCACTTGTTGGTCATTTCTGAAAAACAAGCGATAATTACTTATTTTAGATTTGCTTCTTGTTGATACTCATTGATATAAAGTTCAGAGCTAGATTCTTGTGTTCTGAATCGGCCAGACAAAGATTAAATGGAATAGAAGTAGTGCATTTGTTGAGGAAGCATCAGATGGTTAAGTCAGAAACAAGTATGTTTATATCATTTTGTAAATTGTCAGAATAATTTATGACTCTCAGTTTTTTTAATTTATATAGTAAATGTGACAGAATCTAAAATTTAGAATATACGGATTAATTAAAAAATAATGATAAAGGGTAATATATTTATAGTGACAGATGATGAGAGTGCACGGCCAGAGGTTACCTTTTTGTTGAAAGATGCTTTTCCATCAGTGAAAGTATTGCAAACCGGTAGTTTTTTAGAAATCTTAAAATTAGTAAAAAGGAAAAAGATTGATTTACTTTTATTGGATATCAATTTCCGGGATGGAGGAATTCTTCATTTAATTCCGAGCATAAAGAAGCTTCAGCCTGATACTAAGATTTTATTTTTATTGGCTGGTGATGAAGATATCTATACTATACGTTATCTAAATGTCGGAGCAAATGGTTACCTGAGTAAATTAAGTTCCAAAGATGAAATCAGACATGCAATAAATTCAGTACTCGTATATGGTAAATACATGAGTCAAAATATTCAAAACATAATAAACAATTCTGATATATTTAAAAAGTTCCAACAACTATCAAATAGAGAATTTGAAATAGGGAAGTTATTGGTAGCAGGAGTAGGGGATAAGGTAGTAGCTGATAGTTTGAATATTAAGTTGTCGGCTGTCCGTACTTATAAAATGAGAATTTTTGATAAATTAGATATCAATGATCTTTCTACTCTAATAGAGGTTTTTAATCTATATGTATAATTTGTGGTTCGGTCATTTTTAAAATATTCTAAGAAAGAGACTTGTCCGATCTTCTTTATTTCCAACTGCTCCAGTTCGAAGGCTTAGTATATCTCATCTTTGCGAAGTTCAGTCAGTTTACGGATTTTAATTTACTCTGCTGTGTGAAGGTTTTCAATGTTAGAATGTTTTTGAAATTGATTAGAAGGTTTGGCAAATAGATATCGTTTAAGAAATCCCCTTCTTGTAAATTGGCCGGTTTCTGTGTTTAAAATTGGCGGATAGTAATCCAAATAAAGGGATATTTTTCCATTTGAGATTGTTTTCTCTCTTAGTTGTACATTTTGATAAATGCGAAAAATTAAGAACGTTAGTTTTTAGGGTTCTGTCGCATCTGGAATAATTTTTATCTTTAGAATTTTAAGCCAATCAAAGAATGAATATTAAAGGTCATTGATAATAAATCAGAAGAAAAAAAGGGAGACTTAATAAGTCTCCCTCTTTGTTTATATTTTAATGTTTACCATTTCCATTTCCATTTCCATGGCCTTTGCTTTTGCCATTTCCATTTCCATTTCCACGTCCATGACCCTCCCAATTCCCATTGTTTCCTTTACCTGGTTTTGGCCCAATAGTTTTTTGTGGGACACCTTTGTATCCTTTAGCATATTTGATTTTATGAACTTTAAAATTATCATAAGGAGAGTTGCCTCTGTAATCGTTAAGAACAACTTTATATCCATTATACAGATCATAATTTCTATAGCTTCTTGGAAGACTTCTTGTTCTAATCCATCTTCCGTTACTGATATAAATATAATTAGAGGCATTTATATCATAGTACATTTCGAGATCTGGTAAGTAGTAATAGCGTACGTTAGTATAACCTATTGGCCCCCAGTCCGGAGCAGTTCCAATGTTTACATTTACAGATACTTGAGCATGTGAAGTACTAACAGCAAAAAATAGTATTCCGAAGAATAAATGTTTTAATAATTTCATGATTTCGTATTTTTTTAAATTAGTAATACACGGATAAAAGCAAAAACCGAACCTAAAGTTCTATTTTGTGAAGATATTTTACAAAGCAGTAATGATAAATTCGCTGCGTCTGTTCATTTGATGTTCTTCTTCAGTGCAAGGTACTCCATCTGAGCATTTGTTTACAAGTTGGGTTTCTCCATATCCTTTACCCGTTAATCGGTCTGGTGTTATGCCATTTTTAATTAACCATTGTATGGTAGATTTCGCTCTTCTGTCTGATAAAGCTTCATTGTATTTATATGTTGCACGGCTATCGGTATGAGAACGAATATCTAGTTTCATTTTTGGATATTGGTTCAATACATCAAGTATTTTTTCCAGGTCCAGAGCTGCTTCAGTGCGAATATTTGATTTATCTAAATCGAAATAAATCATTTTGATACCGAAACATTTTCCTAAATCATCTCCAATGGTCACAACGCAATCCGATTTCTCTAAAGCTATTGATAATTCTGTTTTTCCGTTTTCTTTTGGAATCGTAATATTTTCTTCTTTGGTGTAATATTTTTCTTTTTCGGCTCTGACAAAGTACATTGTACCGCATTCGACTGGAAAAGTATAATTTCCATTAGAATCAGAGTAGGTTGTTGCGATAATTTTAAGATTATCGGAGTATAAACTGAGCTTGGTATTTGGTAATACTTCGCCAGTAGTGAGATCTGTTATAGTTCCGTATAGTTCCTGAACGCAAATCAGGGGTATTCTTTCTAAGAATTGATAAATATCGTCTGAACCTTTTCCGCCATCTTTATTGGAAGAAAAAAAGCCTCTTCTGGTTTTGGTATCGATTATGTAAGCAAAATCATCTTTCGGAGAATTGATGTCGGCACCCACATTTTGAATATTTGTTACTCCGTTCTGATCTAATTTCCCGACAAAAACATCGAGCCCACCAAGTCCGGGGTGACCATCAGAGGCAAAGTAAATTTCATTTTGATCCGTTACATAAGGAAAACTTTCTTTACCTTCGGTGTTTATACCGGGACCCAGATTTTCAGGAGTTCCAAATTGTCCGTTGGCATTAATAGTAGATTTATACAGGTCAGATTGTCCCATTGATCCGGGCATGTCTGAAGCAAAGTAGAGTGTTTTTTCATCGGGACTCAAGGCAGGATGCGCTGTACTGTAATTATTACTGTCAAAAGGCAATTCTGTTATATTGCTCCACTGATTATTCTCAAATGTGGCTTTGTATATTTTTACTAGAGTAATTTTATTTTCATCTTTTCCTTTTTTTCCATTGATGTAATTGTTTCTGGTAAAGTAAACGGTTTTTCCATCTTTGGTAAAAATGGGGGTAGATTCATGAAATTTAGTGTTTATTTTAGACTTAAATTTTTTTGCAGCACCGGGATTAAATTTTTCATCAATATCGGCTTGATATAAATTAGTAAAATGCTCTCCTGTCCATTTGTGGATTCGCTGATTAAAATTACCGGTATCTCTGGCTGAAGCGAATATAATTTTATTCTCGTAGATTGCCGTTCCGTAATCAGAGTACTTGCTGTTTAATGCCGCATTTTCGATTGTATAGCGTCCGGAATTGGCTTTTATTTTTTCCAGATAATTTTTATTTGCTTCGTAGAGTTTGGCCCTTTTGTCATTTTTTGATTTTTGATTAAAGAGATCAAGCATCTGATTGGCTTTAGCAGTATCTCCGGCAGCTTTGAGACATTGTGCATATCGATAGTAATATTCAGGTTCTATTTCGGTATTCATGGCGAACAATTCGCCATACCATTTACCTGCTTTTTCGAATTCAGAATTGAAGTAAAAGGAATTTCCTAACTTCTTGAAGAGATCTTCTGATTTATAGCCTTTTTCGGCTACTCTTTGGTACGTTTTAATAGCATCGATGTAAGCATAATTATCATATTTTTTGTCAGCTGAAACAATTTTACCTTGTTGTGCAAAACCATTAGATAAAAAAGCAGTTACTATTGTGATGCAAATGTGGAGATGTTTTTTCATGATAAAGAATTTTAGAAGAAACGAGGAGTTATCATTTTATATTTCTTTTTTCTCATTTATTTAATGGTTTCCTTTGAAATAAATGGTTTTCCATCTTTTGTAGAATTAGGAGTTGACTCAGAGAGTTTGACTTTACTTTCGTTCTTTAGTTTTAGTTTGAAGAGATCAAGTATTTGTTTGGCTTTGGCTGTGTCTCCGGTAGCTTTGAGACATTGTGCATATCGATAGTAATATTCAGGCTCTGCTTCAATATTCATAGAAAACAGTTCACCATACCATTTCGCTCCTTTTTCGAATTCAGAATTGAAATAAAAGGAGTTTGCTAACTTCTTAAAGATATCTTCTGATTTATAGCCCTTTTCTGCAACTTTTTGGTATGTTTTAATTGCATCGATGTGAGCATAACTATCATATTTTTTGTCAGCAGAAACAATTTTGCTTTTCTGTGCGAAGCCATTAGACAATAAAAGACTTCCTATTGTGATGCAAATGAGGATATGTTTTTTCATGATAAAGAATTTTAGAAGAAACGAGGAGTTGTCATTTTACTATTTTTTCGGAAGAATTCATAGCGTAGGAAGATTTCGTGTGAACCTGAATTGTAATTGTTTAGCTTAGTGGTTTCACGATCGTATCCATATCCAATGTATAGACCATCACTAACCTGAAAGCCAGCCATAGCACTTAAAGAAGCACTCCATCTGTAGGCGACACCAAGTACAAGTTTCTCCATAAACATAAAGTTGGCAGAAACGTCTACCTGAAGTGGTGCACCTGAAACCATTTTGGTCAGGACAGCAGGTTTGAATTTAATGTATTGAAGTCTGTCAAGATCAAACACATATCCGGCTATTAAATAATAATTGATTTTATCTTTGTAAATAGCATAATCATTATCATCATAGCGATTGGTTTCGATAAAATTAGGTATCGACAAACCAAGATAGGCTTTATCAGAGTGCCAATAAACTCCGGCTCCTACATTTGGAGAGAATTTATTGTTCAAATCCTGAAATTTTGGATCTCCCTGACTTTCCGGATTTAGTTTATTCACATCAAGATTAAAAAAATTGGCTGAACCTTTAATTCCAAATGAAAGTTTAAAATCTGCAGATGTTTGCACAGTATAAGAAAGATCGGCCGAAAAAGTATTTTCGTTTGTAGGTCCTATTTTATCATTAACCAGTGAAAACCCGATTCCCAAATTGCTATTATTTATGGGGGTATTTACGGAAAAAGTACTGGTTTTTGGCGCTCCGTCAAGACCAATCCATTGAGTGCGATATAATCCGAAAATACTCAATGCTCCACGGGAACCTGCATATGCCGGATTGATATTTATGGTGTTGTACATGTATTGTGTAAACTGCGCATCTTGTTGTGCATAGCTAACTATAGCTGTAAATACCATTACGAAAGAAAGTAATTTTGTTTTCATAGTAGGTAGATTTTTTTATTGTTATTATTGCTTTGTGAGTTTTAAGAGATAAGCTGAGTCAATTTGAGAGTCTAAAACTTGACTTTTATATTTAATAGACTTCTTATCACAGAATTAATCTGTGATAAGAAGCCCATAGGTTTATCTGGAAAGATATAAGTAACCATCTTTTTTGTTTACTCTAATTGCACCGTTTCCATCTACGGAAGTGTAATTAAGAATATAAAAGTAAGTTCCTGAAGGAAGGCCATCTGACTGACTTATTGTTGTTCTTCCTCTTGAAATACCGTCAAAAGCATTTGTTGTATTGTTGTAATTTTTAGTATCAAATACTAGCACTCCCCAACGGTTGTATATTTCGACACTATTGTCAGGATAACAGGCAATATCGTCAATATTGTCGATAACAAATCGGTCATTTATACCGTCGTTATTAGGAGAGAAAGCATTATGAACCAGTATCGTTCCACAAGCCAGAACTTTGCAATCGTCATTGACTGTAAGGTTTACTACTAAGCTTCTTGGACAGGCTTCGTCTTTTATTTGATATTCAAATGAATAGTTACCAATCGGAAGTCCAAAAGTAGTTACAGAACTGCCATTTAACGCACCGGTATTATTAGTATCAATCCAGGTACCGGTAGTAGAAGTATTTCTTGGCAACGGACCAAATAAATTAACCGTTGAAGTATCAGCATTACAAGCTTCGATTGCAAAAGGAGCTGTCTCAACAATTTCATTTTTAACTGTTATGGTTTGCACGAGTATTGTTTTGTTACCTGCACAATCGGATAAAGTGTATGTTCTTGTTAAGATATATGGAGTGTTTCCACAACCAGTACCTCCATTATTAGAATCACTTACCGTCACCGTTACAGTCTGGCTGCAATTATCTGCAGTATTGGTTACGACATTCGTATTGGCAACAGGAATATCTGCTATGTTTTGTAAAGTGACATCTGCTGGAATTGTTCCTGTTGGAGGAGTGGTATCCTTAACAGTAATCAGCTGAGTATACGAGGTTGTGTTTCCGGAACAATCGCTGGCAGTCCATTTTCTGGTTAGAATATAATTGGTACTACATTCATTTTCAATACTGTTTTTTGTTTCAGTATAAACTACCGGCACATTAGCATTACAATTGTCTGATGCTGTTATATTAGCTGGTGTAGGAACTTTATCACATGATACTGTAATATTCGCCGGAAGGGCCTCATTAAAGACCGGTTTGCTGGTATCTTCGATCGTAATCACTTGAATGAAAGCATCTACAACATTATTGCAATTGTCTTTTGCTACCCAACTGTTAGTGTAGGTTCCGGCATTTGTACAAGTAGGAGAGGGTACAAATTGTCCTGCAGTTTTCTCGATTGTCACATCGCTATCACAATTATCAGTTGCTACAGGGGCACTGGCTTGCGCAGCAATTAAACCTGCCGCATCACTACATTGGACTGTAACATTTAAACTTCCTGCCAGAGTCGCCCAGGTTGGTTTAGTGGTATCTTCGATAGTGATTACTTGTGTAAAAGTATCGGAAGTATTGCCACAATTATCCTTAACGGTCCAGGTATTGGTGTAGGTTCCGGAGTTTCCACAAGATTGAGAAGCTACAAACGGACCACTGGTTTTAACGATATTGGTCACATCGCTATCACAATTATCAGTTGCGACAGGGGTACTGGCTTGTGCAGCAATTAAACCTGCCGCATCACTACATTGGACTGTAACATTTAAACTTCCTGCCAGGGTCGTCCAGGTTGGTTTAGTGGTATCTTCGATAGTGATTACTTGTGTAAAAGTATCGGAAGTATTGCCACAATTATCCTTAACGGTCCAGGTATTGGTGTAGGTTCCGGAGTTTCCACAAGATTGAGAAGCTACAAACTGACCACTGGTTTTAACGATATTGGTCACATCGTTATCACAATTATCAGTTGCTACAGGCGCACTGGTTTGTGCAGCAATTAAACCTGCCGCATCACTACATTGGACTGTAACATTTAAACTTCCTGCCAGAGTCGTCCAGGTTGGTTTAGTGGTATCTTCGATAGTAATTACTTGTGTAAAAGTATCGGAAGTATTGCCACAATTATCCTTAACGGTCCAGGTATTGGTGTAGGTTCCGGAATTTCCACAAGATTGAGAAGCTACAAACTGACCACTGGTTTTAACGATATTGGTCACATCGTTATCACAATTATCAGTTGCTACAGGGGCACTGGCTTGTGCAGCAATTAAACCTGCCGCATCACTACATTGGACTGTAACATTTAAACTTCCTGCCAGAGTCGTCCAGGTTGGTTTAGTGGTATCTTCGATAGTAATTACTTGTGTAAAAGTATCGGAAGTATTGCCACAATTATCCTTAACGATCCAGGTATTGGTGTAGGTTCCGGAATTTCCACAAGATTGAGAAGCTACAAACTGACCACTGGTTTTAACGATATTGGTCACATCGTTATCACAATTATCAGTTGCTACAGGGGCACTGGCTTGTGCAGCAATTAAACCTGCCGCATCACTACATTGGACTGTAACATTTAAACTTCCTGCCAGAGTCGTCCAGGTTGGTTTAGTGGTATCTTCGATAGTAATTACTTGTGTAAAAGTATCGGAAGTATTGCCACAATTATCCTTAACGATCCAGGTATTGGTGTAGGTTCCGGAATTTCCACAAGATTGAGAAGCTACAAACTGACCACTGGTTTTAACGATATTGGTCACATCGTTATCACAATTATCAGTTGCTACAGGGGCACTGGCTTGTGCAGCAATTAAACCTGCCGCATCACTGCATTGGACTGTAGCATTTAAACTTCCTGCCAGAGTCGTCCAGGTTGGTTTAGTGGTATCTTCGATAGTGATTACTTGTGTAAAAGTATCGGAAGTATTGCCACAATTATCCTTAACGGTCCATGTATTGGTGTAGGTTCCGGAATTTCCACAAGATTGAGAAGCTACAAATTGACCACTTGTTTTAACGATATTGGTCACATCGTTATCACAATTATCAGCTGCTACAGGGGCACTGGCTTGTGCAGCAATTAAACCTGCCGCATCACTGCATTGGACTGTAGCATTTAAACTTCCTGCCAGAGTCGTCCAGGTTGGTTTAGTGGTATCTTCGATAGTGATTACTTGTGTAAAAGTATCGGAAGTATTGCCACAATTATCCTTAACGGTCCATGTATTGGTGTAGGTTCCGGAGTTTCCACAAGATTGAGAAGCTACAAACTGACCACTGGTTTTAACGATATTGGTCACATCGTTATCACAATTATCAGCTGCTACAGGGGCACTGGCTTGTGCAGCAATTAAACCTGCCGCATCACTGCATTGGACTGTAGCATTTAAACTTCCTGCCAGAGTCGTCCAGGTTGGTTTAGTGGTATCTTCGATAGTAATTACTTGTGTAAAAGTACTGGAAGTATTGCCACAATTATCTACAGCAACCCATGTATTGGTATAGGTTCCGGCATTGCTACAAGATCCTGAAGATATAAACTGACCGTTTGTTTTGGTGTAAGTTACGGTTGAACAATTTGCGGTAGCAATAGGTGCTTGATTTTGTGCAGCTGTTAATCCCGCAGCATCACTACATTGTAATGTAATATCTAATGCTCCTGTTTGTGTAATCCAGGTTGGAATAGCAGTATCCTGAACAGTAATTATCTGAGTAAAGACTGTTGAGGTGTTGTTACAGACATCATTTGCAGTCCAGGTATTGGTGTAAGTTCCTGTACTTCCACAATTCCCTCCTTGAAACTGACCACTTATTTTGGTATAAGTAATCGTTCCATTACAATTATCAGTGGCTACAGGAGCGTTGGCTTGCGCAGTGGCAAGTCCAGCTGTATCACTACATTGCAAAGTCACATCCAACGAAGCCGGAGCAGTTGTCCATGTTGGCGCAGTAGTATCCTGAATGGTTATCGTTTGTGTGAAGACTGTAGAGACATTGTTACACACATCTGTCGCGGTCCAGGTATTGGTATAGGTTCCGGAGTTAGCACAGTTTCCAGCCACAAAAGCGCCTGCTGTTTTGGTATAAGTCACCGTTCCATTACAATTATCAGTGGCTGTAGGAGCATTGGCCTGCGCAGTGGCAAGTCCTGCTGTATCGCTGCATTCCAAAGTTACATCAAGAGCCAATGGAGCAGTTGTCCATGTTGGCGCAGTAGTATCCTGAATGGTTATCGTTTGTGTGAATACCGTTGACACATTGTTGCACACATCTTTTGCGGTCCAGGTATTGGTATAGGTTCCGGAGTTAGCACAGTTTCCAGCTACAAAAGCGCCTGCTGTTTTGGTATAAGTCACCGTTCCGTTGCAATTATCAGTGGCTACAGGAGCATTGGCCTGCGCAGTAGCAAGTCCTGCTGTATCGCTGCATTCCAAAGTTACATCCAACGAAGCCGGAGCAGTTGTCCATGTTGGCGCAGTAGTATCCTGAATGGTTATCGTTTGTGTGAAGACTGTAGATACATTGTTACACACATCTTTTGCGGTCCAGGTATTGGTATAGGTTCCGGAGTTCGCACAGTTTCCAGCTACAAAAGCGCCTGCTGTTTTGGTATAAGTCACCGTTCCGTTGCAATTATCAGTGGCTACAGGAGTGTCGGCTTGCGCAGTAGCAAGTCCTGCTGTATCGCTGCATTCCAAAGTTACATCAAGAGCCAATGGAGCAGTTGTCCATGTTGGTGCAGTAGTATCCTGAATGGTTATCGTTTGTGTAAATACCGTTGACACATTGTTGCACACATCTTTTGCGGTCCAGGTATTGGTATAGGTTCCGGAGTTAGCACAGTTTCCAGCTACAAAAGCGCCTGCTGTTTTGGTATAAGTCACCGTTCCGTTGCAATTATCAGTGGCTGCAGGAGCATTGGCCTGCGCAGTAGCAAGTCCTGCTGTATCGCTGCATTGCAAAGTCACATCCAACGAAGCCGGAGCAGTTGTCCATGTTGGCGCAGTAGTATCCTGAATGGTTATCGTTTGTGTAAATACCGTTGACACATTGTTACACACATCTTTTGCGGTCCAGGTATTGGTGTAAGTTCCGGAGTTAGCACAGTTTCCAGCTACAAAAGCACCTGCTGTTTTGGTATAAGTCACCGTTCCGTTGCAATTATCAGTGGCTGCAGGAGCATTGGCCTGCGCAGTAGCAAGTCCTGCTGTATCGCTGCATTGCAAAGTCACATCCAACGAAGCCGGAGCAGTTGTCCATGTTGGCGCAGTAGTATCCTGAATGGTTATCGTTTGTGTGAAGACTGTAGATACATTGTTACACACATCTTTTGCGGTCCAGGTATTGGTATAGGTTCCGGAGTTCGCACAGTTTCCAGCTACAAAAGCGCCTGCTGTTTTGGTATAAGTCACCGTTCCGTTGCAATTATCAGTGGCTACAGGAGTGTCGGCTTGCGCAGTAGCAAGTCCTGCTGTATCGCTGCATTCCAAAGTTACATCAAGAGCCAATGGAGCAGTTGTCCATGTTGGTGCAGTAGTATCCTGAATGGTTATCGTTTGTGTAAATACCGTTGACACATTGTTGCACACATCTTTTGCGGTCCAGGTATTGGTATAGGTTCCGGAGTTAGCACAGTTTCCAGCTACAAAAGCGCCTGCTGTTTTGGTATAAGTCACCGTTCCGTTGCAATTATCAGTGGCTGCAGGAGCATTGGCCTGCGCAGTAGCAAGTCCTGCTGTATCGCTGCATTGCAAAGTCACATCCAACGAAGCCGGAGCAGTTGTCCATGTTGGCGCAGTAGTATCCTGAATGGTTATCGTTTGTGTAAATACCGTTGACACATTGTTACACACATCTTTTGCGGTCCAGGTATTGGTATAGGTTCCGGAGTTCGCACAGTTTCCAGCTACAAAAGCACCTGCTGTTTTGGTATAAGTCACCGTTCCGTTGCAATTATCAGTGGCTGCAGGAGCATTGGCCTGCGCAGTAGCAAGTCCTGCTGTATCGCTGCATTGCAAAGTCACATCCAACGAAGCCGGAGCAGTTGTCCATGTTGGCGCAGTAGTATCCTGAATGGTTATCGTTTGTGTGAAGACTGTAGATACATTGTTACACACATCTTTTGCGGTCCAGGTATTGGTATAGGTTCCGGAGTTCGCACAGTTTCCAGCTACAAAAGCGCCTGCTGTTTTGGTATAAGTCACCGTTCCGTTGCAATTATCAGTGGCTACAGGAGTGTCGGCTTGCGCAGTAGCAAGTCCTGCTGTATCGCTGCATTCCAAAGTTACATCAAGAGCCAATGGAGCAGTTGTCCATGTTGGTGCAGTAGTATCCTGAATGGTTATCGTTTGTGTAAAGACTGTAGATACATTGTTGCACACATCTTTTGCGGTCCAGGTATTGGTGTAAGTTCCGGAGTTAGCACAGTTTCCAGCTACAAAAGCGCCTGCTGTTTTGGTATAAGTCACCGTTCCGTTGCAATTATCAGTGGCTGCAGGAGCATTGGCCTGCGCAGTAGCAAGTCCTGCTGTATCGCTGCATTGCAAAGTCACATCCAACGAAGCCGGAGCAGTTGTCCATGTTGGCGCAGTAGTATCCTGAATGGTTATCGTTTGTGTAAATACCGTTGACACATTGTTACACACATCTTTTGCGGTCCAGGTATTGGTATAGGTTCCGGAGTTCGCACAGTTTCCAGCTACAAAAGCGCCTGCTGTTTTGGTATAAGTCACCGTTCCGTTGCAATTATCAGTGGCTGCAGGAGTGTCGGCTTGCGCAGTAGCAAGTCCTGCTGTATCGCTGCATTCCAAAGTTACATCAAGAGCCAATGGAGCAGTTGTCCATGTTGGTGCAGTAGTATCCTGAATGGTTATCGTTTGTGTAAATACCGTTGACACATTGTTGCACACATCTTTTGCGGTCCAGGTATTGGTATAGGTTCCGGAGTTAGCACAGTTTCCAGCTACAAAAGCGCCTGCTGTTTTGGTATAAGTCACCGTTCCGTTGCAATTATCAGTGGCTACAGGAGTGTCGGCTTGCGCAGTAGCAAGTCCTGCTGTATCGCTGCATTCCAAAGTTACATCAAGAGCCAATGGAGCAGTTGTCCATGTTGGTGCAGTAGTATCCTGAATGGTTATCGTTTGTGTAAAGACTGTAGATACATTGTTGCACACATCTTTTGCGGTCCAGGTATTGGTGTAAGTTCCGGAGTTAGCACAGTTTCCAGCTACAAAAGCGCCTGCTGTTTTGGTATAAGTCACCGTTCCGTTGCAATTATCAGTGGCTACAGGAGCATTGGCCTGCGCAGTAGCAAGTCCTGCTGTATCGCTGCATTCCAAAGTTACATCAAGAGCCAATGGAGCAGTAGTCCATGTTGGCGCAGTAGTATCCTGAATGGTTATCATTTGTGTAAATACCGTTGACACATTGTTGCACACATCTTTTGCGGTCCAGGTATTGGTATAGGTTCCGGAGTTAGCACAGTTTCCAGCTACAAAAGCGCCTGCTGTTTTGGTATAAGTCACCGTTCCGTTGCAATTATCAGTGGCTACAGGAGCATTGGCTTGCGCAGTAGCAAGTCCTGCTGTATCACTGCATTCCAATGTTACATCTAAACTTCCAGTCAACGTAGTCCATGTTGGTGCAGTAGTATCCTGAACGTTAATAGTTTGACTGCATGTTGATTCGCATCCATTGACATCTTTGATAAGTAATGTTAAAGTGAATGTAGCATTGCAATTTCCTCCGGCAGTCACTAGAACCGTTTGTGAAGTTGAACTACCATTTATTGTTGCGTTTCCTGAAATTGACCAATTGTAATTGCTCATTCCAATAGGAGCCGAATAACTGTTTGCTGTTGAAGATGGGCATATTGGACCATTTGGGCCAGTGATGGAACATGCTGGTAATGGATTTACAGTTACAGTTACAGTGAAGGTACTTCCAGTACAGGTTCCCGATGTTGGGGTTATGGTATAGACCACATTTATTGGAGCATTGGTAGAATTGGTTAATGTTCCGCTGATGGTAGCAGCATTACTTCCCGCTGCTGTTCCCGAAATCCCTGCAACACTTGGTGCTGTCCAGCTATAGGTTGTGCCTGAAGGGACAGTTCCATTGGTTCCGTTAGTTGGTGTGACAGAAAAACTACCACCACTACATATACTAGCAGCAGTTATATTGGTTATTGCTGGTTTTGGATTTACAGTTACAGTTACAGTGAAGGTACTTCCAGTACAGGTTCCCGATGTTGGAGTTACGGTATAGACCACATTTATTGGAGCATTGGTAGAATTGGTTAATGTTCCGTTGATGTTAGCAGCATTACTTCCCGCTGCTGTTCCCGAAATCCCTGCAACGCTTGGTGCTGTCCAGCTATAGGTTGTGCCTGAAGGGACAGTTCCATTGGTTCCGTTAGTTGGTGTGACAGAAAAACTACCACCACTACATATACTAGGGGCAGTTATATTGGTTAATGCTGGTTTTGGATTTACAGTTACAGTTACAGTGAAGGTACTTCCAGTACAGGTTCCCGATGTTGGAGTTACGGTATAGACCACATTTATTGGAGCATTAGTTGAATTGGTTAATGTTCCGCTAATGTTAGCAGCATTACTTCCCGCTGCTGTTCCCGAAATCCCTGCAACGCTTGGTGCTGCCCAGCTGTAAGTTGTGCCTGCCGGGACAGTTCCATTGGTTCCATTGACAGGAGTTACAGTAAAAGTGTCGCCGCTGCATATACTAGCAGCAGTTATATTGGTTAATGCTGGTTTTGGATTTACAGTTACAGTTACAGTGAAGGTACTTCCGGTACAAGTTCCCGATGTTGGAGTTACAGTATAGACTACATTTATTGGAGCATTGGTCGAATTGGTTAATGTTCCGCTAATGTTAGCAGCATTACTTCCCGCTGCTGTTCCCGAAATCCCTGCAACGCTTGGCGCTGCCCAGCTGTAAGTTGTGCCTGCCGGGACAGTTCCATTGGTTCCATTTGTTGGTGTGACAGAAAAGCTGCCACCACTACATATATTAGGTGCAGTTATCGCTGTTATAACTGGTGTCGTACAACAAGCTGTTACAGTGATATTATTTACTGTTTTAGTATTTGGTAAAACCTGATTTGTTGGGTCTGATACTGTTAAACTAGCAGAAAATGGACCAGCAGAAGAATAGGTCACGGTATATGGACCAATTGTTGTTAAGCTAACTGGAGAAATTGTTGCAGCACCTGGAAACGACCAGGTGTAGTTAGTGTTTGCTTCAACCCCTGTTGAAGTACTGGTATAAACTACCTTTTGAAAAGAACCAGTATCACAGCTTTTAGTGATGGAAAAATCCGCAAACAAAGGTGTTTTGATAATTATTCCATTTGAATATGCACTACTACATTTAGGTGGATTACAAGTAATTAATGAGAGACTTTGAGAAGGAGTAATAGCTTGTCCGCTTGTTTCCCATCCTAAGTAAATATTTTTTAATTCAAGGGATTGACCTGCAGTATAGTTTGTAATTTGGGCCATTCGGTATCTTGACCCGGCCGTAATTATACTTCCTCTAATTTTAATGGTTAACCTGTCTGATGTGGCTCCAACAAAATTGGTATTATCGAAATTTTTTCGAACCCCGCCAACTAAATAGTCAAATTGAAACATCAAGTCATATTTAGAGCTATTAGAGGCAATAGTTACCCATATATACAATCCGTTGATTGGGTTTGAAACATAGGCCAGAGTGGCTACATTTCCGACATTATCACCCAGATAAATATTTCCAAAGGTGACATCTTGGGCATTACATTGTGAAAGAGAACAGGCAGGAGTCGTTGTTAATGAGGCATTTGTATTATCGAAGGTAATATTGGTATCTTGTGAATAAACAGTACCTGCGTAGAACAACAATATTAAAAAAGTTAAAAACGAAAGATAAGTAGTTTTTTTCATAATTATTATTATTTAAATGAAAAAATAAAATATTTCTTGTTAAATTTTTAAACAAGAAAGCTGGGATTGTTCTTCTTTTTGAAGAAAATCTGAATATTTAAAAGCTCTTGATTCACCTAAGCTAACCCTTGGATTGGTTCGTGAATGACTTTTGATTGAGGTAATTAACAGAACTAAATGTTCTGTAGAAGTAGAGTGATTTTTGTTTTCATACTTTTTTAATTTAAAATTTATGAAATCATTATATTTTTAACACAATCAAAGATATGTATATAGTTTTTTATTGTTGTTTTTAATCTTTCAATAACTTAAAAAGTCGTTGAAACGACATTTTTAACATGATAAAGGATTAAATTTCTATAGTTTTATATCTTTTATAAGATATTTATAAAATAAAATTCTCATTATTACTATAGAAAAGCAGGTATACGTAGGAAGGTTCTGTCGCATCTATTCATAACTATTATCTTCGGTACTTTAATATATAGTAAATGAATACCAAAGCCATTGTTATCTCAAAGCCATTATTCTTCAGGTCATTTATTTCAAATTGTGATTTACATTGAGTTACAGGGATGTTGAAGAAGTAATGAAAATGCCTGGAATACTGGTTGATCATGCTACGATTCAGCGTTGGGTATTTTGGCGGGCTAACTTTTAAATTGCTTAAATTCTTATATTTGATTCTGATAGATGCGACAGATCAGCTTTGATCTTTTTGACTTTTAAACTCTAGACTTATTTAATTGGTCTGCTGAATAATTTCGTTTAAAAACTTATCATAATCAAAATTCTCAAAGTCTGCAGGTGATTTTAGTTTAATGCCATAAGCTTTTGTTGTTGAGGGCATATCATCTTCCATTGTATTAATGACAGTTTCTTCTAGCGTGCCAGTGGTTTGGTTTTTAGGTTTATAAGTATATTCAGTATGCGATCCTGCTCCCATAAAATAACCGGTAAATTCTTGTAATTGTAAATCGTTATTTTGAAAGGTAAATTCAAAAGAAATATGTCCGTTAGGGCCAACAGCACTTAAATCAAATAGAATTTTATTGTTTTCGATTGTCACATCTTCCACATCGAAATTTTTATAGTTATCTGCATTATATTCGGGCGGCATGATGGTATAACTTTTTTTATACAACTCAAAACCTTGTTTGCTGCCCAATAAAATAAGGGTGATACGCGCAAACGATTTGCTTTCTTCGTCTTCTTGCAGAATCAAAACTTTGTCTTTAAAGTTATCCGGATTAAGAAAACCAACAGCTTCATATTGAATAACATAATTATAGTTCTCTAAAAATTCAGTTATTTCGGGACCTAAAGTATCTTTTTTTAAAGTTGCTGATTGCAATGGAGCTGTCTCTTTGTTTATTGCTTTTGATACAGATTTCTTTTTTAAAGTGCTGTCTAGCGAATTTTTATTTTGACAAGCAAATACCAATACACTAAAAAAAACACTAGACATAATTTTTTTACAAACCATAATTTTTGATAAAAAGTAGCAATTATTATATACAAATTTTAGAAAAAAATCATTGCAAATGAAGATCAATATAAATTCGGAGAATGTTGGAGGAAATTCGACAGTAACTTTTTTAAATTCGTATTCATTTAAAGATAAAATTCAAGATTTGCCCTATTAAAACATTGAAATAAAAAATGATATATTCGTGGCTTAAATTGTATTCAAGCAAAATATCATCTCTTGGATAAGAATTTATTTAACTGTTATTTCATATTATGAGCAAAATACGAACCTTAGTTATAGAAGACGAACCGGCGATACGAAAAGAACTGCAATGGTTGGTTTCACAAGAAGAATCTTTAAAGTTAGAAGCTATGACAGGCTCGGTAAAAGAGTCATTGCAGATTATAAAAAACACAGAACTTGATTTAGTTTTGATGGATATTCAACTGACAGATGGTACGGCTTTCGATATATTGAATCAACTAGACCAGATTTCTTTTCATATTATTTTTATCACCGCTTACAATCATTTTGCCATAAAAGCCATTAAGTATGGCGCGCTGGACTATCTTTTAAAACCCATTGACAGTGATGAATTTTCGGTTGCAATTCAAAAAGTCAAGAAAGTAAAACAAGTTGATTATCAAGGTCAGATTAGTGTTTTGAAAGAATTTAACGCCGTAAAAAACATTGATATGAGTTCAAGTATTTGTATCACTTCTTTAGATTGCATACAGATAATTCGCCTGAATGAAATTATATATCTCTCAGGCGAAGGTTCTTATACCCAAATTCATTTGGAAAGTAATAAAATTGTAACTGCTTCGAAACCTTTAAAATACTACGAAGAGATTCTGCCGGATGACTTTTTTATAAAAACACATCAATCTTATATTGTGAATAAAAATTTTATTGACAAATACATGAAAACAGGTATAATAATAATGAAAAATACTGCTGAAATTCCTGTCGCAACCCGTAGAAAAGAGTTTGTGATTGATCATTTAAATTCTGTGAGATAATGAATAAAATAGTATTCTTTGCACTGATTTTATTAGTTTCCTGTCAGCAGAAATCCAAAAAAGAGTTGCCTCATCCGGAGAAAATGCTGGAAAAATTAATGGTAATGAGTGATAGTCTGGATCAAAATCCGAAAATTGATAAACTTGTTTTTTGGTCGGGTAAGCTCAAAGAAAAAGATTTCTCAAAAACAAGTTCGGCTTTAGCGTTCATACATTACAATTTGGCTAAGAATCTGGCCAAAAGTAATATCGACAGTGCCAAGAATCATATCAATATTGCTTTAAATATAATCGAAAAAGAAAAAGGCTTCAATGCGCTTAAATTTACGATTTACAACGGTGCCGGATTAATTTCAGAGCACGAAGGCAAGTTCTACCAATCGGTTTATTATTTTAATCAATCGGCGGCGATTATTATGAATGATGATTCGCTGCAATGCAAGCCAATGGCAAAAGTGATTTGCTTGCTCAATGCGGCTCAGGACAATAACAAAATCAGTCAATATCCAAAATCGGTTGAGCAAAACCAATTGGCATTAAAAATTTTAAAAAAACTGCCCGAAGATAATTTTAAGTACAATTTCAGAGCTTATTCGCAATTGTTTACGGCCTGTGAAGAAAGTGAAATTTACAAAAGAGATTCGCTTTTATTTTATATTAAAAAACTGGAAAATATTTCAGTGCAAACGAATGATCCGATGCAAATTAGATTTACTAATGAGCATATAGCACATTATTATTTGCTAAGCGATCAGTTCGATAAAGCGATACAGCATTACAATTTGGTAAAAGAATATGATGCAGAGGTCGTATCCGAAGAGCCCGAAAAACCAATTGCAATAAAAAATCTGTATACGACTTTGTCGAATCTTATCGATTTGTACGTACAAACCAAACAGTTTTCTGAAGCAAACGGTTTAATTAAAGAGGCTGATACAATTGAAAAGCAACATTTTCAAATCTTGTCGTATTATGAAAAATGTCTGAATAAAAAGGCTAAAATGCACTTTTATTTGGCTAAAGGCGATAATCTTAAAGCGCAAAACGAAGTAAATCAGGTATTAGAACTAAAAGATAATATTCTTAGAAATTCGGGTATTCAGGCCACAGAAGAGATGGCAACGATTTACGAACTCCAAGCCAAAGACAAATCTATTTACGGATTGAATAAAACGATTGATACTACTACAAATCGTCTGGAACGCAATAAATTATTGTTGCTTGTTGTTGGATTATTGGCCCTTTTGGCGGTTTCGTGGGTGTTGTTGCTTTATTTTTTCCAACGACAAAGAAGACAAAAGCAGGAAAAAGAGAAAATTTTATTGCAACAGCAATTGCTGAGAACCCAAATGGAGCCGCATTTTATTTTCAACACTTTGTCGGCATTGCAAAGTTTTATCCGATTCGATGAGAAAGAAAAATCGATAAAATATTTAAGTCAGTTTAGTAAATTACTTCGAAGCAGTTTAGAATTAAGCCGAAAAAATGATGTTCCGCTCAATCAGGAGATTGAAGCAATAGAAAATTACCTGAGTTTACAGCAAATGCGTTTTGAATATACGTTTGCTTACGAACTAATAATTCCCGATACAGATACGTCGGCATTGTTAATTCCGCCAATGTTGATTCAACCTTTTGTTGAAAATGCCATCATTCACGGTATTGGTAACCTGTCTGATAAAGGATTTATAAAGTTGGAAATTGTTGCGAAGGAAAATCAATTGCTGGTAAAAATTAAAGATAATGGAAAAGGGTATCAGGATAAATCGAATTTAGAGATGAATCATCAATCTTTATCGGGAGCTATAGCCCGAGAACGTTTGGAGATTTTAGCCCGGGAAAATAAAATAAAAACCAATATAGAAATTGTTTCGAATGAGAACGGAACTATTGTTTTACTGACACTTCCTATAAAAAAACCAGAAGTAGTTTGAAAGTTTTAAAGCCGAAAGAACCGGAATTTAAAAACAGAAATATTCAATGAATACAGATTTAAAAAGAATCTTCACGAATATTCAATTATTTCAGGCGAATTTATATCGGTTTACATTCACATTGTCTTTTTTTTAAAATTTGTGTTCGGTTGAAGAAAGAAAACGGGACCAATTTTAACAATCAGTAATAAAAATAGAAACATGAAACCTGAATACTTCACAGGACTAAGTGATCAAGAGCTTTTGCAAAAGATGAAAAAACTAAAAACCAATAAAATCGTTGATGCTGCAATTATTGGCCTTACAATAGGAATTGCAATTTATAGCGTTGCACAAAATGGCTTTGGATTTTTTACTTTCTTTCCTCTAATAATCGGATACCTAATAATCAAAAATTCCAGGAATAATGAAATATTGTATCAAGAAATGCAGAAAGAATTAGAATCTCGAAACTCAAAAAGGGCATAATGACAAAAGCATCTTCGCAAATGTTTAATTATTTCAGACGAATTTATATCGGTTCAGATTCACAATATCTTTTTTAAAATTTATATTCTACAGCCATTTAATTGTCGGTAATTTATGAAAAATCCGTAATTAACTAACAGATAGAGATGAAAACACACAAATTCATATTAATCAGAATTGCGACACTATTGGTGGCTCTCCTAATAATTTACAACGGAGCTTATTATACTTTACCAGAATACATACAAGAAGATAGCTTTAGTTTTATTGCTGAAATTGATAGGATTTTTGAATTAAGCTTGATTTTTTTAGTTCTATTTTTACTATTTCTTCTAATAGAAATTTACCTGTTCAACAAACGAAAGCAGGCTAATTTGCGTAGTGCAGCAATGATTTTTAGTCTATTTGTATTTATTTTGGTCATTACTTTATTTTATGCTAACGGAATTTTTTAATCCAATTGAAAATGAAAAAGCTAATTCCAATTTTAATCCTTGTTTTTGTCTTGCAATCCTGCGAGAATAAAACGAAAAAACAGGAAGGTACTGAAATACAAAAATCAGAACCGCAAAATACTGCCAAAATCAATGCAGATACGGTTCGAAATGTTGTGCAACCAGCAAAAAATAACGATTTGTTATTTGATATTGTGGGAAATTATACTTTTAAAGATGAGGCTACAGATTGTAAAATCATCCTTTCGCTTTTTTATGAAAACGAAATTTTAAAATACCAAATGAAAACCAATACAAGAGAACTTTCGGGTAATGCGAAAATCGACTTAAACGAAAAAAAGGACGGTTATTATATCACGTTTAAAAATATAGAATGGAGTGAATATTCAGGTGTAACAGATACAGAAGGAGAAACTTCTGATGAAGATCTGCCATTACCTCAAGATATACAAGGTGTTTTGTATAAAAATGAAATAACGATCCAGAACTCTGGAAATGCAATGAATTACTATGTAAAACTAGGCGAATGTGATGTGAAATATATTCAATTAATTAAATAACTTCGATAGTAAATGAAAAAACGAATTTTAATTTTGATATTATTGAGTGCAATTTTAATCAGTTGCAAACAAGAAACAAAACAGCTTAAAATAGGATCTGAAAACGAAAAAGCAATTGAGCCGAAAAACGAAGATTTACAGATAATGGATATTGATTCTTCACAATTTCCAAAATCATTAAAATATGAAGGATTCATAAAAGATGCCGTTCGATGGAAAGATAAATTGGGTGATAATATTGTAATTACCACAGAAACAGGAAATAGCAGAAATGAAAAATTTCAGCATGAATTTGACGAAAGTGGCGATGCCGAATTATTTGGGTACCATTTTTTAGTAAAAAACAATCAGGTAATTCAAACTTGGAAAGTATATGATTACATCGCTGATTGTCCGGTTGATATTGTGGCATCGTTTGTTAAAAATACCTTTAAAATTACGGATTTAAACCATAACGGAATTGCCGAAGTTTGGTTAATGTACAAAATTGTATGCCATGGCGATGTGAGTCCTTGCGAAATGAAAATTATCATGTATGAAGGAAAACAAAAATTTGCCATGCGCGGAGAAAGTAAGGTTCAGGTAGGAATTGACGATAACGGAGAAAAAACATTTGAAGGTGGCAATTATAAATTTGATTCCGCATTTGAAAAAAGCCCAAAAGTTTTTAGAAACTACGCATTAAACTTATGGAATAGAGGTATAATTAATTGATTTTGAATATTTTGATTAGCACTGATATTGATTTTTTTAACCTTTTTGCCTATTTTATGAAAAAACTTTTACTACTTGCCATTTTACCCTTTATGATTTCTTGTAATGGACAAAAGAAAATTGATTTGCTAAAATTAAATCTAAACGAACCAATAAAAAATGTGGTAGATTTTAATGATAATTTACTTATTGGCGTTGAAACTGTAGAATATCCGTTTTGTCTATTAATTGACGTAAAAAAATCAGAAAAATATAGTTTTGAAGGAATTGATCTGGACGGACAGAAAATCATCTTTCAAATTAACGCCGAGAAACTCAAAACAGACAGTATTTCAAGATTTGGCGGTGCTCATATTGATTTAAAACCAGTGAAAAATGAAAATGAATTAACGAACACTTTACAAAATTTTAATGCCGAAAATAAAATTTACGGACTTAGAATAGAAATGAAAAATCCGGGTTTAAAATCGCAAATTTTAAAGAAAATAGAGTTAAAATATGGCAGAGGCACAAAAAATCCAAATACAGATAATGGTTTATATTGGAACCTGAAAAAGGAAAACAAATATATTTTTTTCGCACCCGATTATGACAGACTCATTATTTTAAACAGTACCAATTTATCTAAAACTTGTTATTGGGACACTTTTAACGGACTTCTTGATTTTGGAGGTTGCGAGAACGAAAAATACACCCAAGAATTGATGAAGAGCACAACAAAACCCGAAAATACTAAAAATAAGCCCATCATAAAAATCGATAAAAACTGGAATGTAAATAATCTAATTATTGGAAAATCAACCGAATACGATTTTGTAGAATCTCAAACCAACAAAAATTTTGAACGAATGGTAGAAATTGATGGAAGTACCGGAAATATAAATGAAATGATGTATAAAAATGAATATCACGATTTCTATTTTTATTTGTCCGCAAGTAAAAAGAATCCTGAAAACAGGAAAGAAAACCAAATTATAGGGTATGCCATAAACGACTTTAGAAAAGTTGAAATTTCATTTGAAAACGGATTGAAAACAGGTATGAAATTCGAAGATGTTGTCAAATTATTCGACAAAAATTCAATAATTGATTATGAAGGTTTAAAATTCGCAAACTATATTGAAATAAAAAATGGGCCTTACAAAACAACGTTGAATTTTGACAAAAAAATGTTGTTTTCGGGAATGTTTGTAAAATAAAAACTTGAGATAAACCTTTGGTTGTTGTACTTTTTTAACTCAAAAAATAAAAGAAAATTATTCTGATGTCAGGAAAAGCATCAAAATGTTTGCGCAAACTTTAAACTTAACGTTTCAAAATGAAATATACCGTTCTTTTATTGAGTCTTATTTTTTGGCTATTTCCTTTCAAAGATTTCGAGATACAATGGGTCGAAAATCTGGATGGCGATTTTTCTTTTTCGCGAAAACACAGTTTAAAAAGTGAGGCTTGGTGTTACGAATACGCTGGCGCTACCGAAATAACAGCAAAACGATTGCATAAAGACACGATTGAGTGTTATACTATGACAAATGCGGCAACACATTGTTCGTTACGTTTTTATATTGTCAATAACGTCATCAGAAATCCAAGAATTGAATTGAATAGTATTGCTGACGGAAAACACCTCTATCAGTGTAATGAAGGCAATATAATAATAGACAAAAAAGCGATGCAAAAAGACATCTTAAAAGCCCGGTTTGACATGAAGTTTGACCATCCCGAAAATCCCGAAAAAGTAATGTTCTGGAAAGGAAAAATTTATGCTAAAATAAAATAATCGCGAAAATAATCATGTAAGTTACTATTCGGCCAAGCAGTTTTATTTCGCTGGACTTGGAGAGAACAGAATCAATGGAAAGAATGTGTATAACATCACAAACGAGTACAAAGGGGAGTACAAGAATTCAATTTATCCATTTAGGAGTTTGGTCTTGACTACAGTGAGTATGAGAATTTTACAGTCTAAAGACTTAACAGAAAAAAACTATTAAAAATGAACATAATGTTTATGAAAAACATTTTACTTTTTATGCTTTTAGCATCTGTAGTGAGATGTAATGCTCAGGAAAATCCAACTTCACTGGGGATTTCAGAAGTGCATTCCCCTTCAAAAAAAGAAAAACTTTCGACAATTGCATATGAAGTTTTCAGAACCAATAAGTTTTTAAATTTTAAGGGCAAAGATACTCTTATCGAAAAAATTGATGGTGTGGTTTACAAAAAAACGGATCTAAATAATTTTTTCTCCTATAGAAAAGATTGGGAAAAAAATCAGAAAGAAGATACGACTTCATACACAAAGAAAGAGCGTGCAAAATATGTGTATAAAGACAATACCATGATTGAAACCAATTTAGAATTTGGAAATTATGAGGTTAGGAAAGAAATAAAAACAGTTTATAACCCAAAATGTTTTGTGTTACTGTATGAAAAAAAATATTTTGTGGGTGAAAATTATAACCGTACTGAAAGCATTATTAACGAATATGATAACCAAAACAGAGTTGTCAAAATCATAAAACGAACAGAATACAGCAAGAAAGAGAATAATGAAGAATTAGTAATTAGGGTGAAATACGAAGACGGAATTGTAACTATTTCGAGCGAAAATGGAACGATTGTGTGCGAATTAATTAAAGATGAAAATTCGGTTGGTTTTATTTCTAAATTAAGTGCAAATGGTACCGCTGATTATTTTCGTTATGCAATGGCACAACAGGAAATTGAAACGGCAAAAGAATACTGTACGGAAAAAATGATAAAGAAAATCGAAAGAGATTTGGTTTTATATCAAAACATTGTTAATATAAAAGCTCTGGGGGGCAGTAGTAGTTTTGGAGAAAAAGTTACTATTAATGAAGATTGGGAAATTACTTTTAAAGACAAAGATGCAGAAAAATACAGTGCTGTTTTTACTTTGGTAAAACAAAAAAACGGCTGGAAAATTGATGATTTTCAGATTAACAGATAACAATGAAAAAAAGATTCTTCGTTCGGTTGGTTTACAGCTTTCCTTGTTAGGTTGTAAAAGTACCACTTACGAAAATGTTTCAAAAGAGAACTGAAGCTATTTTTTTGAAAAATTAAAAAGCAGTTACAGATGAAAAAACTAACCCAAAAGTTAATGTTTAGTGCAATAGTGATGATAGCATTTTTATCATTAGTCAGTTTTAAAAGTATAAATCAAACTGAAAATATATTTACAGATAATAGTGATCCTGAAATCACGGGTGTTTATGTTTTAACATCCTGCGAAAATTCGTGATTTAAGATAAAAATTGAGAAGAAAGCGGGAACATATATGTTTTTAATTTTTGACAAGAATAAAATAATTGCAAAAGGTAAACTTAAAAAGCAAAAAAGCGATAATGTTCTCTATCTTTCTTTTGGAAAAATGGGAGGACTGTACGGCGAAAATAAAATCCAAATCCAGAATTATGGAAACTCGATGAATGAATATGAACATTTTACACAATGCGACGAAAAATATTTATCGTTTATAAAATCAGAATAATGAAATTTTTATCTCTAAACGCAAATTAATCAATGAAAAGCAATCCCTTTATTACTGTTTTTCTACTGTTTTGTATAGAAATACTACTGTACATTTATATAGGATACACCAATTTGATAGTGCTATCGTCTGAATATGCAGGTTTGCTGATGCCCATAGTTTTCTTTACTGTACCTGTAATTTCACTTTTGCTTTTGCTTTTTGTGAAAGAGATGGCGTATAAAAAAGAGTTCCGGTATTTTTCGATATTTCTTTTCGTTGTTTCCATTATCCTATTTGTGGTATTATCTTTTTTAATGGCTTTAGGAGGAGCATATCAACACTAAAAGAGTATGAAAAAAACAAAATTAGATTATATCAACATTGTCTTAGCTGTAATTTTAGGAGTATTAATTATTCTCAATTTTGTCGTAAGATTTAGAAATAGGGAATATGATAAGTTGTTTTGGAAAGCTGAAATTCATGGTGCTGCAGAAGATTCTACATCAGAAAATTCAAATACCATCAAAATTATTGAAGCTGTTTTTTCAAATAATTTTAACGATTCTGAAAGCAGTATTGATTATGATTCAAAAGAACTAACAAGCGCTAAAAGCGAAAACTCTGTTGATTTTAAGATCTGGGAAAAAGAGCTTCTGCCTGATTCTTTAAACCTGAAGTACTTCTCTATCGATGAGCGTAAATTTTATCGGCTTATTACTCCGCTTCCTTATCAAAAAATGAAGGATTGGGTTAAAGAAAAGATGAATATTCCTGTCTTAATTTTAGAAATTCATCCAAAAGGTAAAATTCATCTGAAAATAATTAAAAATGAAGAAGAAAATGCCGAAGCCCAACTTGTGGAAACATTTAAAGCCAAAGAAACGACAGGAAATTTAGATATGCTGGTTTATGAAAAATCTTTAGGAGGGAAGTATAATAATTATGAAAGTATTGAGAGTATTTCCGATTTTTCAGACTTACTTCAAAATCAATACAAATGGTTTTTGAAGATTGAAATGGAAGAAAAAGAGGTGCTGACAAGTGTTTACGCCTATTCTTTTAAAGATGAAAAAATAGAAATCTCAACCGATAATGATACAGCCACATTTCGAAATATTCCAAGAACATTTTACATTTATTGGAAGGATAAAAATAAAAAAGAATATAATATTCAATATGAATTGTGTCCTATTGAAATTTTAAGCGCTTTCCGAGAACTAAATAAAAGGGATGTTTTAGAAGCGACTACTTTGACATTCAAACTCCATAAAAATGCCTATTCTCAATGCAAAATTTCTAAAAAAGCTATTGTCATTCCTTTAAAAGATTTATATCCTGAGAAACCATAAAATTAATGAAACAAATATCCCAAAATAAGATAATCCAGGTTTTAAAGAAAACGTTATTTATTGCGTTGGTAATTTTTGCAAGTACTTTTATAGAGATTTACTGGTCTATGGGTAAATTTTCTGAAAGAATGTCCAGCGGATGTCTGGATTGCTCTTTTATTGAAGATGTTTATGTAGTATCTCTACTAACAAGTGCTTTCTTAACAGTAGTGTTTCTGCTGCTTTCACTCATCAAAAAGATATATTTAAAAAGGACAATCGAGCTAACACTATTATCTTCGATCTGGGTTTTCTGGAATTACGGTATTTTTGTTGATCGCGAATCGTCATGGAGTACTTATACTTTTAAAGAAGAGTTTATCTATACTTTTTCTCTTTCTATCTTGCCTGTTTTAGTTTTATCTATTGCCGCAATATTCTCGATTAATTATATTTCAAGAATAGGTAAAACATGACAATCGAAGCATATCTCTAAACAGAACTTTTTATAAATTCCAGCTTAAAAAACAAAAAATAATTAAAAATGAAAATAATACACCTTCTGTCTGCAAGCTTAGTGCTTTTAATTTTTGCCTGTAATAGAAAAGAGGATGCTAAAAGTGTCCAATCGGGTTTAGCTGAAAATAATCAGGTTGAAAGCGATGCCATACAAAAAGAAGAAGAGGAAACTCCTAAAAAAGAAAGTATCAATTTGTTTACTTTAACGCCAAAAGACAGTAGTGATGTTGCTTTTGTTTCTCTTTCGGATATTTATCCTGTAAATGATGAAAAAGACACACTTGTTTTACCTAATATAGAAAAACTGGGAAAATATGATGCTCAGTATTTTATCTTTGATAAAAATTACAGAAGAAGATTTTTATCTAAAACTCATATATCCGAAACCGATTCTGTTTTTGTATTCGATTATGCGAAGAACAAAATGGCTTCTTTTGCTGTAAAAAAGCTAAAAACCGCTGCCATGTTAAATGCATACTCTTCGGGAGAAGATTGGCCTTATCGCAACTTCGATTTCATGATCGGATTTGAAATTAACAAGAAATATTTAAACGGATTTAGTGAATATTTTAGAGATGTATTAGTATATGTGGGTAAAGAAAATCCATTTTCGAAAGAAGGTTTAAAGCCTATCGTCTGGCAAAAAATTCAAGGCAAAGAATATCCGTCAAGACCAATGAAAAATGAAGATCGTGCTTTGTTAAAGAACAGGCTGGTTGGTTCTTCTTACTCGTTTAAAACAACGGATTATCACTATTTTTTACAAGAATATTTAGACGATAATAAAGCAATTTATGCCAGGCGTCTTTTGGTTACCGATTCTAAAACTAAAGATGTCATAATTGAAAAGCTTTACTCTCAAAGCGAAGGTACTTCTCCCGCTCCTTTGAATTACGAACCAGGGTACGATGGAATTAATCAATGGACAGGAAAGCTCTTTAAAAATAAACCATTTGTTGTTTTTGGTTTTGAATATATTTCTTTCGGATGTCCGTCAATTTCAGTTATTGACCAATCAAATGAGGAGATTTTTCTTCAATGTGACAATCGTCATTAACAATGTTATCGAGATGTCCGATAGAATGGAGCAGGTGATTATAGAAACCTTTATTATTTATTCGAAATAAAAAAGCAAAATTGAAATTACAAACGGAGTTTCGCAGATAAAAACATAGTATAAAGAAACCGTATGAATTTAAATGAAAAAACAATTACTAAGCTAGTAGGTATTTTTATACTATTATTTGGCTTAACAATAGTCTTTTTCTATTTCAAAAGCGGATATAGATCATTTGGTTTATACGTAATTCCTATTGTTTTTATTATCGTTTCATTATCATTTATTTTTAAAGAAAACATTTTGAAATGGGGTGATAGCGAAAAAATGATAAAATCAGGGAGATGGATGATGAAACATTCACGTTTAGTTTTTTTTATTTTTCCACTTTTAATGTTTTCAATAGTAGGACTGATAGTGCTGTTTTTAATCGTTACACTAAAATGGAATGTCGATTTATTTGGCTGGATAACAGTTTCTTTATTTGCTTTTTCACCATTAATTTTAATTTATGGTTTGTTGTTTGGATTCTCAATTTCTGAAAAACAACAAAGAGAAATAGAAAATAGGCAGGATAAACTGTTTTCTGATGATAAAGGAATTACTATAAAAACGCCACTATTTGACAAGGATTGTTTTATAAGTTGGCAATCTGTTGATGCTATTATCTATTATAATTACACTGTGAACAGTGATTTTACAGAACATTATGAAGGTTATAAGCTGTATTTGAATGCAGTTCCTATTTATATAAAACACGAAAAACAATGGTGGTTAAATAAACTATTTCCAAAAGATTCTCAAAGTAAAATAATTGATGTTAACAAGGAAACAAAATACTTTTTAGAAATACCCCAAATGGTAGAGAAGTATTTAAACACCAAAGCGGATATTAATTTTAGAGACCCTATGAAAGACAGATTAATTTCAAGTCAAACTTATATAAGCAAGGATAAAATGGTAACTATTGAAAAATGGAAACCAAGGAATGAAGTAGAGGAACAAATAGTTTTTGATCGATTCAATAGAAGTGTGGACGAGATTAAGAAAAATTACAGCTAAGCAGGGTTATTAGCTTCAGCTGTACTAATAAACAAAGTCAAAGAAAAAAAAGAATATGAAGAAATCAATACTTTCAATTTTGATATTTATAATCATCGTAACAAAAACTTATGCAGGCTGGTACGAATGTTTTAGCTACAAAGGTAAAATTGATAAATATCCTATTTCTCTTTCCTTCCAAATAAAGGAAGGCTATTTTGGAGCAAAAAACAAAAAACACTTGAATCTCATTGGAGTTTATAAATATGACAAACGTAACACCCCAATCAGACTTGAAGGTGTAATTGATTTTAAAAAGAATAAAATTTTATTGTATGAAATCAGTAATGAAAAATACACCGCTAGATTTGAATTTGAATTTTCTAAAGAGAAATGCGTTGGCGTTTGGACAAATCTTTCGACAAATCAGCATTTGTCATTAGAATTAATCAATACTTCTGTTTTAATTGATCAAACAGAAGAAAATGAATTTAATGATATTGAAATTTTGCAGGCGGGCTCCCTAACAGAATTCTATTTTATTGGTATATATTCCAAAAAGAAGAATAGCGATCAGACACAAATGGACAAATTGAAAATAATCAATAAAAATGACAATACTGTTTTTCAAACAATTGATTTTTCAAAAATAAAAACAGTAACAGGTAACATAAGAACTATTATTTTCGATAACGTTGAAGTAACTGGTAATAAGAAAAAAGAGTTGATTGTCTGGAACGATATAGGAAGAATGGGCGGTTATTTAACCATTAAATTTAATGTAAAAACCAATAAATTTAAATTAGATTCGAAGCCAATAATAGATGGGCCCAATTAATAAAGGTAGTAGTAAAACGGATTGACTTTAAGATTTTTAAACCTTCGATTTACGTAATATGACAAAAAAAATCACAATTATAGTATTATTGATTTTTATGCCTTTTGCAATGCTCTTTGTAATTAACAAAGTATCAATAATGTATTATAAAATACGCTATGATACGACGTACAAAAATTACCAAGAAGGCATTGTTGCTAAAAATTATGTTGTATTTCCGGTCTCAAAAGTTATTCCACAAGATTTAGTATCCGAAAATATAAATTTTGATACCATAAACTATAAATTCATTCTTCCATTGAAACATCAATATTATGATGAACAAAAAGGGGAAGCTATAATAAGCAATTGCACTTATGTATTTGATAAGAGTGGAGTTTTAGTTTCAAAAACGGAATCTGCAGAAGAAAAGGAACAACAAAAAGAATTTGAACATTGTATAAAATTAGAAGAAAATCTTCTCTACGATAATAAAATGGCCGATGTTCTATATTTTTCAAAAGAGAGATATTGTTACAGTTGGAATCCTTTTAGAGGATATGGTAGTCCCACCGGTACGGGCAGAAATATGACTTGGGAAGGAACTGCGTATATTGATTTGAAAATGAAAACAGAAATCTTAAAACTCAAAATAGAGGAAGTATTTGCTCAAAATTTTTTTTCGAATACCTATGGAAAATGGGATTATGAATTGAATACGAGTGTTTACCAACTGCCTGTGGAATTTCAAAAAATAGCAGACGTTGCTTTTTTTGTAAGACACAAAAGTTATGGCCCAAATGAGTTATATGTTATTAAAGCAAGATAAAAATTTAACAAATTTGATCTAAGCAAAATAAATATTTTAACTCGTTTACTTGTAGTTGTCTTGTGTTATTTTGTCATATTACTTCCTTATACAGAAATTAACAACCCAATATTTACTGGGATTTCAGACTTCGAGGCACAAGTTTAAAGCTAACTTTTAACAAATTATCGCAAACCAAAAACAAACAAAATTTCATTCAATTTTAATTGAAAAATGGCAGTTTACAGTAATATATTTTCTAAGAACACATGAGACCAATGGTTGAAACTTCAGGCTGCTTATTTTAAATTGAGATTTACATTGAGTTACAAGGATGTTGAAGAAATAATAAAAACGCGTGGAATACAAAATGCATCAGGTTTTAAAAGTTTTTAGTCTGCGAGACGAACATTAGGTGGAATTGAAATTATACTAAAGGGCTTAGTTATTTTTCTTAAATATATATTCTCGATGTTTTAGACCCCATTCAGTAATTTTATGAATTAAGGGCTCCATTTTTTCTCCATATGGAGTGATTTCGTATTCTACAGTTATAGGCTTAGTGTTCATTACTGTTCTTGTAATAAGTTTGTTTATTTCTAATTCTTCCAAATCTTTAGATAGTTTTTTAGCCCCAATGCCATTCGTTGTCTTCTTTAACTCCATGAATCGCATTTTGCCATGTATAAGCAGAGTGGCAATGATTTGGATCTTCCATTTTCCAGATAATACTTCCATAGTATCTGAAATGGCTCTTATTTCTCGATTACACTCTTGTGTTAGAATAATTTCTTTTTTCATTTTAGTAGGTTAATGTAGTTAGTTTCTTCTAATAAACCAGTTTCCTGTAGGAAACACATGCCAAAAATATACTATTTGTGTTTAACTTTGTGTAATCACATATAAAAATAAAATTAAAAAACAATGAAAGCGAGATTTTTTTTCTGGATTGTAGCCGGGTTTTGTGCTATGATTCTTAGTTGTTCGCTAATCAAAAATTACACTTCAAAAGCTATGGAAAATACTACTAATACTAAAAAAACAGATTACGATAACGGTTTTGCGTGTGATTTGAATACCGGAATGTGTACAATATCTTCCAATTCCAAAGACGAGATCGAATCTTCATTATCAGGTGTTAAAAGTGGGAAATTGATTTATGTGGGAGACCCAATATGTTCCACTTGTTTGGCATTTTCATCAGAAATTAAGGAGTTGAAAAAAGAGTTTGATGGAGTATTAGACTTTCAATTGGTATTAGGAGGGCTTAGACCTTATGGGACAGAGCCAATTACTAACATGAAAGATTATTTACTACCGCATTTTGATAACCTGGCTAAAGTGACCGGGCTCCCTATCAATAATAAGGTACTATATGATAATTCATTTATCCTTGATACAGAACCTCCTTCCAGAGCTGTAGTCGTAATGAGAGAGCTTGCTCCTGAAGTAGAAAATGAATTTTATGAGAGAGTGCAAAAAGCCTTTTATTTAGATAATAGTAATACAAATTATGTTGAAGCTTACTTAGATTTTGTAGAGGAATTTGGAATTAAAAAGGAAGTATTTAAAGAAAAATTTGAATCTAATGAAATAAAAGAGTTAGTGAAATCAGATTTTCAATTTGCTCGCAAAATGGGGGTTAGATCATTTCCTACGGTGTTGCTGGAGTCAAATGGTCAAATTTCAGTTATTTCCCAAGGGTTTTCAAAAAGTAAGATCATGATCGATAAAGTTAGGAGTCAGTTATATTCGAAACAAGAGTAAACTATTATAGAGAAGATTAAGATTAAATTCAAAACATACAACTAATGAATAAACAAAAATTAGATTTTCCAATTAAATGTTTTAATATAGATCATTATACTTTGATTGTACCTAATGCCAAAGTTGTTTCTGACTTTCATCAAAATGTGTTAGGGTACAAGTTAATAAACACAATTTTAGTTAATGCAGGTTCAGCTTCAGAAGGTAAACATGATATGCTGAACTATGTTCTTGGGTGGCCAAATAATGAAAAAGGAGTAATGGTGGTAACTGAAGGTTTAACTAAGGAGTCTATTTTTCATAAGTTCTATGAGAAGTTTGGACAAGGTATACACCATGTAGCTTTTGAAGTAGATGATATTGAAGATATTTTTGAGCTATTAGTAACTAAAGGAATAGAAATGACTTCAGATAAGATATTAAGAGATCCGTTATCAGGATTGAGACAATTTTTTATTTCAAATAAGTATACAGGTGTCTTCATTGAGTTGATAGAAAGAAAAAGTGAAACGGAGGATAAAACTTCTGAGAAACAAGGTTTCTTTACACATGATAATATGTCAGGATTAGCAAATACTATGAAGTCATATTTAGATGATCCTAACTTAAAAAACGATGATGATATTAAGTCTTTAGATAAAACAAATTATTTTGAAGTTAGTGAGTGTATTGAAGTGGATAGAATTGATAATATTCAAATTAACGTTGCCGAAGTTCAAAGTGCAAAAAACTTTTTAAACAGTGTTTTAGGGTTTAATATAGAAGGTGAAAAAATGATTAATCCTCATGAAAAGGATAAGTTTTTGAGATTAAGTGAAATTCAGGACTCTCAAAACGGAGTTATTCCGGTAGAATTAGCATTAAAAACATTCAATTTTGAGAAAAGCAAAAATATTCTTGAATCTTTGAATTTAGATTTTACAGTTCAGGGAGGAAGCATAAAGTTAGAGAAAGAATATGCCGGTTATCCGTTAACCTTGTTACATGACTAAAATTTTTAGCGTAGAAGTTTTAATTGAAAAAGTAAAATTAATAGAATTTTTAAAAAAGCCTATTAATCTTAAATATTGGACGATACATACCAATTTGGTTGTAATTGAAGATGTGTGCTATGAAATTACTAGCTCTACCGGAGAAAAAACAAAAATAAGTGTAACCAATAAGAATCATTATTTAGATGATTTTCTAGATTTTACATGGATTTTAGAAGGGGAAATTAAAAAACAATTTCGGTTTTTAATAAGAAATGGAATCAATGGTAAAGTGAGTGTGGAGGTATTTATTCCTTCCACTGCTTTAAGTAAAAAGTTATTAGCTCTTCAAAGTTTATTAAACGTTGAGTTTAAAATATTGGAACAATTTCTAAATGATGGAAAATACGAACTGACGGAATCTGAGAAAAAGATAATGAAAGAATACGTAATAAATAGGTTAATGACAGAGCAAGTGTTACCTAAATTCGAAGGAAAATTCAGTAACGAAGAAGATGTCTTAGAAAAGCTGAAAACAGATTTTGGACAAATGATTACTGTAAATTCTGTTGGGTGTTTGAACCCTAAATCAACAGAAGACGTACAAAAGATAATAAATTATTGTAATAAAAACGAAATTCCAGTTAACACAAGAGGGATGTCTCATTCGGCAAGTGGTCAGTGTCTAATAGATCTGGGTATAGTTATTAATATCAAGACCATGAATAAGATTCTTTCAATAGATTTTGATGGAAAAACGGGTTCTGTTGTTGTAGAAGGGGGTATTACCTGGGAAAAACTTGTAAGAGAAACGTTAAAACTAAATGCAACCCCACCCACGCTTACAGATTGGCAAAAATTGACTGTAGGAGGAACCATTTCAACTGGAGGATTGGGCTTTATGAGTCATAATTCTGGAATCCAGGCAGATAATGTTCTTGAGTTAGAAGTTGTTTCTGGCGATGGTGAAATTAGAATATGTTCGCGTACTGAGAATAGTGATCTTTTTAACCTTGTAAGGTCTGGATTGGGACAGTTTGGAGTAATTACAAAGGTTAAAATGAAATTAAATCATGCTCCAAAAATAATGCACGTTACAAAATTACTTATTGATAATGTTAAGGAGTTTCATGATTTAAGTACTCAACTGCTAAAAGAACCTGATTTTGAATGCATACATGCTTTTTTAATTCCCAATACAAGGGTGGAATTTGAAAAGAAAATGGGGCAAACCGTTGTTACAGAAAATCGCGGGTACTTTGCTGAAAAATGCAAAAACGAAGAGGAGTTTAGCTTTTTTGTAGAATTGGTACAGTATGAATATGAAGATCAATGTTTTTTAGAAAAGGAAATCCCTTTGAATGGTTTAAAACATAGTTATCAGGAAGATTTTTTTAGTTACGTAACAAAAGAACCACCCTTAATAATTACCGAAAAGGAGAAAGGGAAAACAGCTCATCCGGAGTTAGCTGCTTTTATACCGTTTTCACAGTTTTCTGGTTTTATGAATGAATTTCAATTGATGCATAAAGCTGCAGATATGAGTGATGGTCCTGTACTTTTTATTCCAATGAAATCGTCAAGCATTCAAACTCCTTTATTTGTAAAGCCTGAGGAGGATTTTTACTTTATTGGAATATTAAGAAATGCTTATCCAAATACAAAAGAGCGTGTAGAATATTTAAGTGAATTAAACAATGAATTGTATCAAATTGCTTTAAAATATGGAGGAAACAGATATCCTTGCGACAGTATTAATAAACCTGGAAACCCAGAAGAATGGGCGATACATTTTGGAAATCAATGGCCTGATATGACAGCCGGTAAAATAAAGTTCGACCCTAAAAATACCTTTCGCTCCATGTTAAATATATTTCATAAATAAAATAATTCAATTTAGATTATGATTTCTTTAGATAAAAACGAGTTCCCGTCTGATCTCCCAAAAAGTATCAAGGAAGAGGTAATTAGTAAGCTAATAATTTCTGACTGGAACAGATATCCAGTTGCTGAGCCACAAGAATTAATAGCTTTAATTGCTCAATTAAATAGTGTTCCTGCTGATTCATTGATTCTTGGGAATGGGTCTTCGGGCTTAATTATGAGATTCTTAGGGGAGCTTTCAAAGCACTATAATAGAATTGTTACACCAGATCCAAGTTTCGAACTATTTGATATTTGTCCAAAATTATTCGATCTAAATCATATAACTTGGGGTTTTAATAATGAATTGGATTACGATTATGTGGGGTTTCCCAGAGGTAAGAATTCAATTTATGTGTTTTGTACACCAAACAATCCAACAGGAACTTTAATTGATCCAATATTTGTAGAAACTGAAGTAGCTAACGATCCATCCAGTGTTTTTTTAATCGATGAGGCATACGCAGAATTTGCGAATGATTCATACGCACATTTGATTCAAAAATATAACAATGTCATTGTTTTGAAAACATTCTCGAAAGCTTTAGGAGCTGCAGCAATTAGATTAGGGTATGCTATTTGTTCAGATACGATCAAGAAACAATTGAAAAAAAATGATCTTCCTTATAAGTTCTCACCGTTTACTATTATTTCCGCCAAAGTGTTAATCAATAATTTTGAGAAAGTTATTCAACCTAGAATTGAAAGAATTATTGAAGCTCGTGAAGAAATGTTTCATACTTTAAATGAAATGCTTTTAGACAAGGATGTTAAGGTTTCTAAATCTCATGGAAATTTTATTCCGATTCGGTTTTACAATGAGAGCTTAAAGAATGAATTTACACAGCGATGTATTGATTCAGAGATAATAATTGGTAAAGTTAGAAATTATCCTGATTTTTTTCGAATAACAATCGGATCAAAAGAAGAGAATAATAAAATCATTCGAATTATAGAAGGTTTAGTTGCAAAGCCTATCTGTATAGGCGACGGAGTATAGTAGTTGATTAGAAAAGTAATTAAATTCTATTGAAATGGAAAGAGTAAGGGGGCTGTCGCATCTGCTAATAACTTTTATCTTTAGAATTTTAAATCCATCAAAAAATGAATATTAAAGGTTATTGTTCGTCAAAATCCATAATTCTGCAAGCAATATATTTTAAATTAATATTTACAGTATAAAAAAAAGCGACGCAGAATACCTTCCACGTCGTTTCATTCATTTCCATATAATTGATTTAGATACCTTCGACCATCAAACGAGTGTCCGGTAAATTTTTCAATGGCTGTATTTTAACCTCTGGTTTTGCCATTCTCGAAATTGCATTTAATGCGGCTGCAATAGCGCCTTCTTGCCAACCAGGAAGGGAGGAAATTTGATCACCAACAATAAAAAAGTTAGCATCGCTCGCATTTTTTGTTTTCGGATCTATAATCCCGGACCCCTGTGCAATAGCGTTAAATTGTTTCGTTGAGTAGTTCGCATCTCCAACGGCTTGCCAATAGGCCCAGCCTCCCTTAATATTTGGCATATTTTGCCAAGCTATAGCAACGCCTTCTCCTAAGCCTTCGGCAAATTTCTTACCGAACTTACTGGCATCATTTCGTGCTTTGGTAAGTCGCTCATCAACGGATAATTTTCCCCAATCGTATGCTACTTTATCAAAATTATAAGCGCCTGTGAGCACACCTTTTTCGTCTTGATATGCCGTAGATGGATACCAAATTTGTTGAATTTCATTGTCTGTCCAAGAGATTCCTCCAAAAATTGGTACAACTCCTACTTCGGATTTTTCAACTCCCATTGTTTTGGGATTTATTGGGCTTCCTTGCCATAAATATCGATTTGCTTGCCAGCCCACTTTGGAGGTACAGGCTAAAAAACGCGGAACGTATCCGTCTTTTCGCGGTTTATAACCTGGAGCTTGTGTTGGTTCAAATTGTGCCACAAAAACGGCTTCTAATGCATCTTTGAATTCAGGTTCAAGTCCCGATTTTAGGAGATCAGCATCTAGAATGTTTTTCAAAAAAGGCATCGCAAGGTTGCAAACACAATAATCAGCTTCGTAATAGATCGGTTCTTCTGTTCCAACTTGTCCAACCGAAATGATGTACTTTTCTTTAGTTGAGTCCCACTTTATTTTTTTTACAGGACTATTCAAAAGAATATTTCCCCCCAAAGCTGCGACTTGTTGAGCAAAAGCGTGTTGCACCTGATCCATTCCTCCAACAGGTTGAAATAAAGTAGGTTGCCAAAGAAAATCTATAGGTTGATAGAATTTCGTGCCTTCCCAAAATTTTGATTCAAGCAATTTATCAAAACTTAAAACATCGGCTACAATTCCAGCCGCAACACCAGGTAAAACTTCATATCCGGCGCGTGTTTTTCCATCCTCGAAGCCAGGTGATCCAGCCGTTGCGCTATAGGTTCCATCTACATCAAGCTCTCCGAAACTGATCATCAAACTTTGTAATTCTTCAACGCGTGCTTTAAGATTATTTTCACTAATTCCCACTTTTGAATTGCGAAGTAATTCTTCCGCATTTTGGTATACCATCTGCGCCAACCAACCTCTTGTATTATGATCCAAACGACGGTAAACCATTGGCTTACCTCCGAAACTTTCGTTCTTTTGAACCAAATTAGATTCAGAGTTCATCACATATATTTCAACGTCTACCGAAAAACGTTTTAAGTAAGAAAGGAGTCGTTTGTGACTGCTTGGAATACGACCAGGACCTGCATTAAGGTAAGGTTCTGAGTCTCCCACCGGGCGTTTAAACCGAACAACTTGTGGTTCTCCAGGTTTCGAATCGAACAAATCACTGTTGGCATCTTCGATGAGTGTATCCCCTGTGCGTAAGCTCATGCAGCGTCCTCCCGTTTTATGAGATGCTTCCAGAACGGTTACTTTTGCACCTGACTCTTGAGCGAGTAGTTCATACGCGGTGGTAAGTCCTCCAACACCAGACCCGATGATTATAACTTCCTTTCCTTCTAGTTGATTTGGACTAAGTTTAATCGCTTGATTGGTAATCGTGTTTTGCATTTTTGTTGCTTTAGCCAATGCGGCAAATGCAATTGATCTCGGATTGTTTTTTAAAAATTCCTGACGACTTTTGTACTGTCCCATTTCGTATAAATTTTATGTTAAAAAATAAAAAATTTGATTTATGGTAATTGTATTTTCTTTGGAATAATCTCGAAAACGCTTTCTGACTCAAGATTTTAATTTTCCGAAATGAAATTAATGATTGAAAATAAAAAAAATGAAAAAGATGTCGTTAATGAAGATTTTTCTGTCGTGAATGGATGTTTTTTTTGTTGTGAATAAAATTGATTTATTCCGCTAAAATAAATTGCTTAAGGTTATCGTATGAATACCGCTTTATAAAGAAGATTAAAATATAAGTAAAGCTTACAATTTAAAAGTTAAAGGTATTTAGTGTTATTTATTCCAGGCTGTGGATAATAAAAAAAAACGAGTTAAAATATTGATTATAAATATTTTAACTCGTTTGTTTGTTGTTGTTTTGCGTTATTTTGTCTCTCTATTTCCCAATACAGAAATTAACAACCCCATATTTACTGAGGTTTCAGGCTCCGAGGTACAAATTTGAAGTAAATTTTTAATAAACTATCTCAAAGCAAAACAAACAAAACTTCATTCAATTTTAATTGAAAAATAGCACTTTGCTAATTTGCAGTAATATATTTTCTAAGAACACATTAGACCAGTGGTTAGGACAAATCTATAAAATTTTACGATATGATCTTAGTTTTTATTTGTAAAGTACAGAGAAACAAAAGAATAAGGTTTAAGTGTGTTTATTATTAATCCTTAATGTAGAATTTTATGTAGGTAGAACAGAATTGGAACTTAAGCCCGCATTACTCTTGACTGTTGGTTGTTATAGATTTTTGTTTTTTAACGAAATTTATTTGATTAATAAAATTTTGTTATTAGGTTAATTACTGCTAAACTTGTAGAATCTTTATTATGAATCCAAAAAGTGAATAACAAAGTATAAAGTTAGTTGATTTATATTTTTTACGAAAATGATTTACATATATTATTCCTATATTTCTGAGAATAATCATAAAAAATTAATGCAAGAGTCTTTGCTAAAATTACCAATTGATTTTCAAAAAAAAGTAAAGAGCTATCGCAGATGGCAGGATGCTCAATTGTCATTATTAGGAAGGATATTACTTTATAAAGGGACTGATAATTTTGATAAAAAATATAGAGAAATCAATATAAAATATACCGAATATAATAAACCTTATTTTGGGGAAGAAAGAGGAGAAGTTTTTTTTAATATTTCTCATTCTGGAAAAATTGTTGTTTGTGCTGTGACTAATCTGTGTGAAATTGGAATAGATATTGAGTTAAAACGCGATATTCAGTTGGAAGATTTTCAACCTCAGATGACAGATGGGGAATGGATGAAAATTACCGGATCTTTTAATAAGATGGATTCATTTTATAATTATTGGACACAAAAAGAAGCTGTAATCAAAGGTTGTGGAAAAGGTTTAACCGTACCACTAAGATCTTTTGAAGTATTGAAAAATACAGCAATTGTTGATAATGAAAATTTTTTTCTAAAACAAATTTGGTTAGACGATCAATACAAATGCCATATAGCAACTAATAAATTAGTTAATGAATCAAGTATAAAGATTTCAGAATTTGATTCTTCAAAATTATCCCACAAATTAATTCAGATTTAAAAAATTAATGACAACGAATAATAAAATAATAGCTCTTCCATTTGCAGGAGGTAATAAATATAGCTTTAATAATATTGAAAAGTATATACCAAAAAAGATAGATTGGATTACCTTGGAGCTTCCAGGAAGAGGTAGTCGTTTTAAAGAGAAATTGTTTGACAACGTTGACCAGATGGTAAATGATCTATTTAATCAAATAATGCCACATATACAAGAAGGAAATTATATCATATATGGTCATAGTATGGGGACATTATTAGGATATGAATTGGCAAAGAAAATTACTGAAAAAAGAATGCATAAACCCATGGCTCTTTTTTTTACAGGACGCGGGGCGCCAGGATTTAGCCGCTTTAATAACAAAAAATCTATATTACCCAGTTCTCTTTTTTGGGAAGAAGTAGGTAAAATTGGAGGACTGCCAAAAGAAATTTTAGAATGTAATGAACTTTTGGATCTTTACTATCCAATTATGAAATCGGATTTTAAAGCTATAGAGGACTATAGCTATTTCCCGATGGAGATACCTTTTACTTTTCCTATTCATATTTTAATGGGTAAGGATGAAATAGGTTTTGGTGATGAAAAAACCCCTCTTACCGGTATGAAGGACTGGCAAAATGAGACTAGCAATAATTGTACATTTGAACTTTTAGAAGGAGATCATTTTTTTATTTTTAAACACGCTGAATCAATCGCAAAAAGGATATCTCAAATTGCTATTAACTCTGTTGTTATTTTTTAGATTTTATTTTAAGGTTTTGTTCGTGATAATCTGAAATGCTATTTTCTAATTTGCACTTACTAAATATATTATTGCGCAATAAATTAGCTGTAAAACATTCTTAGATACTTCATTGTGATGGAATTCTCTATCTCAACGTTTTGCCTTTTTGAAATAAAATAAGTTTAAAATTATTTTTAGTGCGATATGTAAGTTGCTATTTGTTAAAGCTTGTTTTTTTGTTATCATTTGTAATGCAGTAATATAAAAGTTAAAATAGCAGCATAAATTAAGTTGTAGTTTAACAGAATTTAAAAAAAACGTAAAGTTTTTTGAGAATCTTTTGTAATTACGGTTTCCCGTAAGGTTTAGTATCAAGAATACTATAAATTCGTGGCCTCTTGATTTTATTGGATGAATAATGTTATGTAGTTATCACTAATATTTGGAAGTTTAGGTATGTTAATCAACTTAAATCCATAAGATGAAAGAGGAATTTAATTTTTAGTTACAAACAGCTCTAAATTATCGCTCAAAAATATATAATGCCTTTGAAGGTAAATTAAGTACAAAACAATATTTATGAATACAGATCTAGTTTATTTAAAACCGAATTTAGTAATCGAACCACTTTTTGATAACTGGTATGCATGGAGTCATTTAATATCTCCGGCAACAGCAGCAATGAATATTGTGGGTAGACATTTGAAAATAATGGGATCCTATATTCAGGCTCCTACTGCCCATGCCGCTGCTGTGAAAAACCCAAAAATGTTAGGTGGACCTTTTATAGATTATGAAGGAAAACGAGTAGACGAAATAGAGCAGTTACGCAACAATACTTTAAAAAGTCAAAAAGATCTCATTGCTTTTAGTGAAGGGATTAAAGAGCTAGATTTAATGCTTAAAACAAAAGCAAAAGGATACTCTCTTGAACCACTATATGCAGAGGTTCCTGAGATATTAAAGGGCTATGTAGAATTGATTTATGATCTTAACAACCAGCCTTCATTTCGATTTTTTGAGACATTATTATATAATAGTGAATTTTACAAAGAAACTTCACAGAGTATTTTGTTATGGTTAACTGATAATGACGAAAGACCCTTTGTACTCAGTACGCCACGTTTAGAAGATAAGGATAAAATACATTTGAATATACCTTTTAATCATAGTGGGCTAGATGAGCTCAGTAAAATGAGAAGAATTCCAGGATCACTAAGTGAAATTAAAAAGAAATTGGATATACCTTCTGATATGGAGGCAGTTTTTGAATCTTTTTTTACAATTGAAGTTCCTAAGCCTTATGAAAAATATATGGGAGACAAAGTAAGAATGCGTTATTTTGGTCATGCCTGTATATTAGTAGAAACTAAGGATATTAGTATTCTTATAGATCCTATTATTAGTTATTATGGTTATCCTCAGGAAGTGGAGCGATTTTCAGATATGGATCTACCTGATACTATTGATTATGTCTTAATTACACATAATCATCAAGATCATATTTTATTCGAAACACTTATTCCTTTAAGACATAAAATAAAAAATATAGTTGTACCAAGATCTTCTAATGGTAGTTTGCAGGATCCTAGTTTGAAGTTGATGTTTAATTCGATTGGATTTAATAATGTAGTAGAAATTGATGAAATGGATACTATTAAATTTAACGATTGTTCTATTACAGGAATTCCATTTATAGGAGAGCATTCAGATTTAAATATTCAGGCTAAAATATGTCACCATGTGCGTGTTGGAGATTTTAAAATGCTTTTCGTTGCTGATTCCTGCAATGTAGAATCAAAAATCTACCAGAGAGTGCAATCTTTACTTGGAGATGTTGATGTTATCTTTTTAGGGATGGAATGTGACGGAGCGCCACTTTCATGGCTTTATGGTCCATTGCTAACAGAACCATTGGCAAGAGATAAGGATTCTTCCCGTAGATTGGCGGGCTCTAATTTTGAAAGAGGCAGGGGCTTAGTAGAAGCATTTAATCCAAAAGAAGTCTATGTGTATGCAATGGGGCAGGAGCCCTGGCTAGAATTTATCAGTAGTATAAAATATACAGCCGAATCTCATCCTATTGTTCAGTCTGACCTATTGATAAAGGATTGTCAGGCTAACAATATAATTGCTGAACGTTTGTTTGGAGAAAAAGAGATTATGTACTCAAAGTAGGTTGAATTTTTATTCCTTTTGATAATTGAAAATGCGTCAAAAGATATGGACAAGCAGATATTGTCGAGAGATTTTTCAAGGTATTTCAGATTTTTTTCAGGAAATAAAAATTACAATTACAACTAAATTAGCTAGAAAATTGGGAAAAGCAACATTGCTTAATTTATTAAGATTAAAACTAAAAGTAGCATTACCACTACTTGGATTTTTGGCTGTAATTAATGGTTTATGGAGTAGCAGTTTGTTAATGCTGGTAAGTCATAAAATATCTGGAACTCCATTACCCTTTTATAATGAGTTTGATTGGTTAATTTATTTAATTTTTGTTTTAGTCTCTTTTGTGCTTACCTACTATTTTAATGGCTACATGATAAAAGCGAGCCTAATCTTTGGTAAAGAAATGACTCTGCAAATAATTGATAAACTTCGACTATCAAATTATGAATCTTATTTGCAGATTGGTGAGGAAAGAGTAAGAACGATAATGGAAGATGTACGTACTTTAGAATCACTTCCCGGAGTTTTTATCACTTTTTTTAATTCTTTAGTAATGATAATTGCCGGAATGGGATACATGTTTTGGCTTTATCCTAAAGGAGCCTTAACGATAGTTTCCCTTATTATTATACTGGTTTTTATCTATGTATATCGAAATGGAATTATTGAAAAGGATATGGATGCCAAGAGAGATCTTGATGATGTATTTATGAGATTTTATAACGACTTTTTACATGGGTTCAATAAAGTTAAAATGAGTACTAAGAGAAGTGATTCTATATTTATTGGCCACATTACAGAGAACCGTGATAAAGCAATAAAGCTGAGTACCAAGGCAGGATTATCGTCTTTTGGCAATGAATTATTAGGAGGTTATTTTTTTTACTTTTTGATTGGTGCAATACTTTTTGTCTTACCTGTTGTTTTTAGTATTGATAAAACAGTCATTTCTGGTTTTATGATTACTCTTTTATTCTTAATGGGACCAATTGGTATTTTGATAAACCTTATGAAGAGTGTCATAGGGTATAATGTTGCATTTGCCAGAATTAATGAGTTTAACGATACTCTTACAGATAATTTGAATCATTCAGATGCCCTTCCGTTAACAGCTTCAAATGAAGAGTGGCCAGTTTTAGAAACTCTTTCAATCAATGAGATAACCTATCAGCATGTTGATGAAACAGGAAGTGTTACGTTTGAACTTAAACCAATCAACCTGAAATTTGGGAAAGGGGAAATTATTTTTATCTCCGGAAGCAATGGTAGTGGAAAAAGTACTTTTATTAATTTACTATCAGGATTATATATTCCGAAATCTGGAAACATTTTCCTTAATGATTTAATAATTACAGATGATAACAGAGCGCAATATAGAGATATGATATCATGTATTTTTTCCAATAATTATCTCTTTACGGAGAATTATGATAATTTCAATCTTCTTCCATCTAACAAGCATTTAGCGGAGCTTTTGAAAAAAATGAAACTGGATAAAGTTATTAGACAGGATGAAAATAACAGAATATTTCAAAATTTGTCCAGTGGCCAGCAGAAGCGCCTCGCATTGATATATACACTTTTAGAAAACAAAGATATTTTCATTTTTGATGAATGGGCTGCGGAGCAAGATCCGGAATTTCGAAAGTATTTTTATGAAAATATAATTCCTGATTTAAAAAATAAAGGAAAAACTGTAATTGCAATTACCCATGATGACGCGTATTACCAATACTGTGATCGATTAATAAAATTCAATTACGGTGGAATGCTAGTGCAAGAACAAATGGGTTTAGAAGTTGGTAGCTGATTTTCAGAGACCTCTTTAATTAAAGAGTTTAATTCTTCTAGATCTGTATTAATAAAATAAGTAAGAATAATTTACTATGGAGTTACTTAAAAAGTATCATTTATCTGAATGTGCAAAAATTGTTTCAGCTTCAATACCTGGTGAAAAATCGAAAGTATTGTTGAAGCTGCAAAGTGAAATTGAAGGAAGTGTTGTTTCATATCCTAAAAGTATGCCAATTGCAATAAAAAGAGCGAAAGGAAGTATTATTGAAGACGTGGACGGGAATCAGTTTATTGACTTTTTTGGAGGATGCGGAGTTCTGAATGTGGGACATGGTAACGAATATGTGCTAGATTATGTTAAAGAGCAACAAACAGAATTGATTCATGCATTAGATTTTCCAACTGAAAATAAGCTTGATTTAATTCAGCTAATATTAAAAAACTTGCCAACTGAGATTCAGGAGGAATACAAGGTGAGTTTTGGAGGACCTACGGGATCAGATGCTATAGAAGCAGCAATAAAACTGGCAAAAATTAAGACAGGACGTGATGGAATTATAGCTTTCACAGGAGGGTATCACGGAATGAGTTCCGGGGCTTTGGCAGTAACTTCAGATACATTTTTTCGTAATAAATTGACATCCCTAATTCCAAATGTAAGTTTTGCACCCTATAGTTATTGCTATCGTTGTCCTTTCAGTAAAAATAGTGATAGTTGTGAGTTCGAATGTGTAAGTCATTTCGAATGGATATTAAATACGGCACATTCAGGAATTGTAAAACCTGCTGCTATAATACTGGAACCTCTGCAAGGTGAAGGAGGTAATATCGCACCTAAAGAGGGGTACCTTGAACGTATAGTCGAAATAGCTCATAAACATGATGTTATTGTAATTTTTGATGAAGTTCAAAGTGGTTTTTTCAGAACAGGAAAGTTTTTAGAGTTTATGAATACAAAAGCGGTACCTGATATTGTAACATTTTCTAAAGGCTTTGGAGGAATAGGTTTTCCTATTTCCGGATTAATCTATAGAAAAAGTATAGAAGCCTGGAAGCCTGCGGATCATATAGGAACCTTTAGATCTAATCAGGTGAGTATCGCGGCAGCAAGAGGAGCTTTTGATTTTATTGATGAATATGAGATTGAAAAGTATACAGAGTCAATAGGATGCTATTTAATGGAAAAATTGAAGGAATTAGAAGCCGAAAATCCATTTATAGGAGATGTAAGAGGAAAGGGAATGATGTTGGGGGTAGAGTTTGTAAAAGATAAGATTACTAAGGAACCTTTTCCGGAATATCTTAAAGAGCTTAGAGAGGAATGCTTTCAGCGTGGGCTATTGTTTGAAGTAGGTGGTCATTATAAAAATGTAATGAGATTGATCCCTCCTTTAATCACAACTTCCAAAATTGTTGATGAAGCAATTGAAATTATGAAAGAGGCCATCAAAGTTAGAATGGAAAAATACTTGGAATCAGTTCTGTAAAAAATAAAACCACATAATAATGCCACTAATAAAATCGACTAATCTAGAAGAAGTAACTTCGAAAGAAACCTTAGTTAAAGTTTTAATTAATCATATTAATCAAGCTCCCAATAAGGTTATTTATAGATTTTTAGAAAATGGGGAAGAAGAAAGTGATCGCAGAACTTTTCAGGATTTATATGATAATGCAAAACGTATTGCGTCTCATATTTTAGAATATGCAAATCCCGGAGATCGTGTTTTACTTTTATATCCGTCAGGATTAGATTTTATAGATGCCTTTGTAGGCTGTTTAATGGCAGGAGTGATTGCAGTTCCAGCTTTTCCACCACAAGGGAAACGAAGAGTGGGGAGATTGGAAAATATTGCTGTAGATTGTAAAGCTACTCTCATTTTGACTATAGAGAGTATATACGTTAAAACAATTAGTTGGTTTGATAATGAAATTTTTGCAGATGTAAAATGGTTGCAAACGAACCTCTTAACTCATAGTTTGGACAAAGAGTTTCCTGTTGTATTACCAAGAGATACAGCTTTTCTTCAATATACTTCGGGATCAACAGGTGATCCAAAAGGAGTTATGGTCACACATTCTAATATTGTCCATAATAATAAATTGATGGAAAATTGTTTTCATCAAAATTTTAACTCAGTAGGAGTTAGCTGGTTACCTATTTATCATGATATGGGACTTGTAGGGAATATTCTTCAGGCTTTATATGTAGGCTTTGAAATGAATATTATGCCTCCAACTGCCTTTATACAAAAACCTCTTCGATGGTTAAAAATTATTTCAGATTATAAAGCGACTTTTAGTGGAGGACCTAATTTTTCATATGATTTGTGTGTTAATCAAATTAAGGAAGAGGATTTAAAAGGACTCGATTTAAGCAGTTGGTCAGTTGCCTATAATGGATCAGAACCAATTAGACCAGAAACCATAAATAATTTTACTACTAGTTTTAGTTTAGTTGGATTTAGCAGCACGCAGTTAATTCCATGCTATGGAATGGCGGAAACGACTCTTATCGTTAGTTGTTCTAATTTTAATTCAGTACCTAAAGTCTTATTATTAGATAAAGAAAATTTTCATTTAGGAAAAGTAAAACTTTTAAATAAAGAAAATAAAAATTCGAATACCATTGAATTTATAGGTAATGGACCAGTTTTAGAAGAATTGGCAATTAAGATTGTCAATCCCGATACTAAGATCTTATGTGAGGAAAATGAAATAGGTGAAATTTGGATTAGTGGGGAAAGCGTTGCAAAAGGTTATTGGCAAAGGGAAGAATTGACTAAAGATTTTTTTCAGGCACGAATTCAGAATTCGGATGTAAACTTTAGTGCAGACGAAACAGAGTATTTGCGAACAGGCGATATGGGGTTTTTAATGAATGAGCAACTTTTTATAACGGGTCGTTTAAAGGAGATGATGATCATTAATGGAGTAAATCATTTTCCACAAGATATAGAACGTGTTGTACAACAATCTCATATTGATTTGCAAGACAATGCAGGTGCAGCATTTTGTATAGAGGCAAATGGGAAAGATCAATTAGTTGTTGTTCAGGAAATTAAAAGAACGTCAATGAGGGGCTATGATTTTGATTTCATTGCTAAGCGCATAGTTGATAGTGTATTTGAGCAACATGAATTAGCTATATATGGAATTGTATTGGTTGAACCGGGAAAAGTTGAAAAAACGTCAAGTGGGAAAATTAAACGATTAGCCACAAAAAAATTATATGAGTCTGCTACTATTGATGGAGTAATGGATCAATGGGTTCGAGGACAAAGCATTAATAATGAACAGTTACAAGAGAACGAAATAGTAAAAGCACCAACGTTATCTAATGATGTAGAAACGTTTTTACGAGAAGCTGTAGCAACCGAATTAAACGTAGACATATTAGAAATTAATGCTCATACTTCGTTTTCAGAATTAGGTGTAGGTTCTTTAAACATCATAAGACTGATTGGGATAATACATAAAGAATACGGAGTAGAACCTCCAATTCGCAAGATGTTTGAAGATTTGACGAATATAGATGCAATTAGAAAATACATTACTCAGGAAAAGGGACAAACGGAAGCCATATCTGACAATCTGGTAGAGATTAATGAGCCATTTCATACGAATATTTCTTCTGGTTTGCCGACAAGTTCAAATGAAAAGATTCATACTGGCGCGGATTCTACAACCGATAGTACCGACTTTATTACAATCAGAGATCTGTTAGTGGAACAGAATCGTATTCTTGAACAACAAAATCAAATCATTTTGGAGTTTTTAAAGATTTTTAAAACTTCAGAGAATACCAATAAACAGGGAACAGGTGTAAGCGTCGCTGAGATTTCTGAAACTACAAACCTATTTGATAGTATAAAAAAAAAAATAATAACTAAAGAAGAAATCAGTCAGACGGGATCATTTGACGGTAAAGATTTTTTTTTAGAAAAATTACCAAAAAAACAGGAAGAACAGCAAGAATCAAATATTTCTAAGGTCAATTTGACTTTGACACAACAGAAGTTTAATCTTCTTCATCAAATTGACCCGGAAAGATCTTTAGCATATAATCAATCTTTCAGCTTACAGATGAAAGGTAAAATAGATGCGTCATTGCTGAAAATAGCAGTATATAATTTCGTAGATACACATAATATTTTAAGAACTCGGGTATCAGAAGACGGAGTACACTTAATTTTCGATTCCTCTATTACTTTACCAATAGAAGAAATAGATTTTTCAAAAGATGGATTAGATCAACAGGAAAAGGCATATAAAGCTTTAGTTGATGTAAACATGCATACTGCATTCTCATTTACAAAAGGGCCTCTTGTGCGACTACAGTTAGTAAGATTTTCTTCAGAAGAGACTGTTTTAGTTGTGACGATGCACCACATAATAGCAGATGGATGGTCCTGTGCTTTATTTATTAAAGGAATTACAAATAACTACAATTCGTTATTTCAGGGAAAGAAACTGGACTTATTACAGTCCGTTGGTTTTAATGAGTATACAAAATGGTTAGAAAATAAATTGAGTAGTGATGCCTGGAAGGTTCATGAAGAGTATTTTATAAATAAGTTTTCTAAAAAATCTTTTAATATAATACTTCCGTTTGATAACAGTGTATCTCAATACGGGAATGCAGGTAAGTCCGTTTCTTTACGTATTCCTGCGGAAGATATTCTTAGATACAAAAAATGGAGCAGCCAGCAAAATTTAACACTTTTTATGACATTTTTGTCGGCATTCGAACTCTTGTTATGCAAAATAACGGAGAAAAATGAGCTTATTATTGGTATTCCCACAGGTGGCAGAACAATGCCGGATATACAGGAGGCAATTGGAGATTTCTCTCATTTTATGCCTTTTTTAATATCCCATAATTCTAAGGATTCTTTAACAGAATATGTAAAGGATCTAAAAAATAGAATATATGAAACCTATGAGCATCAGGAATATCCTTATGCTAGTTTTATGGAATTGCTCCAAAAAGAGACTGATATAAAATATGATAACTGGGTAAATGTTGTTTTCAATTTTAATGTTAGTGTTTCTAATATTGATATGGAAAGTGTAGACTTACAGGTAGTGCATAATAAGCCAGTTTACAGTGATTTTGATTTAATGTTTAATGCCATTGAGGAATCGGGAGATTTAGTTCTTTCTCTGGATTACAGAGAATCTTTCTTAAGCAGTAAATTGGCAAAAGATATTTTAGACTGTTATCAATTTATTTTAAATCAAATCATTGAAAGCAATGGAGGCAGTATAGGAAATATACAATTGTTATCTGAAGATGAAGAAGAGCAACAACTAAAGCATTTTAATAATACAGAAGTATTATTTCCAAAAGATAAAACGATAGTTGATTTGTTTGAAGAACAAGTATTGCGAATGCCGGAAAGCATTGCAGTTGTTTTTGGAAAAAAAGAATTGACATATAAAGCGTTAGATGAAAAATCAAATCAGATAGCCCATTATTTGATAGGTAAAGGACTAAGTCCGGAAGATTTGGTAGGTATTTGTGTCAATCGTTCTTTTGATATGATTATAGCGGTGTTTGGGGTCTTAAAGGCAGGCGGAACTTACGTTCCTATAGATGCCGAGTATCCTGAAGAGCGCATTCATTATATAATTGAAGACAGTAACACCACTTTTTTCATAACAGATCATGCTCATGAATTTTTAGCTGCCGAAAACAAGAAAATACAAATTATTACAACAGATGATAATTGGAACTCAATAGGTAAACAACCGTTAAGCAAGGTTGATACTATTATCAATGGTGATCAGTCTGTTTATGTTATTTATACATCAGGTTCTACAGGCAGACCTAAAGGAGTTGTCATTAACCATACGAGTTTATTGAATATGGCTTTGTGTTGGGAGTCATCTTATCATTTGGATAGTGATACTTGCTTATTGCAAATGGCAAGTTTTTCTTTTGATGTGTTTTCCGGCGATTTATGCCGAAGTTTATTATTTGGAGGCAGAATGGTACTTTGTCCTTCAGATGCCAGGTTGGATCCGGCTAGACTTTATGATCTTATTTTAGAAAAGGGTATTACTATATTAGAAGGTACGCCAGGTTTAGTGATTCCATTGATGGATTATATCTACGAGCAAAGTTTAGATTATGCTTGGATGAAGCTCTTAATTTTGGGATCTGATGTATGTAATATTAATGACTTTAAAAGAGTATACAGCAGGTTTGGTCACGCTATGCGAATCATTAATAGTTATGGTACTACTGAAACAACTATTGATAGCTCTTATTTTGAAACTGATAATGTTGAGATTCTTGATGGTTTAGTGAATGTCCCTGTTGGTAAGCCTTTATGGAATAATAGTTTTTATATACTCAACACTTCTGAGTCATTAGTACCTATAGGAGTAATTGGTGAATTGTGTATTGGCGGAGCGGGAGTAGCCCGTGGCTATTTAAACAAGGAAGAATTAACCCGTGAAAAATTTGTAGCGAATCCTTTTAAAACAGGAGAGCGAATGTACAAAACGGGTGATTTAGCGCGTTGGTTACCTGATGGTAATTTGGAATTTATAGGCAGGAAAGACGATCAGGTTAAGATTCGTGGATATCGTATAGAATTAGGTGAGATTGAGAACGCATTATCATTGCTTCCCGAAGTTACACAATGTTGCGTATTGGCCAGGGAAGATGTAAATGGTGCAAAACGCTTAATAGGTTATGTAGTTTTAGAAGGAGCATTAGACAAAGAGCAATTACAAAACCAATTAAAACAAAGCCTGCCAGAATATATGATTCCTATGATCTGGATTGCATTAGATGCAATGCCATTAACCAGTAATGGAAAACTAGATAAAAAGGGATTGCCAGATCCGGATAGCTCAGAGTTATCAAGTAAAGAATATGCCGAACCAACTACAGATTTAGAATTACAACTAGTTAATTTATGGCAAGAGTTATTAGGTGTTGAAAGAGTTGGTATTCATGATGATTTCTTTGAACTGGGAGGTCATAGTTTATTAGCAACACGCTTAGTTTCTATAATTCGTAAAGAGTTGACAATAGAAGTTTCTATTCGGGAAATATTTATCCATACTACGGTTTCTAAGTTGGGAACTTTTGTGTCTGCTCAATCCGAAGGTGTAATCTTACCTACAATTACGGTACAGGATCGTCCAGCCCGTATTCCTTTATCCTTTAGTCAGGAGCGATTATGGTTTTTGGATAAGTTACAAAGCAGTACAGATTATCACATACCTGTAGTTCTTCATTTAGAGGGACCTTTAGATATATCCATATTAGAAAAAACTTTACAGCAAATTGTTTATCGTCATGAGGTATTACGAAGCGTACTTCTTTCAGAGCATGGAATTGGTTATCAGGAAATTATCAGTGCAGAAAACTGGTCATTGGATAGAGAAATTGTATCAGATGAAGTATTATTACAAAGTAATATAGCAGACTACCTGAAGAAACCTTTTGATTTATCTAAGGATTACATGCTAAGATGTTGCTTATATGATTGTGGGAACGAAAAACATGTACTGGCCAGTGTATTCCATCATATTGCCAGTGATGGTTGGTCCGGTGGGGTCTTAGTCAATGAGTTTATGAAGTTGTATAATATACTTCAATTAGATCGAACAGCAAGTCTTCCAAAATTGAGTTTGCAGTATGCAGACTATGCCATTTGGCAACGAAAATATGTAGTAGATACTGCTTTAGAAGAGCAATTATCTTATTGGGAAGAGAAGCTGCAAGACGTTAGCACTTTAGCATTGCCAATGGATTATGCACGCCCTTCAGTACATAGCACAATTGGAGCTTCTATATCTTCTGTATTAGATAAAACGTTAACAGCATCCTTAGATTTCTTATGCCGATCAGAAGGTGTTACGCTGTTTATGTTTTTATTATCAGCCTTCAAAGTTTTATTGTCTCGTTATAGTGGGCAGTCTGATATTTGTGTGGGAACACCAATTGCAAATCGTACGCAATTGGAGTTAGAAGACATGATTGGCTTTTTTGTAAACACTATTGCTCTTCGCAGTGATTTAAGTGGAAACCCAAGTTTTAGTAATTTATTAGCAAGGGTAAAACAGACAACCTTAGAGGGATATGACCATCAATTAGCTCCTTTTGAAAAGGTAGTAGATCGTGTGGTTACTACTCGTGACATGTCTATGAATCCTTTGTTTCAAGTACTTTTTGTGTTACAGAATACGCCTGATGCATCTCGAGAATTGAGTTTAGAGAATATTAAGATTTCAAATTATAAGTTTGATAACATTACCTCTCAATTTGATTTGATGTTAAATGTATTTGAGGATAATAATGGTATTTCATTGGACATGTCATATTGCACCGCTTTATTTGATAAGGCTACAATCGAGAGTATGCTGCTGCATTATCAGGAATTATTGCAAAGTATTGTAAGCAATATCAAACAACCGATAAGTACTCTGTCGATGCTTAGCCAGGCAGAAGAGCATCAATTATTGAATGTTTTCAATAACACTGAAGCTGCCTATCCATCAGATAAAACAATTGTTGATTTATTTACCGAGCAGGTTAAACAAACACCAACGGCTATTGCAGTTGTTTATGAAGATGCAAAACTAACCTACAAAGAATTAGACGAGCGCTCCAATCAGTTGGCACACTATTTACGCGAGCAGGGTGTAAAACCCGATACTCTTGTAGGGATCTGTCTGGAGCGCAGTTTAGAAATGCTAATTGGTATTTTGGGAATCTTAAAATCAGGAGGCGCTTATGTTCCTATTGATCCGGAGTATCCAACAGATCGTATCGCTTATATGCTTAAAGATGCTGGTATTGATTTGGTTTTAAGCAGTCAAACCAGTTGTAATGTTATAAACAGAGGTGAGGATATATCCGTTCTGTGTCTGGATAAAGATTGGGATCTTATCTCAGGTTATCCAACAGTAGAGCTTAGTACTGTGCTGACGGCCTCTAATTTAGCATATGTGATATATACCTCAGGAAGCACCGGTACACCTAAGGGAGTTTTGATAACGCATAAAAATGTAGTTCGATTATTTAAAAACGAATCCCCGTTATATGATTTTGGGTCCGGTGATGTCTGGACTTTGTTTCATTCCTTTTGTTTTGATTTCTCAGTATGGGAAATGTATGGCGCCTTATTGCATGGAGGCCGTTTAGTGGTTGTTCCTAAGGCCCTAACAAAAGATGCTGTTTCTTTTAAGGAATTATTAATAAAAGAAGGTGTAACAGTTTTAAACCAGACACCAGGTTCATTTTACGTACTTCAGGAAGAATTTTTATCCAAAAGCTCATCACATTCTCTGCGTTATGTAATTTTTGGAGGAGAGGCTCTGAATTCTACTTATTTGGAAAGATGGAAGCGTTCTTATGCAGATTGTAAACTAATCAACATGTATGGCATCACAGAAACAACTGTACATGTCACTTACAAAGAGATTACAGAGACAGATACACAGAGTCTGATCAGTAATATAGGTACTGCAATTCCAACATTAGGATGTTACATAGTGGATGCTCATTTAAATTTGGTTCCCATAGGAGTAGAAGGAGAATTGTGTATCTCGGGAGCAGGAGTAGCACGAGGTTATTTAAATAGAGAAGACTTAACCAATGAGAAGTTTATAGCGAATCCGTTTAGTGCGGATAAAACTTCCAGATTATACCGATCGGGTGATTTAGCACGCTGGCTTCCGGATGGTAACATAGAATATATCGGCAGAAAAGACGATCAGGTTAAAATTCGCGGCTATCGAATAGAATTAGGCGAGATCGAAAACGCCTTGTCTTCTTTAGCGGGTGTAAATCAATGTTGTGTTCTGGCTAAAGAAGATACAGCAGGTAATAAACGTCTGGTTGGTTATGTAGTTTTAGAAGGAGCATTGAACAAAGAGCAATTACAAAACCAATTAAAATTAAGTCTGCCACAATACATGGTTCCCCAATTATGGGTGGCATTAGATACAATGCCATTAACCGGTAACGGAAAGCTGGATAAAAAAGCATTACCGGATCCGGATGGTTCAGGGCTATCGAGTAAAGAATATGTAGCGCCCCGCAACGAAACAGAAACCCAATTAGCTGAAATCTGGCAAAATCTGTTAGGAGTAGAACGAGTAGGAATTCATGATAATTTCTTCGAACTCGGAGGTCATAGTTTACTGGTAGTTCAATTGATATCCCGTCTGCAGACGTTAGATTTTAATATCGCAGTTAAAGATATTTTTGCAGGCCCAACTATAGCTTCTATTGGTGATAAGCTATCTTCGATATCGTTTGTTTACACTGTTCCTGCTAATGGAATTTTAGCAACAAGTGATTGTATCACACCATTGATGGTTCCTTTACTTGATTTTGAGCAAAACGATTTAGATAAGATAGTGGCAATGGTTCCAGGTGGTTTTTCAAATATTGAAGACATCTATCCTTTATCTCCATTACAAGAAGGGATTTATTTTCACCATCTTATGAGCAATGCTGTTCAGGGAGATCCTTATATTCTTTCGGGTTTACTTTCATTTTCTGATTCAAAAAAGCGTACAGACTTTATTGAAGCCTTACAGTTTGTGGTGAATCGCCATGATATTTTGCGTACCTGTTTTTTAAGTGCTGATTTACCTGATGTTGTTCAGGTAGTATTGCGAGAAGCTGTTTTATCAGTAGAGTTATTAGAGAGTTCAAACTTGGATAATTCCAAAGCTATTTTACCACAGTTGAAAGTATTGGCAACTTCAGGCACTCATTGGATGGATACCTCTAAGGCTCCATTACTGGAATTGAAAGTAACAGATGATCCTGAGAACGAATCATATTATCTGGTAGTCTATTATCACCATTTAATAATGGACCATGTTGGTTTAGAGAAAATCATGGAAGAGGTAATGGTACACCTGTCAGGAGAAGGGGAAAATCTTTCAGTTCCTTTTTTATATCGGGATTTTATTGGGCATACTTTGCATGCACAATCAGTCAGCGATGGAGAGTCTTATTTTAGGTCATTATTGGGAGCAATTAATGAACCTACCTATCCATTTAATTTATCAAATGCCTTAGGAGATGGTACAAAAATTGAAGAGGCCACAGTTACCCTTTCTAAAGATTTAAGTACAGCATTGCGGACTACTTGTGTCCATTTAAGTATTAGTCCTGCTGTATTGTTTCATGCGGCTTTCGGATTGGTAATAGCAAGATGCAGTAATAAGCAGTATGCGGTGTTTGGCTCCTTATTTTCTGGACGTTTGCAAGGCTCTTTAGGTGCGGCAGATTCTTTAGGTTTGTTTATCAATACACTACCAGTTGCTTTGGAATTAAAAGGCAGTGTTATGGAGTATTTAGAGGAAGTTAAGTTAAGATTAGGAGAATTGTTATCTTATGAGCAAACTCCTTTACCTTACATTCAGGATTGGAGTGGTATTTCCAATCAAATGGCTCTTTTCAGTGCTTTATTAAATTACCGTCATTCTTCAGCAGTAGAAGAGGGTAATATGAAAAATTTGGGGATAACGCTAATTGATGATTATGAACGAACGAACTATCCTTTTAACTTTATTGTAGATGATTTTGGTATTGATTTTGGATTAACAGCACTTGTGGATGTGAACATTGGAGCAGGTCGTATACTTCAATTCATGGAACAATCATTAATTCAACTTATAGATGGCTTAACTTTTGAAAAAGAAGTAAGCATAAATACGTTGAATATCCTGTCTAATAAAGAAAAACACCAACTATTAGATGTTTTTAATGACACTGATGCTGTATATCCAGTAGATAAGACCATAATAGATTTATTTGTCGAACAGGTTAAACAAACACCAAATGCTATCGCAATTCTTTATAAGGACGTGGAACTAACTTATAAAGAATTAGATAAACACTCCAATCAATTGGCTCATTATTTATTATCAAATAATAGTATTATTGCAGATAGTCTAATAGGAGTAGTTTTAGAGCGCAGTGAATGGTTAATTATTTCATTTCTTGCGATATTGAAAACAGGTGCAGCTTATGTACCAATAGATTCCAATTTTCCGGAAGAAAGAAAAGAATACATAAAGAAAGATAGTAACTGTTCTATTGTTATAGATGATTTAGTACTGGAAACATTCAAAAAGAATTGCTCCGATTACTCTGGTGACTTACCTGAAATAAATATCAGCTCTGATAATTTGGCATACATTATTTACACTTCGGGTAGTACGGGTAAACCAAAAGGGGTAATGATTGAACATCGAAATATTGTCAATACAATACTATCTCAGATTTCTGCTTTTTCAATTACCAATAAGGATAGCTGTCTGCAATTTGCGAGTATTTCGTTTGATGCTTCTATTTGGGAGATAGGTATTTCTCTTTTGAGTGGCAGTCGCTTATGCATTATAAAAGAAGAAGCAAAATCAGATGTTACCTTTTTTAGAAACTTTATAGCAAATAATGCTATTACTTTTGCAACCTTGCCACCGGCTTTTTTACAATTATTAGCTGTTGACGATATAAAAAGTATTAAAACTCTGGTTACTGCAGGAGAGTCAATACCTTTAGAAGTAGCGAAGAGATTTTCTGAGCATTACAACTACATTAACGCTTACGGACCTACAGAAGCAAGTATTTGTTCTACGACTTTCCAGGGAGGTATAAAAAATAGGGTATCCATTGGGAAACCTATTGATAATACTCAGGTGTATGTGATGAATGAGGAACACAATCTTTTACCTGTTGGAGTAGTAGGTGAATTATGTGTGGGAGGAGCAGGAGTAGCACGAGGTTATTTAAATCTGGAACAATTAACCAAAGAAAAATTTATAAACAATCCTTTTATTGAAGGAGAGCGAATTTATAAAACAGGAGATTTGGCACGCTGGTTACCAGATGGCAACCTTGAATTTATAGGCAGAAAAGATGATCAGGTTAAAATTCGGGGCTATCGTATTGAATTAGGAGAGATTGAAAATGTATTATCATCATTATCAGGAGTTGCCCAGTGTTGCGTTTTAGCCAAAGAAGATCCAAATAACTCCAAACGTTTAGTTGGTTATGTGGTACCTGAGGGTGATTTTGATAAAGAAATAGTACAAAACCAATTAAAGCTAAGTTTACCTGAGTATATGGTTCCACAATTGTGGGTGACTTTAGAAGTAATGCCATTAACCACTAATGGTAAGCTGGATAAAAAAGCATTGCCAGATCCGGAAAACTCAGAGTTGTCAACCAGTAAATATATTGCTCCTCGAAACGAAATAGAGAATCAATTAGTAACGATTTGGCAGGGATTATTGGGTATAGAAAACATAGGGATTCATGATAATTTCTTTGAGCTTGGAGGGCATAGTTTATTAGCTACTCGTTTGGTTTCCATGATTCGAAAAAAGTTATGTATAGAAGTTACTATCAAGGAAATATTTGAACATACCACAATCACCGAATTAGCAGCTCATGTATCCGTCCAGTCAGAAGGAGTTTTATTGCCAAATATTATTGTAGAGGATCGTCCTGTTCGCATTCCTTTATCCTTTAGTCAGGAACGATTATGGTTTTTGGATCAGTTGCAAGGCAGTACAGAATATCACATCCCTATTGTTCTTCGTTTAGAAGGCGTATTAGAAGTATCGGTACTGAAGCAAACCTTGCAGGAGATTGTTTCCCGTCATGAGGTTTTACGCAGTATGCTTCTTTCAGAAGAAGGAATTGGTTATCAGGAAATTATCAGCGCTAAAAACTGGTCATTGGATCAATTGGAAATAAAAAACAGATCAATGTCCGAAAGCAGTCTTCGGGATTATCTGATGCGTCCTTTTGATTTATCGAAAGATTACAAGCTACGAGCATGTTTGTATGATCTTGGAGACAATCAATATGTCTTAGCAATTGTATTTCATCATATTGCCAGTGATGGCTGGTCAGGAGGAATCCTGACCAATGAGTTTATGGAATTGTACAATGCTCTGCAATTTGGTAAGACGGCCGCTTTACCAGAGCTTAGTTTACAGTACACAGATTATGCGATCTGGCAGCGCAAGTATTTAGAAGGAATTATTTTAGAGAACCAGTTGTTGTATTGGGAGGAGAAATTGAAAGGTGTTGGTACTTTATCGTTACCAACAGATCATATACGTCCTTCTGTGCAGAGTAGTGTGGGAGCGAGTGTTTCTTTTGTACTGGATAATGAACTAAGCGCTTCATTGGAGTCAGTATGCAAAGAAGAGGGAGTAACTTTGTTCATGTTGTTTTTGTCCATTTTTAAGGTTTTGTTGTTCCGATATACAGGACAGGAGGATGTTTGTGTAGGAACCCCTATAGCTAACCGTACACAATCGGAGTTAGAGGGCATGATAGGTTTTTTTGTCAATACGCTGGCACTTCGAAGTGATTTGAGCGGTGATCCTAGCTTCAGAGAGCTATTGACAATGGTCAAGCAGACTACTTTGGAGGGATACGACCATCAGTTAGTTCCTTTTGAGAAAGTAGTCGATCGTGTAGTTACTACCCGGGATATGAGCATGACCCCTTTGTTCCAAGTGATGTTTATAGTACAGAACGCATCAGTAACGAATAAAAAATTAGATTTAGAGGGGGTTGTGGTATCAGATTATGAGTTTGATATGGTTACTACACAGTTTGATTTGACATTGAATGTATCAGAAGGAGAGGAAGGAATTTCACTGAACATAAATTACAGTACTGCCTTGTTTGAAAAGACAACAATCGATCGAATGCTGTTGCATTATCAAGAGTTGTTAAAAAGCGTCGTAGCCGATACTTCCAAGTCTTTGGGCAATCTGTCAATGCTTACCAAAGAAGAAAAACATCAATTATTGGATGTTTTTAATAAAACTGATGTCGCATATCCAAAAGATAAGACTGTAATTGATTTATTCACTGAACAGGTTAAACGAACACCAGCTGCTATTGCAGTTGTTTATAATGGTGAGGAACTAAGTTATAAAGAATTAGACCAACGTTCGAATCAGTTGGGACATTATTTGCAAGAAAAAGGAGTTAAACGAGATGCTCTTGTTGGTATTTGTTTGGAACGTAGTTTAGAGATGTTTATTAGTATTCTGGGAATCTTAAAATCGGGAGGTGCTTATGTTCCAATCGATCCGGATTTCCCAAGAGATCGTATAAATTACATGCTTACAGATGCTGGTATTGATTTGGTGTTAAGCAGTGAGTTAAGCCGTACAGTTATAGATAAACGTGAAGGTTTATCAGTTTTATCTTTAGACAGTGATTGGGATCTTATCTCGAACTGCTCAAAAAGTGAATTGAGTTCTCTGTTATCGCCTTCTAATTTGGCATATGTTATTTACACTTCGGGAAGTACAGGTGTTCCTAAAGGAGTTCCTGTTGTTCATACCAGTTTAGTTAATTTCTTGTTGAGTATGATTAATGGTTTAAGAATGAGTGATTTAAATTCGTTTCTATCAGTGACAACATACACTTTTGATATTTTTTATTTAGAATTTTTCACTCCTTTATTATTAGGAGCTAAAGTTATCATGTTAGATAGCATTTCCATAAAAGATGCAGATAAACTTCAATCTTTTATAGCGGATTACCGCCCTGATTTTATGCAGGCGACACCATCAACCTGGCAAATGCTTATTGATAATAACTGGGACAATAAAGAAGGAGTTACAATTTTAACCGGAGGAGAAGCAATTAAGGAATCTTTAAAGGATAGCCTTACTACTATAAGCAATTTTGTTTGGAATCTATATGGTCCAACAGAGGCTACTATTTGGGTTACAGCGCAAAGATTAAATCGTTTTCAAAAAGTAAATATAGGAAGAGCGATTGATAATGTTAAGATATACATAGTAGATAATTATAATAAGATAGTGCCATTAGGAGTAATTGGAGAATTGTGTATAGGAGGCGTTCAGGTAGCAAGAGGGTATTTAAACCGAGAAGAATTAACAAATGAGAAGTTTATATCGAATTTGTATAAAGAGGGAGAACGAGTTTATAGAACAGGCGATTTGGCACGTTGGTTACCTGATGGTAATATTGAGCTTGTAGGAAGAAAAGACGACCAGGTTAAGATTAGAGGTTATCGTATAGAATTGGGCGAGATTGAAAACGTCTTGTCTTCTTTACCAGGAGTAGCACAATGTTGTGTATTGGCTAGGGAAGATTCAGGTGGTAGCAAGCGTCTAGTTGGTTATGTTATTCCTGAGGGAGATTTCGATAAAGAAGTATTACAAGAACAATTAAAGATAAGTTTGCCGGAATATATGGTTCCCCAATTGTGGGTGACTTTAGAGGCAATGCCATTAACCAGTAATGGAAAGCTGGATAAAAAGTCATTACCAAATCTGGATGAGTCAGAATTATCAAGTAAAGAATATGTAGCACCACGCAACGAAACGGAAGCGCAGTTAGCAGAAATCTGGCAAGAATTATTAGGGATTGATAAGGTAGGAATTCATGATAACTTTTTTGAATTGGGAGGGCATAGTTTATTGGCAACCCGCTTAGTGTCTATGATTCGTAGAGAACTGTTAATAGAAGTATCTATTCGAAACATTTTCAGATTTAATACTGTAGAAGAGTTGGCATCATATATCATCTATAAACTAGTCAACTCTACTGATACTAAAAATGATTATAGTATAAACATTGAATTATAATTTAATAATGCACATGGAATTTTCAAGTTTTTTTGAAAGATTAAATAAAGAAGGAATAAAATTAGTATTAAACGGTGATTTATTAAGTGTTAAATCTAATACCAACATAGATCCGGCCATACTTTTGGAGATCAAAACTAATAAGGAATTAATTATTCAATATCTAAAAAAGTATCAGGATGAAAATACAACAGAAGAATTATTAAAAAAGATTACTCCTTACAATAGGAATACTTTTACTAAAATTCCACTATCGTTTAGTCAGGAGCGTTTATGGTTTTTGGATCAGTTTGGCGGTAGTGCAGAATATAACATGCCCATTGTGCTGCATTTAGATGGAAGAGTAAGTATTTCAATTTTAGAAGAAGCATTACAGACCATTGTTTCGCGTCATGAGGTCTTACGCAGTATGCTTTTATCAGAAGAAGGCATTGCTTATCAGCAAATCATCAGTGCAGAAGGCTGGTCACTAGATACAGAGATTATATCGGATGAATTATTAAAAAATCAGATTGCCCACTATATCAACCAACCTTTTGATTTATCAAAAGATTACAAACTGCGAGCGTGTTTGTACACTTTAGGGAATCAGAAATATGTGTTGGTATGCGTGTTTCATCATATTGCCAGTGATGGCTGGTCAGAGGGAATTTTGGTGAATGAGTTTACACAATTATATAGTGCATTACAATCCAACAGCACACCTAATCTACCAACACTTCATTTACAATATGCTGATTATGCGATTTGGCAGCGCAACTATTTAGAAGGAGCAGTTTTAGAGGATCAGTTGTCGTACTGGGAATCCAAACTAAGTGGCGTAAGTACTTTGTCCTTACCAACAGATTATCCCCGTCCTTCGGTTCCGAGCAATGCGGGAGCAGCTGTCTCTTTAGTCTTAGATCAGAAGCTGAGCGCATCATTAAACACGATCTGTAAAGAGGAGGGAGTAACCTTGTTTATGCTTTTATTATCCGCTTTTAAGATCTTGTTGTCGCGTTACAGTGGTCAGGAAGATATTTGTGTTGGAACACCAATTGCAAATCGAACGCAAGCGGAATTAGAAGGAATGATTGGCTTTTTTGTCAACACCTTGGCGCTTCGCAGTGATTTGAGCGGCGATCCGAGTTTTAAGGATGTGTTGTCAAGAGTAAAACAAACCACTTTAGAAGGTTACGACCATCAGTTAACCCCATTTGAGAAGGTGGTAGATCGTGTGGTTACAAGCCGTGATAGGAGCATGAGTCCGCTGTTTCAGGTGATGTTTGTATTACAAAATGAGGGAGATAATCAAGTCCAAAAAGAGAACAAATTAAATAATATTATTATTTCTGAATATGAGTTTGATACGGTTAGTTCTAAGTTTGATTTGACATTTAGTGCATCAGAAAATAACAATGGTATTTCATTAGCGGTAAATTATTGCACAGCTTTATTTGATAAGGCTACAATCGAGAGTATGCTGCTGCATTATCAGGAATTATTGCAAAGTATTGTAAGCAGTACCAAACAACCAATCAGTACTCTGTCCATGCTTAGCCAGGCAGAAGAGCATCAATTATTGAATGTTTTCAATAACACTGAAGCTGCCTATCCATCAGATAAGACAATAGTTGATTTATTTACCGAGCAGGTTAAGCAAACACCAACGGCTATTGCAGTTGTTTATGAAGATGCAAAACTAACCTACAAAGAATTAGACGAGCGCTCCAATCAGTTGGCACACTATTTACGCGAGCAGGGTGTAAAACCCGATACTCTTGTAGGGATCTGTCTGGAGCGCAGTTTAGAAATGCTAATTGGTATTCTTGGGATCTTAAAATCAGGAGGCGCTTATGTTCCTATTGATCCGGAGTATCCAACAGATCGTATCGCTTATATGCTTAAAGATGCTGGTATTGATTTGGTTTTAAGCAGTCAAACCAGTTGTAATGTTATAAACAGAGGTGAGGATATATCCGTTCTGTGTCTGGATAAAGATTGGGAACTTATCTCAGGTTATCCAACAGTAGAGCTTAGGACTGTATTGACGGCCTCTAATTTAGCATATGTGATATATACCTCAGGAAGTACCGGTACACCTAAGGGAGTGATGAATGAACATAGTGGTATTGTGAATCGTCTATTATGGACACAATCCCATTATCAGCTTAAGAGTGATGATGCAATTCTACAGAAAACCTCTTTTAGTTTTGATGTGTCGGTATGGGAATTTTTATGGGCTATTAGCTGTGGAGCACGATTGGTTTTTGCCAAACCCGAAGGACACAAAGATGTTGAATATTTAAAGCATATTATAGAAAAGGAAAACATCACAACGATTCATTTTGTTCCTTCGATGTTGAGAGTTTTCTTAGAAGATATTAATTTAGGAGACTGTAAATCGTTAAAACAGGTTCTGTGTAGTGGAGAGGCTTTACAAGTAGATCAGGTACTCTTATTTAAAGAAAAATTCAGGAATGTTCGATTAGATAACTTATATGGTCCTACAGAAGCTGCAATTGATGTGAGTTCATGGGAAGTACCTCTGGAAGATGTTTTATCTCAGGTTTTAATTGGAAAACCGGTAGCCAATACCAGTTTATATGTTTTAGATCATCAAAATCAATTAGTACCAATAGGTGTAATTGGTGAATTGTGTATTGGAGGAGCTCAGGTAGCCAGAGGATATTTGAACAAGGAAGAATTAACAAAGGAAAAATTTATAGCAAATCCATTCAAAGAGGGAGAGCGAATTTATAAGACAGGTGATTTAGCGCGTTGGCTTCCGGATGGAAACATAGAATACATCGGCAGAAAAGACGATCAGGTTAAAATCCGCGGCTATCGAATAGAATTAGGCGAGATCGAAAACGCCTTGTCTTCTTTAGCGGGCGTAAACCAATGTTGTGTTTTGGCCAAAGAAGATACAGCAGGCAATAAACGTCTGGTAGGTTATGTAGTTTTAGAAGGAGCATTAGACAAAGAGCGACTACAAAACCAATTAAAGTTGAGCTTACCGGAATACATGGTTCCTCAATTGTGGGTGACTTTAGAAAAAATGCCGCTCACCAGTAACGGAAAGCTGGATAAAAAAGCATTGCCGGATCCGGATGGTTCAGACTTATCGAGTACCGAATACGTCGCTCCGCGTAATGAGACAGAAGAGCAGTTGGCAGCAATCTGGCAAAACCTGTTAGGTGTAGAACAAATAGGAATTTATGATAACTTTTTCGAGCTCGGAGGTCACAGTTTACTGGCTACACGTTTAGTTTCAATGATCCGTAAGGCTTTGATGATAGAAGTATCCATCCGCGAAGTATTTGAACATGCCACAATCTCAGACTTAGGAACCCATATAGCGGCACAGTCTGAAGTGGTTTTATTACCAGGTATTGTTGCAGAAGAACGTCCGGCTCGTATTCCTTTATCGTTTAGTCAGGAACGATTATGGTTTTTGGATCAACTTCAAGGCAGTACCGAATACCATATCCCTATAGTTTTGAGTTTAGAAGGGGCCTTGGATATATCGCTGCTGGAGCAAACTCTGCATGGTATTGTTTCGCGCCATGAAGTCTTACGCAGCATGCTTTTATCAGAAGAAGGTATCGGTTATCAGCAAATCATCAGTGCAGAAGGCTGGTCACTGGATACGGATACGGTATCGGATGAATTAGTATTAAAAAATCATATCGCCCACTATGCCCATAAACCTTTTGATTTATCTAAAGACTATAAACTGCGCGCGTGTTTATACACCTTAGAGAATCAGAAATATGTTTTGGCCTGTGTTTTCCATCATATCGCCAGTGATGCCTGGTCGGGGGAAATCTTGGTTCATGAATTTATGGAACTATACAGTTCCCTTGAATCCAACAGCACCCCTAATCTACCAACACTTCATTTACAATATGCCGATTATGCCATTTGGCAGCGTAAACATTTAGAAGGAGCAGTTCTGGAGAATCAGTTATCGTACTGGGAATCCAAACTAAAAGGAGTAAGCACTTTATCCTTACCAACAGATTATGCCCGTGCTTTGGTTCCAAGCAATGCAGGAGCAGCTGTTTCTTTAGAGATAGACCAAAAGCTGAGTGCATCATTAAACACGATCTGTAAAGAAGAAGGCGTAACGATGTTTATGCTATTATTATCGGCTTTTAAAGTTTTATTATCGCGTTACAGCGGTCAGGAAGACATTTGCGTAGGAACGTCAATCGCCAATAGAACTCAATCGGATTTAGAGGGCATGATCGGCTTTTTTGTCAACACTCTGGCCCTTCGCAGTGATTTAAGCGGCAATCCGAGTTTTAAGGACCTATTGTCAAGAGTAAAACAGACCACTTTAGAGAGCTACGACCATCAGTTAGCCCCATTTGAGAAAGTAGTAGATCGGGTAATTACAACCCGTGATAGAAACATGAGTCCATTGTTTCAGGTATTGTTTTCTTTACAGAATAATCAGGAAAGCAACCCTGTTGCTCTAAAAGGTCTCAGCTTATCCTCTTATGATACCCAAGTGGTAAATTCTCAGTTTGACTTATTGTTCAATATATCAGAAAACCAGGGAGGTATCTCATTGAACATGGTATACAGCACCGCTTTATTTGAAAAAACAACAATAGAGCGAATGCTATTGCATTATCAGGAACTGTTACAAAATATTGCAAAGAATATTACAGAGCCTGTAAAAAACCTGTCTCTGCTTACCCCGGCAGAAGAGCATCAACTACTCAATGTATTCAATCACACAACTGCAGCATATCCATTAGATAAAACAATAGTTGATTTATTTGCAGAGCAGGTAAAGAAAACCCCGGCTGCTATTGCAGTTGTTTGTGGAGACGAAACATTAAGCTATCAGGAATTAGATGCAAAATCCAATGACCTGGCGCTATACTTACGAAATCACTACCATGTCACCTCCAATGATATTGTAGGTCTCATGTTAGATCGCAGTATCTGGTCTATTATTTCAATAATTGGAACACTAAAAGCGGGTGCTTGTTACCTTCCGATCGATAAAGAATATCCAGAGAATCGCAAATCTTTTCTAGTCAAAGATGCTAATGTAAAATTACTGATTATAGAATCGGAAAGCTTATTTGATGTAATAGAATATGCAGTTCCTATTTTTTCTATCGACGTAGAATTTGATAGCGTATTAAGCCAGGCTTCATCATTCCCGGCTTTAAAAACCAACACCATCCAATTATCAGATTTGGTTTATGTCATTTATACCTCAGGAAGTACAGGAAATCCAAAAGGAGTAATGATCGAGCATAACAGTTTGGTGAACTACTTATCGTACAGTATCTCACGTTATGGAGACGGGGATAACGCTCAGAGTTTCCCCCTATTTAGCTCCTTATCCTTTGATTTAACCCAGACCAGTATCTATTTGACACTTTTAACAGGAGGACAACTGCACATCTACAAAGATAATGATGTTAGCTCCGTATTGAAGGCCATTGTTTCAAATGATGCTATTACCTCTATAAAATTAACCCCGTCACATTTGTCCTTTTTCAGAGACTTAGGTCATTCTCCATTAAAAAGATTCATCATCGGTGGCGAACAATTAACCCATTCCGATCTGTCTCATTTAGGAGAATTAGATCCATCGGTTAAACTGTTTAACGAATATGGACCTACTGAATCCACTATTGGCTGTAGTGTATTAGAGGTTACTCACTATGAATCCTTAGATCGCATCCATATAGGCCGTCCAGTGGGAAACACCCATATCTATATAGTAAACGAGGCTTTAGGATTATTACCAATAGGAGTAACAGGAGAATTGTGTGTAGGAGGTATTCAGGTAGCGCGAGGATATTTAAATAGAGAAGAACTAACCAATGAGAAATTTATCGACAGCCCCTTTTTAGAAGGCGAACGAATGTATAAGACAGGGGATTTAGCACGCTGGCTTCCGGATGGTAACATAGAATATATCGGCAGAAAAGACGATCAGGTTAAAATTCGCGGTTATCGAATAGAATTAGGGGAGATTGAAAACGCCTTGTCTTCTTTAGCGGGTGTAAATCAATGTTGTGTTCTGGCTAAAGAAGATACAGCAGGCAACAAACGTCTGGTAGGTTATGTAGTTTTAGAAGGAGCATTAGACAAAGAGCAATTACAAAACCAATTAAAATTAAGTTTGCCTGAATACATGATTCCTCAATTATGGGTGGCATTAGATACAATGCCATTAACCGGTAACGGAAAACTGGATAAAAAAGCATTACCAGATCCGGATGGTTCAGGACTATCGAGTAAAGAATATGTAGCTCCTCGTAATGATACAGAAACACAGCTAGCCGGGATCTGGCAAAACCTGTTAGGGGTAGAACGAGTAGGAATTCATGATGATTTCTTTGAACTTGGAGGTCACAGTTTGCTCGCTACGCGTTTAGTTTCGATGATCCGTAAAGAACTCTCTAAAGAGATTGAAATTGCGGATGTTTTTGCCTATACCACGATTTCAGACTTAGAAACTCATTTATCATCTCAGTCAGAAGGTATTTTACTTCCGGTTATTACAGGGGGAGAGCGTCCGGAGCGTATTCCCTTATCGTTTAGTCAGGAACGACTATGGTTTTTGGATCAGCTTCAGGGCAGTACTGAATACCACATTCCGATAGTTCTGAGTTTAGAAGGCGCTTTAGAGATATCGCTGTTGGAACAAACCCTGCATGGTATTGTTTCGCGTCATGAGGTCTTACGCAGTATGCTTTTATCAGAAGAAGGCATCGCTTATCAGCAAATCATCAGTGCGGAAGGCTGGTCACTGAATACGGAGGTGGTGTCGGATGAATTAGTATTAAAAAATCAGATCGCCCACTATATCAACCAACCTTTTGATTTATCAAAAGATTATAAACTGCGAGCGTGTTTATACACTTTAGGGAATCAGAAATATGTGTTGGTATGCGTGTTTCATCATATCGCCAGTGATGGCTGGTCGGAGGGAATTTTGGTGAATGAGTTTACACAATTATATAGTGCATTACAATCCAACAGCATACCTAATCTACCAACACTTCATTTACAATATGCCGATTATGCGATTTGGCAGCGCAACTATTTAGAAGGAGCAGTTTTAGAGGATCAGTTGTCGTATTGGGAATCCAAACTAAGTGGCGTAAGTACTTTGTCCTTACCAACAGATTATCCCCGTCCTTCGGTTCCGAGCAATGCGGGAGCAGCTGTCTCTTTAGCTTTAGACCAGAAGCTGAGCGCATCATTAAACACGATCTGTAAAGAAGAGGGAGTAACCTTGTTTATGCTTTTATTATCCGCTTTTAAGATCTTGTTGTCGCGCTACAGTGGTCAGGAAGACATTTGTGTTGGAACACCAATTGCAAATCGAACGCAAGCGGAATTAGAAGGAATGATTGGCTTTTTTGTCAACACCTTGGCGCTTCGCAGTGATTTGAGCGGCGATCCGAGTTTTAAGGATGTGTTGTCAAGAGTAAAACAAACCACTTTAGAAGGTTACGACCATCAGTTAACCCCATTTGAGAAGGTGGTAGATCGTGTGGTTACAAGCCGTGATAGGAGTATGAGTCCGTTGTTTCAGGTGATGTTTGTATTACAAAATGAGGGAGATAATCAAGTCCAAAAAGAGAACAAATTAAATAATATTATTATTTCTGAATATGAGTTTGATACGGTTAGTTCTAAGTTTGATTTGACATTTAGTGCATCAGAAAATAACAATGGTATTTCATTAGTCTTAAACTATTGCACCGCTTTATTTGATAAGGCTACAATCGAGAGTATGCTGCTGCATTATCAGGAATTATTGCAAAGTATTGTAAGCAGTACCAAACAACCAATCAGTACTCTGTCGATGCTTAGCCAGGCAGAAGAGCATCAATTATTGAATGTTTTCAATAACACTGAAGCTGCCTATCCATCAGATAAAACAATTGTTGATTTATTTACCGAGCAGGTTAAACAAACACCAACGGCTATTGCAGTTGTTTATGAAGATGAAAAACTAACCTACAAAGAATTAGACGAGCGCTCCAATCAGTTGGCACACTATTTACGCGAGCAGGGTGTAAAACCCGATACTCTTGTAGGGATCTGTCTGGAGCGCAGTTTAGAAATGCTAATTGGTATTTTGGGAATCTTAAAATCAGGAGGCGCTTATGTTCCTATTGATCCGGAGTATCCAACAGATCGTATCGCTTATATGCTTAAAGATGCTGGTATTGATTTGGTTTTAAGCAGTCAAACCAGTTGTAATGTTATAAACAGAGGTGAGGATATATCCGTTCTGTGTCTGGATAAAGATTGGGATCTTATCTCAGGTTATCCAACAGTAGAGCTTAGTACTGTATTGACGGCCTCTAATTTAGCATATGTGATATATACCTCAGGAAGCACCGGTACACCTAAGGGAGTTTTGATAACGCATAAAAATGTAGTTCGATTATTTAAAAACGAATCCCCGTTATATGATTTTGGGTCCGGTGATGTCTGGACTTTGTTTCATTCCTTTTGTTTTGATTTCTCAGTATGGGAAATGTATGGCGCCTTATTGCATGGAGGCCGTTTAGTGGTTGTTCCTAAGGCCCTAACAAAAGATGCTGTTTCTTTTAAGGAATTATTAATAAAAGAAGGTGTAACAGTTTTAAACCAGACACCAGGTTCATTTTACGTACTTCAGGAAGAATTTTTATCCAAAAGCTCATCACATTCTCTGCGTTATGTAATTTTTGGAGGAGAGGCTCTGAATTCTACTTATTTGGAAAGATGGAAGCGTTCTTATGCAGATTGTAAACTAATCAACATGTATGGCATCACAGAAACAACTGTACATGTCACTTACAAAGAGATTACAGAGACAGATACACAGAGTCTGATCAGTAATATAGGTACTGCAATTCCAACATTAGGATGTTACATAGTGGATGCTCATTTAAATTTGGTTCCCATAGGAGTAGAAGGAGAATTGTGTATCTCGGGAGCAGGAGTAGCACGAGGTTATTTAAATAGAGAAGACTTAACCAATGAGAAGTTTATAGCGAATCCGTTTAGTGCGGATAAAACTTCCAGATTATACCGATCGGGTGATTTAGCACGCTGGCTTCCGGATGGTAACATAGAATATATCGGCAGAAAAGACGATCAGGTTAAAATTCGCGGCTATCGAATAGAATTAGGCGAGATCGAAAACGCCTTGTCTTCTTTAGCGGGTGTAAATCAATGTTGTGTTCTGGCTAAAGAAGATACAGCAGGTAATAAACGTCTGGTTGGTTATGTAGTTTTAGAAGGAGCATTGAACAAAGAGCAATTACAAAACCAATTAAAATTAAGTCTGCCACAATACATGGTTCCCCAATTATGGGTGGCATTAGATACAATGCCATTAACCGGTAACGGAAAGCTGGATAAAAAAGCATTACCGGATCCGGATGGTTCAGGACTATCGAGTAAAGAATATGTAGCGCCCCGCAACGAAACAGAGACCCAATTAGCTGAAATCTGGCAAAACCTGTTAGGGGTAGAACGAGCAGGAATTCATGATGATTTCTTTGAACTCGGAGGTCACAGTTTGCTCGCTACGCGTTTAGTTTCGATGATTCGTAAGGATTTAAAAAGAGAAGTTTCTATCCGTGAAGTATTTGAACATACTACAATCTCAGACTTAGAAACTCATTTATCATCTCAGTCAGAAGGTATTTTACTTCCGGTTATTACAGGGGGAGAGCGTCCGGAGCGTATTCCCTTATCGTTTAGTCAGGAACGACTATGGTTTTTGGATCAGCTTCAGGGCAGTACTGAATACCATATTCCGATAGTTTTGAGTTTAGAAGGCGCTTTAGAGATGTCGCTGTTGGAACAAACCCTGCATGGTATTGTTTCGCGTCATGAGATCTTACGCAGCATGCTTTTATCAGAAGAAGGTATCGCTTATCAGCAAATCATCAGTGCAGAAGGCTGGTCACTGGATACAGAGATCATATCGGATGAATTCGTATTAAAAAATCAGATCGCCGACTATGCCCATAAACCTTTTGATTTATCGAAAGATTACAAACTGCGTGCGTGTTTATACACTTTAGGGAATCAGAAATATGTGTTGGTATGCGTGTTTCATCATATCGCCAGTGATGGCTGGTCAGAGGGAATTTTGGTGAATGAGTTTACACAATTATATAGTGCATTACAATCCAACAGCACACCTAATCTACCAACACTTCATTTACAATATGCTGATTATGCGATTTGGCAGCGCAACTATTTAGAAGGAGCAGTTTTAGAGGATCAGTTGTCGTACTGGGAATCCAAACTAAGTGGCGTAAGTACTTTGTCCTTACCAATAGATTATCCCCGTCCTTCGGTTCCGAGCAATGCGGGAGCAGCTGTCTCTTTAGTCTTAGATCAGAAGCTGAGCGCATCATTAAACACGATCTGTAAAGAGGAGGGAGTAACCTTGTTTATGCTTTTATTATCCGCTTTTAAGATCTTGTTGTCGCGTTACAGCGGTCAGGAAGATATTTGTGTTGGAACACCAATTGCAAATCGAACCCAAGCGGAATTAGAAGGAATGATTGGCTTTTTTGTCAACACCTTGGCGCTTCGCAGTGATTTGAGCGGCGATCCGAGTTTTAAGGATGTGTTGTCAAGAGTAAAACAAACCACTTTAGAAGGTTACGACCATCAGTTAACCCCATTTGAGAAGGTGGTAGATCGTGTGGTTACAAGCCGTGATAGGAGCATGAGTCCGCTGTTTCAGGTGATGTTTGTATTACAAAATGAGGGAGATAATCAAGTCCAAAAAGAGAACAAATTAAATAATATTATTATTTCTGAATATGAGTTTGATACGGTTAGTTCTAAGTTTGATTTGACATTTAGTGCATCAGAAAATAACAATGGTATTTCATTAGCGGTAAATTATTGCACAGCTTTATTTGATAAGGCTACAATCGAGAGTATGCTGCTGCATTATCAGGAATTATTGCAAAGTATTGTAAGCAGTACCAAACAACCAATCAGTACTCTGTCCATGCTTAGCCAGGCAGAAGAGCATCAATTATTGAATGTTTTCAATAACACTGAAGCTGCCTATCCATCAGATAAGACAATAGTTGATTTATTTACCGAGCAGGTTAAGCAAACACCAACGGCTATTGCAGTTGTTTATGAAGATGCAAAACTAACCTACAAAGAATTAGACGAGCGCTCCAATCAGTTGGCACACTATTTACGCGAGCAGGGTGTAAAACCCGATACTCTTGTAGGGATCTGTCTGGAGCGCAGTTTAGAAATGCTAATTGGTATTCTTGGGATCTTAAAATCAGGAGGCGCTTATGTTCCTATTGATCCGGAGTATCCAACAGATCGTATCGCTTATATGCTTAAAGATGCTGGTATTGATTTGGTTTTAAGCAGTCAAACCAGTTGTAATGTTATAAACAGAGGTGAGGATATATCCGTTCTGTGTCTGGATAAAGATTGGGATCTTATCTCAGGTTATCCAACAGTAGAGCTTAGTACTGTGCTGACGGCCTCTAATTTAGCATATGTGATATATACCTCAGGAAGTACCGGTACACCTAAGGGAGTGATGAATGAACATAGTGGTATTGTGAATCGTCTATTATGGACACAATCCCATTATCAGCTTAAGAGTGATGATGCAATTCTACAGAAAACCTCTTTTAGTTTTGATGTGTCGGTATGGGAATTTTTATGGGCTATTAGCTGTGGAGCACGATTGGTTTTTGCCAAACCCGAAGGACATAAAGATGTTGAATATTTAAAGCATATTATAGAAAAGGAAAACATCACAACGATTCATTTTGTTCCTTCGATGTTGAGAGTTTTCTTAGAAGATATTAATTTAGGAGACTGTAAATCGTTAAAACAGGTTCTGTGTAGTGGAGAGGCTTTACAAGTAGATCAGGTACTCTTATTTAAAGAAAAATTCAGGAATGTTCGATTAGATAACTTATATGGTCCTACAGAAGCTGCAATTGATGTGAGTTCATGGGAAGTACCTCTGGAAGATGTTTTATCTCAGGTTTTAATTGGAAAACCGGTAGCCAATACCAGTTTATATGTTTTAGATCATCAAAATCAATTAGTACCAATAGGTGTAATTGGCGAATTGTGTATTGGAGGAGCTCAGGTAGCCAGAGGATATTTGAACAAGGAAGAATTAACAAAGGAAAAATTTATAGCAAATCCATTCAAAGAGGGAGAGCGAATTTATAAGACAGGTGATTTAGCGCGTTGGCTTCCGGATGGAAACATAGAATACATCGGCAGAAAAGACGATCAGGTTAAAATCCGCGGCTATCGAATAGAATTAGGCGAGATCGAAAACGCCTTGTCTTCTTTAGTGGGCGTAAACCAATGTTGTGTTTTGGCCAAAGAAGATACAGCAGGCAATAAACGTCTGGTAGGTTATGTAGTTTTAGAAGGAGCATTAGACAAAGAGCGACTACAAAACCAATTAAAGTTGAGCTTACCGGAATACATGGTTCCTCAATTGTGGGTGACTTTAGAAAAAATGCCGCTCACCAGTAACGGAAAGCTGGATAAAAAAGTATTGCCGGATCCGGATGGTTCAGACTTATCGAGTACCGAATACGTCGCTCCGCGTAATGAGACAGAAGAGCAGTTGGCAGCAATCTGGCAAAACCTGTTAGGTGTAGAACAAATAGGGATTCATGATAACTTTTTTGAGCTCGGAGGTCATAGTTTACTGGCTACACGTTTAGTTTCGATGATCCGTAAGGAATTTGAGATTGAAATTACAATCAAAGATATATTTGAATTCACAAGAATAGAAGAATTAGGGACCTATTTGAGGCACAAAGAAATTAAAGAAAAAGAAAGCCAAGACATCACTTATAAAAAAATAATAACAATATAATGGACAAAATATTAAATCTTTTAAAAAGAGCTCAAGATGAGGGGGTGAGGTTAGAGTTAGAAGGCGGTAACTTGGTTTTGAAATCAGAAAACGAGAATATTAATGATACATTGTTATCAGATGTAAAAAATAATAAAGATCTTATTATTAAACATCTTGAAAAATTTGAAGTAAATAGAAATAACAATAAGGGATTAGGAAAGCATACTGTAAAGCCATTTGATAGAAGTCTTCTCAAACAAATTCCTTTATCTTATAGTCAGGAGCGTTTATGGTTTCTGGATCAATTGGGCGGTAACGGAGAATATAATATGCCTCTAGTGTTACGTTTAGGTGGAGTATTAAATATTTCAATTTTAGAAGAATCATTACAGACTATTGTTTCGCGTCATGAAGTATTACGCACGAATCTTTTATCAGAAGATGGGATTGGGTATCAGGAGGTTGTTGAGGCAGGGGATTGGTTTTTGGAACAAGAGGCAGTATCAGATGAAGAAATGCTGGAGAAGCACTTACATAAATATCTAAATACTCCATTTAATCTGTCAAATGATTATAAATTAAGAGCATGTTTATATATATTAGGAGATGAGAAATATGTTTTAGCTTGTGTTTTCCACCATATTGCAAGTGATGGCTGGTCGGGGGGAATTTTGGTTAATGAATTTGTGGAGCTGTACAGCGCTCTGAAATCGAACAGCACTCCTGATTTACCTGAGCTTCATTTACAATATGCTGATTATGCGATTTGGCAGCGTAATTATTTAGAAGGTGAGGTTTTAGATAATCAGTTATCGTACTGGGAAGCAAAACTAAGCAATGTAAGCACTTTGTCCTTACCGACGGATCATGTACGACCTTCTGTACAGAGCAGTGCAGGAGGAAGTATTTCCTTAGAATTGGATAAAAAAATAAGCACTTCACTAAGTTCTATATGCCAAGAAGAAGGTGTAACGCTGTTTATGTTATTGCTATCAGCTTTTAAGATTTTGTTATCGCGCTACAGCGGACAGGATGATATTTGCGTAGGAACACCAATAGCCAATAGAACCCAGTCTGATTTAGAAGGAATGATCGGTTTTTTTGTCAATACTTTGGCACTTCGCAGTGATTTAAGCGGAGATCCGAGTTTTAAGGATTTGTTGTCGAGAGTAAAACAGACCACTCTGGAGGGGTATGATCATCAGTTAACTCCATTTGAGAAGGTTGTTGATCGTGTGGTTACAAGCCGTGATATGAGCATGAGTCCATTGTTTCAGGTTATGTTTGTATTGCAAAATGAAGTTGATAGTCAGGGAGAAAAAGACAGGGGATTACATGATATTATTATTTCGGAATACGAGTTTGACACGGTAACTTCCAAGTTTGATTTAACCCTTGGTGTAGCAGAAAACAGCAATGGTATTTTACTAACAGTAAATTACTGTACGGCTTTATTTGACAAGATTACGATCGATCGAATGCTTTTGCATTACCAGGAGTTATTGAAGAATATTATTAGAGATATCAATAAACCAATAGGTAAATTATCAATATTACCTCAGGAAGAAGAACATCAATTACTGAATGTTTTTAATGCTACTTCTATTGATTATCCTAAGGACAAGACAATTGTAGATTTGTTTTCAGAACAGGTGTCTGAAAGACCAAAAGCGACAGCGGTTATTTTTAATAATCAGGAACTGACTTATGAGGATTTGGATGTGAAATCCAATCAGTTCGCAAGGTTTTTGATAAATAAAGGAGTAGGAAAAGAAGATCTGATAGGTATTTGTATTAATCGTTCTTTCGAGATGCTTATTGGTATTTTAGGGATATTGAAATCAGGAGGTGCTTATGTTCCAATCGATCCGGAGTACCCGGCAGACCGTATAGCTTATATGTTAGAGGATTCAGGTGTGAAATTTTTACTTAGTGATAGTAAGAGCTTAGTTGCATTTCCAGATAAAGCGAATTTAGATATTATTTTATTAGACCGCGACTGGGATGTAATAGCTCGTGAATCAACGGAATCAATCCACAGAATCTCAGCTGGGGAGAATTTGGCTTATATAATTTATACATCCGGAAGTACCGGACAGCCAAAAGGCGTAGAAATTAGTAATAGATCACTGGCATCCCGCTTACAGTTTTATAAACTATATTATGCCATGACGGCTGAGGATAAGGTTTTATTTTATCGTTCATTTAGCTTTGATGGTGCTATTGAAGAGTATCTGATGCCTTTTACAATTGGAGGCTGCTGTGTTATGGCGTCAGTAAATTTCAAAGATGATTTATTTCAGAACATTATTGACACTATCCAAAAATATGAGATAACAAAGGTGAATATGCCGCCTTTATTGTTACAAAATATATTGGATTACATATCGGATACTGATCTCAAGAAATTGCAAAGTTTGCGTCATGTGGTATCAGGCGGTGATAAAATAAATACCAAAGTAGTCAATACTTTTAACAGCAGACTTGGCAGCAGATATTTAATAGCACTGTACAATTCATATGGACCAACTGAGAATACGATTGATTCAACTATTTATCGATTTGCGAACGATGTAGAATATACTATCATACCTATTGGCGGGCCTGTAGGCAATTCTGAGGTTTATATTTTGGATGAAGCAGACTCTTTGGTTGCCATAGGTTTGTTAGGAGAAATTTGTGTATCCGGAGATGGTATTGCCCGAGGTTATTTAAATAAACCATTACAAACGATAGAGAAGTTTATCGAACATCCTTTTAAATCTGGCGAAAAGTTATATAAAACCGGAGATATAGGAAGATGGTTACCTGATGGAACAGTAGAGTTTATGGGAAGAAAAGATGATCAGGTTAAAATTAGTGGTCATCGTATAGAATTGGGCGAAATAGAATATGCACTACTAAAACTAGAGGAAGTTAGAAAAGCAGTAGTACTTGTAAAAGCAGATCAAAACTCAAATAAACGTTTAGTCGCTTTTTTAGAACTTACAGAAGAAATAAATACTGGGAATTTAAGAACACAATTGTCCAAAGTGCTTCCTAAGTTTATGATTCCGAATCAATTTATTCAACTCGAAGCAATACCTTTTACCAGTAATGGTAAGGTAGATAAAAATGCATTGCCTGACCCGGATGGTTCAGAACTATCGAGTAAAGAATATGTAGCGCCCCGCAACGAAACAGAGACCCAATTAGCTGAAATCTGGCAAAACCTGTTAGGGGTAGAACAAGTAGGAATTTATGACAACTTCTTTGAACTCGGAGGTCACAGTTTACTCGCTACGCGTTTAGTTTCGATGATTCGTAAGGATTTAAAAAGAGAAGTTTCTATCCGTGAAGTATTTGAACATACTACAATCTCAGAATTAGGAACTCATTTATCATCTCAGTCAGAAGGTGTTTTACTTCCGGTTATTACAGGGGGAGAGCGTCCGGAGCGTATTCCCTTATCGTTTAGTCAGGAACGACTATGGTTTTTGGATCAGCTTCAGGGCAGTACTGAATACCACATTCCGATAGTTCTGAGTTTAGAAGGCGCTTTAGAGATGTCGCTGTTGGAACAAACCCTGCATGGTATTGTTTCGCGTCATGAGATCTTACGCAGCATGCTTTTATCAGAAGAAGGTATCGCTTATCAGCAAATCATCAGTGCAGAAGGCTGGTCACTGGATACAGAGATCATATCGGATGAATTCGTATTAAAAAATCAGATCGCCGACTATGTCAACCAATCTTTTGATTTATCAAAAGACTATAAACTGCGAGCGTGTTTATACACTTTAGGGAATCAGAAATATGTGTTGGTATGCGTGTTTCATCATATTGCCAGTGATGGCTGGTCAGAGGGAATTTTGGTGAATGAGTTTACACAATTATATAGTGCATTACAATCCAACAGCACACCTAATCTACCAACACTTCATTTACAATATGCCGATTATGCGATTTGGCAGCGCAACTATTTAGAAGGAGCAGTTTTAGAGGATCAGTTGTCGTACTGGGAATCCAAACTAAGTGGCGTAAGTACTTTGTCCTTACCAACAGATTATCCCCGTCCTTCGGTTCCGAGCAATGCGGGAGCAGCTGTCTCTTTAGTCTTAGATCAGAAGCTGAGCGCATCATTAAACACGATCTGTAAAGAGGAGGGAGTAACCTTGTTTATGCTTTTATTATCCGCTTTTAAGATCTTGTTGTCGCGTTACAGTGGTCAGGAAGATATTTGTGTTGGAACACCAATTGCAAATCGAACGCAAGCGGAATTAGAAGGAATGATTGGCTTTTTTGTCAACACCTTGGCGCTTCGCAGTGATTTGAGCGGCGATCCGAGTTTTAAGGATGTGTTGTCAAGAGTAAAACAAACCACTTTAGAAGGTTACGACCATCAGTTAACCCCATTTGAGAAGGTGGTAGATCGTGTGGTTACAAGCCGTGATAGGAGCATGAGTCCGCTGTTTCAGGTGATGTTTGTATTACAAAATGAAGGAGATAATCAAGTCCCAAAAGAGAACGAATTAAATGATATCATTATTTCCGGATATGAGTTTGATACGGTTAGTTCTAAGTTTGATTTGACATTTAGTGCATCAGAAAATAACAATGGTATTTCATTAGTCTTAAACTATTGCACCGCTTTATTTGATAAGGCTACAATCGAGAGTATGCTGCTGCATTATCAGGAATTATTGCAAAGTATTGTAAGCAGTACCAAACAACCAATCAGTACTCTGTCGATGCTTAGCCAGGCAGAAGAGCATCAATTATTGAATGTTTTCAATAACACTGAAGCTGCCTATCCATCAGATAAAACAATTGTTGATTTATTTACCGAGCAGGTTAAACAAACACCAACGGCTATTGCAGTTGTTTATGAAGATGAAAAACTAACCTACAAAGAATTAGACGAGCGCTCCAATCAGTTGGCACACTATTTACGCGAGCAGGGTGTAAAACCCGATACTCTTGTAGGGATCTGTCTGGAGCGCAGTTTAGAAATGCTAATTGGTATTTTGGGAATCTTAAAATCAGGAGGCGCTTATGTTCCTATTGATCCGGAGTATCCAACAGATCGTATCGCTTATATGCTTAAAGATGCTGGTATTGATTTGGTTTTAAGCAGTCAAACCAGTTGTAATGTTATAAACAGAGGTGAGGATATATCCGTTCTGTGTCTGGATAAAGATTGGGATCTTATCTCAGGTTATCCAACAGTAGAGCTTAGTACTGTGCTGACGGCCTCTAATTTAGCATATGTGATATATACCTCAGGAAGCACCGGTACACCTAAGGGAGTTTTGATAACGCATAAAAATGTAGTTCGATTATTTAAAAACGAATCCCCGTTATATGATTTTGGGTCCGGTGATGTCTGGACTTTGTTTCATTCCTTTTGTTTTGATTTCTCAGTATGGGAAATGTATGGCGCCTTATTGCATGGAGGCCGTTTAGTGGTTGTTCCTAAGGCCCTAACAAAAGATGCTGTTTCTTTTAAGGAATTATTAATAAAAGAAGGTGTAACAGTTTTAAACCAGACACCAGGTTCATTTTACGTACTTCAGGAAGAATTTTTATCCAAAAGCTCATCACATTCTCTGCGTTATGTAATTTTTGGAGGAGAGGCTCTGAATTCTACTTATTTGGAAAGATGGAAGCGTTCTTATGCAGATTGTAAACTAATCAACATGTATGGCATCACAGAAACAACTGTACATGTCACTTACAAAGAGATTACAGAGACAGATACACAGAGTCTGATCAGTAATATAGGTACTGCAATTCCAACATTAGGATGTTACATAGTGGATGCTCATTTAAATTTGGTTCCCATAGGAGTAGAAGGAGAATTGTGTATCTCGGGAGCAGGAGTAGCACGAGGTTATTTAAATAGAGAAGACTTAACCAATGAGAAGTTTATAGCGAATCCGTTTAGTGCGGATAAAACTTCCAGATTATACCGATCGGGTGATTTAGCACGCTGGCTTCCGGATGGTAACATAGAATATATCGGCAGAAAAGACGATCAGGTTAAAATTCGCGGTTATCGAATAGAATTAGGGGAGATTGAAAACGCCTTGTCTTCTTTAGCGGGTGTAAATCAATGTTGTGTTCTGGCTAAAGAAGATACAGCAGGCAACAAACGTCTGGTAGGTTATGTAGTTTTAGAAGGAGCATTAGACAAAGAGCAATTACAAAACCAATTAAAATTAAGTTTGCCTGAATACATGATTCCTCAATTATGGGTGGCATTAGATACAATGCCATTAACCGGTAACGGAAAACTGGATAAAAAAGCATTACCAGATCCGGATGGTTCAGGACTATCGAGTAAAGAATATGTAGCTCCTCGTAATGATACAGAAACACAGCTAGCCGGGATCTGGCAAAACCTGTTAGGGGTAGAACGAGCAGGAATTCATGATGATTTCTTTGAACTTGGAGGTCACAGTTTGCTCGCTACGCGTTTAGTTTCGATGATCCGTAAAGAACTCTCTAAAGAGATTGAAATTGCGGATGTTTTTGCCTATACCACGATTTCAGACTTAGAAACTCATTTATCATCTCAGTCAGAAGGTATTTTACTTCCGGTTATTACAGGGGGAGAGCGTCCGGAGCGTATTCCCTTATCGTTTAGTCAGGAACGACTATGGTTTTTGGATCAGCTTCAGGGCAGTACTGAATACCATATTCCGATAGTTTTGAGTTTAGAAGGCGCTTTAGAGATGTCGCTGTTGGAACAAACCCTGCATGGTATTGTTTCGCGTCATGAGATCTTACGCAGCATGCTTTTATCAGAAGAAGGTATCGCTTATCAGCAAATCATCAGTGCAGAAGGCTGGTCACTGGATACAGAGATCATATCGGATGAATTCGTATTAAAAAATCAGATCGCCGACTATGCCCATAAACCTTTTGATTTATCAAAAGACTATAAACTGCGAGCGTGTTTATACACTTTAGGGAATCAGAAATATGTGTTGGTATGCGTGTTTCATCATATTGCCAGTGATGGCTGGTCAGAGGGAATTTTGGTGAATGAGTTTACACAATTATATAGTGCATTACAATCCAACAGCATACCTAATCTACCAACACTTCATTTACAATATGCCGATTATGCGATTTGGCAGCGCAACTATTTAGAAGGAGCAGTTTTAGAGGATCAGTTGTCGTACTGGGAATCCAAACTAAGTGGCGTAAGTACTTTGTCCTTACCAACAGATTATCCCCGTCCTTCGGTTCCGAGCAATGCGGGAGCAGCTGTCTCTTTAGCTTTAGACCAGAAGCTTAAAACTTCATTAAATGCTATCTGTAAAGAGGAGGGAGTAACCTTGTTTATGCTTTTATTATCCGCTTTTAAGATCTTGTTGTCGCGTTACAGCGGTCAGGAAGATATTTGTGTTGGAACACCAATTGCAAATCGAACCCAAGCGGAATTAGAAGGAATGATTGGCTTTTTTGTCAACACCTTGGCGCTTCGCAGTGATTTGAGCGGCGATCCGAGTTTTAAGGATGTGTTGTCAAGAGTAAAACAAACCACTTTAGAAGGTTACGACCATCAGTTAACCCCATTTGAGAAGGTGGTAGATCGTGTGGTTACAAGCCGTGATAGGAGCATGAGTCCGCTGTTTCAGGTGATGTTTGTATTACAAAATGAGGGAGATAATCAAGTCCAAAAAGAGAACAAATTAAATAATATTATTATTTCTGAATATGAGTTTGATACGGTTAGTTCTAAGTTTGATTTGACATTTAGTGCATCAGAAAATAACAATGGTATTTCATTAGCGGTAAATTATTGCACAGCTTTATTTGATAAGGCTACAATCGAGAGTATGCTGCTGCATTATCAGGAATTATTGCAAAGTATTGTAAGCAGTACCAAACAACCAATCAGTACTCTGTCCATGCTTAGCCAGGCAGAAGAGCATCAATTATTGAATGTTTTCAATAACACTGAAGCTGCCTATCCATCAGATAAGACAATAGTTGATTTATTTACCGAGCAGGTTAAGCAAACACCAACGGCTATTGCAGTTGTTTATGAAGATGCAAAACTAACCTACAAAGAATTAGACGAGCGCTCCAATCAGTTGGCACACTATTTACGCGAGCAGGGTGTAAAACCCGATACTCTTGTAGGGATCTGTCTGGAGCGCAGTTTAGAAATGCTAATTGGTATTCTTGGGATCTTAAAATCAGGAGGCGCTTATGTTCCTATTGATCCGGAGTATCCAACAGATCGTATCGCTTATATGCTTAAAGATGCTGGTATTGATTTGGTTTTAAGCAGTCAAACCAGTTGTAATGTTATAAACAGAGGTGAGGATATATCCGTTCTGTGTCTGGATAAAGATTGGGAACTTATCTCAGGTTATCCAACAGTAGAGCTTAGGACTGTATTGACGGCCTCTAATTTAGCATATGTGATATATACCTCAGGAAGTACCGGTACACCTAAGGGAGTGATGAATCAACATAGCGGTATTGTGAATCGTCTATTATGGGGACAATCCCATTATCAGCTTAAGAGTGATGATGCAATTCTACAGAAAACCTCTTTTAGTTTTGATGTGTCGGTATGGGAATTTTTATGGGCTATTAGCTGTGGAGCACGATTGGTTTTTGCCAAACCCGAAGGACACAAAGATGTTGAATATTTAAAGCATATTATAGAAAAGGAAAACATCACAACGATTCATTTTGTTCCTTCGATGTTGAGAGTTTTCTTAGAAGATATTAACTTAGGAGACTGTAAATCGTTAAAACAGGTTCTGTGTAGTGGAGAGGCTTTACAAGTAGATCAGGTACTCTTATTTAAAGAAAAATTCAGGAATGTTCGATTAGATAACTTATACGGTCCTACAGAAGCTGCAATTGAAGTGAGTTCATGGGAAGTACCTCTGAAAGATGTTTTATCTCAGGTTTTAATTGGAAAACCGGTAGCCAATACCAGCTTATATGTTTTAGATCATCAAAATCAATTAGTACCAATAGGCGTAATTGGCGAATTGTGTATAGGAGGAGTTCAGGTAGCCAGAGGATATTTGAACAAGGAAGAATTAACAAAGGAAAAATTTATAGCAAATCCATTCAAAGAGGGAGAGCGAATTTATAAGACAGGCGATTTAGCACGTTGGCTTCCGGATGGAAACATAGAATGCATTGGCAGAAAAGACGATCAGGTTAAAATTCGCGGCTATCGAATAGAATTAGGCGAGATCGAAAACGCCTTGTCTTCTTTAGTGGGCGTAAACCAATGTTGTGTTTTGGCCAAAGAAGATACAGCAGGCAACAAACGTCTGGTAGGTTATGTAGTTTTAGAAGGAGCATTAGACAAAGAGCGACTACAAAATCAATTAAAGTTGAGCTTACCGGAATACATGGTTCCTCAATTGTGGGTGGCATTAGATACAATGCCATTATCCGGTAGCGGAAAGCTGGATAAAAAGTCATTACCAAATCCTGATTTTTCAGGCTTATCCAGTAAAGAATTTGTCGCTCCGCGTAATGAGACAGAAATCCAATTAGCAGCAATCTGGCAAAACCTGTTAGGCGTAGAACAAATAGGGATTTATGATAACTTTTTCGAACTCGGAGGTCACAGTTTACTGGCTACACGTTTAGTTTCGATGATCCGTAAGGCTTTGATGATAGAAGTATCCATCCGCGAAGTATTTGAACATGCCACAATCTCAGACTTAGGAACCCATATAGCGGCACAGTCTGAAGTGGTTTTATTACCAGGTATTGTTGCAGAAGAACGTCCGGCTCGTATTCCTTTATCGTTTAGTCAGGAACGATTATGGTTTTTGGATCAACTTCAAGGCAGTACAGAATATCACGTACCTATTGTTCTTCGTTTAGAGGGCGCATTAGACGTATCGATACTGGAACAAACCTTGCATTGTATAGTTTCGCGCCATGAAGTCTTACGCAGTATGCTTTTATCAGAAGAAGGTATCGGTTATCAGCAAATCATCAGTGCAGAAGGCTGGTCTTTGGATCAGCTTGCAATATCTGATGTAACTTTACTAGAAAACAGTCTGGATCGTTATCTGGCCCAGCCCTTTAATTTATCGAAGGATTATAAGTTAAGAAGTTGCCTGTATGACTTGGGTAACGAGCAGTATGTCTTAGCATGTGTGTTGCATCATATTGCCAGTGACGGTTGGTCAGAGGGTATTTTGGTAAATGAGTTTATAGAACTGTACAATGCCATGACTCAAGGCAGGAATCCAAATTTACCTACGTTACCAATCCAGTATGCGGATTATGCTATTTGGCAGCGTAAATATATTTCAGGGGAAGTTTTGGAGACCCAGTTGAGTTATTGGGATGATCAATTGCAAGGAGTATTACCATTATTGCTACCTACAGACTATGTGCGACCATCGATTCAGAGTAGATCAGGAGCGAGTATGTCATTTCATATAAATCAAGAAGAAAAAGTTGCATTAGACTCAATTTGCAGATCGGAAGGGGTTACGATGTTTATGCTGTTATTATCGGCTTTCAAAGTGTTGTTATATAAATATAGCGGGCAAGAGGATATTTGCGTTGGTACGCCTATAGCCAATAGAACACAGGCTGAATTAGAAGGAGTAATAGGATTTTTTATTAATAATCTAACGATTCGCACTAGGATAGATTCCCAAAGTTCCTTTAAGGATTTATTAGTTCAGGTTAAAGAAACTACTTTAAGTGCTTATAATAACCAGAGTGCTCCATTTGAAAAAATTGTAGACAGGGTGATGACAACTCGGGATACGAGTATGAGCCCTTTGTTCCAGGTAAAATTTTTATTAGATAATACTCCAAGATCAACAGAAGCATTTTTAGATCAAATAACGATAGACAGCTATGAAAGAGATCATATAAGTTCTATATTGGATATTTCATTTAATGCTGTAGAGACAGAAAAAGAGATTTTATTCAATATTGAATATTGTACAGATTTGTTCAAAAGTGATACTATTCAATCTATGATCATTCATTTTGAAGAAATCATCAGTAGTATAATTAAAAATTTAAATGAACCAATAAATAAGCTTGAGATGTTATCTATTGAAGAAAAACATCAAATACTCTATGAATTTAATAACACCCAAGTTGCTTATCCAAAAGACAAGACTCTAGTTGATTTATTCGAAGAACAGGTTAAGAGAACCCCAAATAATATTGCTGTCGCGTTTGAAAATGAAGTATTAACTTATAAAGAACTAAATGAACAATCAGATTGTTTGGCGTATTATTTAAAGAATACAGGTCAGTTAGAATCAGAAGATATAGTAGGAGTAATGATAGATCGTAATATATGGTCAATTGTTTCTATGTTAGGTATTATGAAATCAGGGGCTTGTTATTTACCAATTGACAAAGATTATCCAGATACACGTAAGTCATTTATTATAGAAGATGCCAATGTAAAATTATTAATTATAGATTCAGAAAGCTTATTTGAAGTGATGGACTATAATACAAAGATATTTTCAATAGACATCGAGTTTGAAAAAATATCGAAAGAGGTTACAGAAGTAGATTCAAAAACTAGTAATGTTAAATCTTCAGATTTAGCTTATGTAATTTATACTTCCGGAAGTACAGGCAATCCAAAAGGAGTTATGATCGAGCATGGTAGTATTGTCAATACAATAGTATCACAAATAAAAACTTTTTCAGTAACCGAAGTTGATAGTTGTTTACAATTTGCAAGTCATTCTTTCGATGCTTCCATATCAGAGATTTTTATATCGTTATTATCAGGATCACAATTATATATAATAGAAGAAGGGAATAAACTTGATGTGAGTTATTTTGTCGATTATGTTGCAAAAAATCAAATATCCATAGCCACATTACCTCCTGCTTTTTTAACATTATTAGATTGTAATCAAATATCTGGCATAAAAACATTGATAACAGCAGGAGAACAAGCACCATTAAAACAGGCAAAGTTATTTGCAAAAACAGGAAAATACATCAATGCTTATGGCCCCACAGAAGCCAGTATTTGCGCCACTATCTTTAGTGGTGATATGGGTACAACGGTTCCTATAGGAACACCAATAGCCAACACCCAAATTTATATACTTGATGATAGTCAAAATACAGTTCCCATCGGAGTAATTGGAGAATTATGCATATCAGGAGCTGGTATAGCTCGTGGCTATTTGAATAGAGATGACTTAACGAGAGAGAAGTTTATAAGGAATCCTTTTATTGAAGGGGAACGACTATACAAAACAGGTGATCTGGCCCAATGGTTACCTGATGGAAATATAGAATATATTGGCAGAAAAGATGATCAGGTTAAAATACGCGGATATCGAATAGAGTTAGGCGAGATCGAAAATGTATTGTTTTCTTTAGCAGGAATTACACAGTGTTGTGTATTGGCCAGGGAAGGAGCAAATGATAGCAAGCGTCTGGTAGGTTATGTTGTATCTGAAGATGATTTTGATAAGCAATCGATACAAGAATCACTAAAATCGAAATTACCGGACTATATGGTACCTCAGTTGTGGGTAGTATTAGATAGTTTTCCATTAACCACTAATGGTAAAGTTGATAAAAAGGTATTACCTGATCCGGATAGCTCAGATTTATCCGGTAAAGAATATATAGCGCCACGTAATGAAACAGAAGCGCAATTAGCAGAAATCTGGCAGAATTTGTTAGACGTAGAACGAGTAGGAGTTTATGATAATTTCTTTGAGTTGGGCGGTCATAGTTTACTGGCCATTAGAATGATATCGATGATACGTAAAGTGTTTGAAGTTGAAATGTCAATCTATGAGGTTTTTGAATATCAAAGTATCTTTGAGATCTCAGTGCTCTTGTTGTCAAGAGATAAACAGCTTTTACTACCAACTATTGTTGCTCAAGAAAGAGGAGTTCGAATTCCCTTATCGTTTAGTCAGGAACGACTATGGTTTTTGGATCAGCTTCAGGGCAGTACCGAATACCATATCCCTATAGTTTTGAGCTTAGAAGGAGCCTTAGAGATGTCGCTGTTGGAACAAACCCTGCATGGTATTGTTTCGCGTCATGAGGTCTTACGCAGTATGCTTTTATCAGAAGAAGGCATCGCTTATCAGCAAATCATCAGTGCAGAAGGCTGGTCACTGGATACGGAGGTGGTGTCGGATGAATTCGTATTAAAAAATCAGATCGCCGACTATGCCCATAAACCTTTTGATTTATCGAAAGATTACAAACTGCGTGCGTGTTTATACACTTTAGGGAATCAGAAATATGTGTTGGTATGCGTGTTTCATCATATCGCCAGTGATGGCTGGTCAGAGGGAATTTTGGTGAATGAGTTTACACAATTATATAGTGCATTACAATCCAACAGCATACCTAATCTACCAACACTTCATTTACAATATGCCGATTATGCGATTTGGCAGCGCAACTATTTAGAAGGAGCAGTTTTAGAGGATCAGTTGTCGTATTGGGAATCCAAACTAAGTGGCGTAAGTACTTTGTCCTTACCAATAGATTATCCCCGTCCTTCGGTTCCGAGCAATGCGGGAGCAGCTGTCTCTTTAGTCTTAGATCAGAAGCTGAGCGCATCATTAAACACGATCTGTAAAGAGGAGGGAGTAACCTTGTTTATGCTTTTATTATCCGCTTTTAAGATCTTGTTGTCGCGTTACAGCGGTCAGGAAGATATTTGTGTTGGAACACCAATTGCAAATCGAACCCAAGCGGAATTAGAAGGAATGATTGGCTTTTTTGTCAACACCTTGGCGCTTCGCAGTGATTTGAGCGGCGATCCGAGTTTTAAGGATGTGTTGTCAAGAGTAAAACAAACCACTTTAGAAGGTTACGACCATCAGTTAACCCCATTTGAGAAGGTGGTAGATCGTGTGGTTACAAGCCGTGATAGGAGCATGAGTCCGCTGTTTCAGGTGATGTTTGTATTACAAAATGAGGGAGATAATCAAGTCCAAAAAGAGAACAAATTAAATAATATTATTATTTCTGAATATGAGTTTGATACGGTTAGTTCTAAGTTTGATTTGACATTTAGTGCATCAGAAAATAACAATGGTATTTCATTAGCGGTAAATTATTGCACAGCTTTATTTGATAAGGCTACAATCGAGAGTATGCTGCTGCATTATCAGGAATTATTGCAAAGTATTGTAAGCAGTACCAAACAACCAATCAGTACTCTGTCCATGCTTAGCCAGGCAGAAGAGCATCAATTATTGAATGTTTTCAATAACACTGAAGCTGCCTATCCATCAGATAAGACAATAGTTGATTTATTTACCGAGCAGGTTAAGCAAACACCAACGGCTATTGCAGTTGTTTATGAAGATGCAAAACTAACCTACAAAGAATTAGACGAGCGCTCCAATCAGTTGGCACACTATTTACGCGAGCAGGGTGTAAAACCCGATACTCTTGTAGGGATCTGTCTGGAGCGCAGTTTAGAAATGCTAATTGGTATTCTTGGGATCTTAAAATCAGGAGGCGCTTATGTTCCTATTGATCCGGAGTATCCAACAGATCGTATCGCTTATATGCTTAAAGATGCTGGTATTGATTTGGTTTTAAGCAGTCAAACCAGTTGTAATGTTATAAACAGAGGTGAGGATATATCCGTTCTGTGTCTGGATAAAGATTGGGATCTTATCTCAGGTTATCCAACAGTAGAGCTTAGTACTGTGCTGACGGCCTCTAATTTAGCATATGTGATATATACCTCAGGAAGTACCGGTACACCTAAGGGAGTGATGAATGAACATAGTGGTATTGTGAATCGTCTATTATGGACACAATCCCATTATCAGCTTAAGAGTGATGATGCAATTCTACAGAAAACCTCTTTTAGTTTTGATGTGTCGGTATGGGAATTTTTATGGGCTATTAGCTGTGGAGCACGATTGGTTTTTGCCAAACCCGAAGGACATAAAGATGTTGAATATTTAAAGCATATTATAGAAAAGGAAAACATCACAACGATTCATTTTGTTCCTTCGATGTTGAGAGTTTTCTTAGAAGATATTAATTTAGGAGACTGTAAATCGTTAAAACAGGTTCTGTGTAGTGGAGAGGCTTTACAAGTAGATCAGGTACTCTTATTTAAAGAAAAATTCAGGAATGTTCGATTAGATAACTTATATGGTCCTACAGAAGCTGCAATTGATGTGAGTTCATGGGAAGTACCTCTGGAAGATGTTTTATCTCAGGTTTTAATTGGAAAACCGGTAGCCAATACCAGTTTATATGTTTTAGATCATCAAAATCAATTAGTACCAATAGGTGTAATTGGCGAATTGTGTATTGGAGGAGCTCAGGTAGCCAGAGGATATTTGAACAAGGAAGAATTAACAAAGGAAAAATTTATAGCAAATCCATTCAAAGAGGGAGAGCGAATTTATAAGACAGGCGATTTAGCACGTTGGCTTCCGGATGGAAACATAGAATACATCGGCAGAAAAGACGATCAGGTTAAAATCCGCGGCTATCGAATAGAATTAGGCGAGATCGAAAACGCCTTGTCTTCTTTAGTGGGCGTAAACCAATGTTGTGTTTTGGCCAAAGAAGATACAGCAGGCAATAAACGTCTGGTAGGTTATGTAGTTTTAGAAGGAGCATTAGACAAAGAGCGACTACAAAACCAATTAAAGTTGAGCTTACCGGAATACATGGTTCCTCAATTGTGGGTGACTTTAGAAAAAATGCCGCTCACCAGTAACGGAAAGCTGGATAAAAAAGTATTGCCGGATCCGGATGGTTCAGACTTATCGAGTACCGAATACGTCGCTCCGCGTAATGAGACAGAAGAGCAGTTGGCAGCAATCTGGCAAAACCTGTTAGGTGTAGAACAAATAGGAATTTATGATAACTTTTTCGAGCTCGGAGGTCACAGTTTACTGGCTACACGTTTAGTTTCAATGATCCGTAAGGCTTTGATGATAGAAGTATCCATCCGCGAAGTATTTGAACATGCAACAATTGTAGAGTTGGCATCGCTTATTGAATTTTTTGAACAAGATTTTAATGAGGATCATGAAGACAGTGAAAACTACAATGTAACTATAGAAATATAATTTTAAAACATGAATATAGAAATTTTAAGTATTTTAAAAGAAGCTCATAACAAAAAAGTAAGAATAGAAGTAAACAAGGGAAACTTAACAGTAAAATCAGTGGCTTCTATTGATACCGATTTATTACAAAAAATAAAAGATAATAAAGTTCAAATAGTTAAATATATTGAGGAAGGTCAAATAAAAAGCAGAAAAAAAACGTTACCTAAAGTTACTCCTTACGATCGAGATTCCATCAAGCAGATTCCTTTATCGTTTAGCCAGGAACGTTTATGGTTTTTGGATCAGTTGCAAGGCAGTATCGAATATCATATTCCTACAGTTCTTTGTTTAGAGGGAGCATTAGATCTATCGATATTGAAACAAACCCTGCATGAGATTGTTTCGCGTCATGAAGTCTTACGCAGCATGCTTTTATCAGAAAACGGAATCGGTTATCAGGAAATTATCAGCACAGAGGGCTGGTCGCTTGATCAGTTGGAAATGAAGGATGCATCAATGCTTGAAAGCAGTCTGCAGGATTATCTGAATAAACCTTTTGATTTATCTAAAGATTACAAATTAAGATCATGTTTGTATGATCTGGGAAACAAGCAATATGTTTTAGCAATTGTTTTTCATCATATTGCAAGTGATGGCTGGTCACAGGGAATTTTGACAAATGAATTTATAGAATTATACAATGCTTTGCACTCGGGTCGCCCGGCAATTTTACCAGAGCTTAGTTTGCAATATGCCGATTATGCTATTTGGCAGCGCAAATATTTAGAAGGTGCTGTTTTAGAGGATCAGTTATCGTATTGGGAAAGAAAACTTAGCGATGTAAGTACATTATCCTTGCCAACAGATTATGTTCGTCCTTCGATACAGAGTAATGCAGGAGCCAGTGTTTCTTTAGAATTAACTAAAGAGTTGAGTGATTCATTAAATTTGATCTGTCAAAAAGAAGGGGTTACCTTGTTTATGTTCTTGTTAACAGCTTTTAAAGTATTGTTATCTCGATATAGTGGTCAAAAAGATATTTGTGTAGGAACGCCAATAGCCAATCGAACTCAGTCAGAGTTAGAAGGTATGATCGGCTTTTTTGTTAATACCTTAGCCCTTCGTAGTGATTTAAGTGGTGACCCAAGTTTCAGGGAGGTATTGGTAAAAGTGAGGCAGACAACTTTGGAAGGATACGATCATCAACTCACACCATTTGAAAAAGTAGTCGATCGGGTGATTACGACTCGGGATATGAGTATGACACCATTGTTTCAGGTATTATTTGCATTACAGAACGCATCTAATGCATCTGAAGAAGATGGAGAAGCTTTAGAAAGAGTTACGTTATCAAGATATGAGTTTGATACAATTACTTCTAAATTTGATTTAGCATTAAATGCTTCTGAAAGTGATAATTGTGTTTCATTCGATATGGTATATTGTACGGCTTTATTTGAGAAGTCTACAATAAATCGAATGCTACTGCATTATCAGGAATTATTGGTAAATATTGCAGATAATATCGCGCAACCAATAAGCAGTCTCTCTATGCTTACAACCAAGGAGGAGAATCAATTATTATATGAATTTAATAATACAAATGCCACATACCCCAAAGATAAAACACTAACAGATTTATTTGCTGAACAAGTTAAAAAATCTCAAGATGATATTGCAGTAGTTTATGAAGAGGAGAGAATAAGTTATAAAGAATTGGATAAACGCTCCAATCAGTTGGCTCATTATTTATTATCTAGTAATGACGCAAATAAGGGTAGTCAAATTGGAGTTGTTTTAGACCGTAGTGATTGGTTAATTGTTTCATTTTTAGCAATATTAAAAATTGGCGCAACTTATGTTCCGATAGATCCGAATCATCCTGAGGAAAGAAAAGAATACATAAAGAAAGACAGTAACTGTTCTATTGTTATAGATGATTTAGTACTGGAAACATTCAAAAAGAATTGCTCCGATTACTCTGATGACTTACCTGAAATAAATACCAGCCCTGATAATTTGGCATACATTATTTACACTTCGGGTAGTACGGGTAAACCAAAAGGGGTAATGATTGAACATCGAAATATTGTCAATACAATACTATCTCAGATTTCTGCTTTTTCAATTACCAATAAGGATAGCTGTCTGCAATTTGCAAGTATTTCGTTTGATGCTTCTATTTGGGAGATAGGTATTTCTCTTTTGAGTGGCAGTCGCTTAAGCATTATAAAAGAAGAAGCAAAATCAGATGTTACCTTTTTTAGAAACTTTATAGCAAATAATGCTATTACTTTTGCAACCTTGCCACCGGCTTTTTTACAATTATTAGCTGTTGACGATATAAAAAGTATTAAAACTCTGGTTACTGCAGGAGAGTCAATACCTTTAGAAGTAGCGAAGAGATTTTCTGAGCATTACAACTACATTAACGCTTACGGACCTACAGAAGCAAGTATTTGTTCTACAACTTTCCGGGGAGGTATAAAAAATAGGGTATCCATTGGGAAACCTATTGATAATACTCAGGTGTATGTGATGAATGAGGAACACAACCTTTTACCTGTTGGAGTAGTAGGTGAATTATGTGTGGGAGGAGCAGGAGTAGCACGAGGTTATTTAAATCTGGAACAATTAACCAAAGAAAAATTTATAAACAATCCTTTTATTGAAGGAGAGCGAATTTATAAAACAGGAGATTTGGCACGCTGGTTACCAGATGGCAACCTTGAATTTATAGGCAGAAAAGATGATCAGGTTAAAATTCGGGGCTATCGTATTGAATTAGGAGAGATTGAAAATGTATTATCATCATTATCAGGAGTTGCCCAGTGTTGCGTTTTAGCCAAAGAAGATCCAAATAACTCCAAACGTTTAGTTGGTTATGTGGTACCTGAGGGTGATTTTGATAAAGAAATAGTACAAAACCAATTAAAGCTAAGTTTACCTGAGTATATGGTTCCACAATTGTGGGTGACCTTAGAAGTAATGCCATTAACCACTAATGGTAAGCTGGATAAAAAAGCATTGCCAGACCCGGAAAACTCAGAGTTGTCAACCAGTAAATATATTGCTCCTCGAAACGAAACAGAGAATCAATTAGTAACGATTTGGCAGGGATTATTGGGTATAGAAAACATAGGGATTCATGATAATTTCTTTGAGCTTGGAGGGCATAGTTTATTAGCTGTTCAGTTAATATCCCGCTTGCAAGCGTTGGATTTTCATATAAAAGTAAAAGATATTTTTGCTGGTCCTACGATAGCGTCCATCAGCGATAAGTTATCTTCTATATCTTTAGTTTATAGTGTTCCTCCTAATGGAATTAAAATTACAAGTGACCGTATTATTCCATCAATGGTACCCTTATTAAGTGATTTTAGTCAGGATGATTTAGATAAATTAGTAACAATGGTTCCAGGTGGTGTTTCAAATATTGAAGACATCTATCCATTATCTCCCTTACAGGCAGGAATTCATTTTCATAATTTGATGAGCGATCCTAATCAGGGAGACCTCTACATTGTTCCAAGTTTGCTTTCCTTTTCTGATTCGGCAAAGAGAGCGGCTTTTATCAAGGCATTGCAATTTGTAGTGAACCGTCATGATGTTTTACGTACTTGCTTTTTGAGTGATGACCTGCCAAATGCTGTTCAGGTAGTATTGCGAGAAGCAAAATTAGTAGTAGATGATTTAGATTTAGATAAGTCCAAAGCTATTTTACCACAATTGGAACTACTTATCACTTCTGGTAGTCACTGGATGGACATCTCAAAAGCTCCATTATTAGAATTGAAATCGGCTGATGATCCAATTAATGAATGTTACTATTTAATAGTGTATCAACATCATTTGATAATGGATCATGTTGGTTTAGAGGTTATTACTCAGGAAATAATGTTGTATCTGTCAGGAGAAGGAACAAATCTTCCAACTCCGGTTTTATACCGTGATTTTATTGGCCACACATTATATGCACAAGCAATCAATGATGGTGAATCCTATTTTAAATCTTTATTTGAAGGAATAGAAGAACCAACGTATCCATTTAATTTATCCAATGTTTTAGGCGATGGTAGTCTGGAGCAGTCCATTAGTTTCCTTTCTCGTGATGTCAGTATATCATTGCGTAATACCTGTTTTAAACTTGGTATTAGTCCTGCAATATTATTTCATGCCGCTTTTGGTTTAGTTACAGCTAAATGCAGTAATAGAGAATATGCTGTCTTTGGTTCTTTATTTTCGGGGCGTTTGCAAGGCTCTTTGGGGGCCGCGGATTCTTTAGGTTTGTTTATCAACACCCTTCCGGTTATTTTGAAAATAAAAGGGACTGTTAAAGAATATTTAGAGGAAGTAAAGATAAAATTGGAAGAATTGTTATCCTATGAGCAAACTCCTTTATCCGAAATCCATCATTGGAGTAGTATCTCAAACGAGACAGCTTTATTTAGTGCTCTGTTAAATTACCGTCATTCTTCATCATCTTTATCAGAAGAAAATAATACTGGAGACATAGATTTAGGTATTACGGTTATTGGAAGCCATGAAAAAACAAATTATCCATTTAATTTAAGTGTAGATGATTTTGGTGTTGATTTTGGATTAAAAGTATTAGTCGATGAAAGTATAAGTGCTGATCGCATACTTGCTTATATGGAAGAAGCATTGAATCAGCTTATGGAAGCAGCTACAAATGAAAAAGTAGCTGTTGAAACTCTAAGTATATTAAGCAAAGAAGAAAAATATCAAGTATTAGATATTTTTAATACTACACAAGTAGCATATCCTTTAGACAAATCGCTAGTAAATTTGTTCGAAAAACAAGTTGAGCAGACTCCAGATGCCATAGCTATAGTTTATAAAGATAAAAAAATAAACTATAAGGAGTTAAGTGAAATTTCAAATCAATTAGCACATTACTTTTTAGGACATATTAAAAGCAATGAGGATAATTTTATTGGAGTAACTTTAGAGCGTAGTGACTGGTCAATTATATCGTTTTTAGCAATATTAAAAACGGGATCGGCTTATGTACCAATAGATGCTAATTATCCGGCAGAAAGAAAAGAATATATTGAAAAAGATAGTAACTGTTGTATTATCATAGATGAGTTATTCCTGGATTTGTTTAAAAAAGAAAGGTCTAATTATCCGAATCATTTACCTGAAATTGTTATAAAAGCAGATGATTTAGCTTATGTTATTTACACATCAGGGACAACAGGAAAGCCTAAAGGAGTAATGGTAGAGCATCGCTCGGTTATAAACTTATGCTTTAATATAATTAATACTTTTCAAACTAATAAGTTTACGGTATTTTCCCAACTAATTTCTTTATCATTTGATGCGTCAGTTTCTGAAATCTACCCATCGCTAATTTCAGGGAGCGTGTTGCATATAATTGATGATGAAATTAAAAAAGAGGGCACACTTGTCGATTATATTAAAATAAATGAAATAAACCATCTGACTATACCTTCAGATTTATTTGGACAATTAGCATGGGAAGAATTACCAGCTTTGAAAAGCGTTCATATTGGAGGTGGTGTTTCTTCTTACAATACGCTAAATGAATGGAGTGAGACAGGAACACTGGTTAATGGATACGGACCTACAGAGTGTACTGTATGTGCTACAATGCACAACTTTAAGGAAGGAGATTTGAATACTAATATTGGGAAGCCTCTGGATAATACGAAGATCTATATTCTTGATGCTTCAAATATTTTAGTACCAATAGGCGTAATTGGTGAATTGTGTATTGGAGGAGCTCAGGTAGCCAGAGGATATTTGAACAAGGAAGAATTAACAAAGGAAAAATTTATAGCAAATCCATTCAAAGAGGGAGAGCGAATTTATAAGACAGGTGATTTAGCGCGTTGGCTTCCGGATGGAAACATAGAATACATCGGCAGAAAAGACGATCAGGTTAAAATCCGCGGCTATCGAATAGAATTAGGCGAGATCGAAAACGCCTTGTCTTCTTTAGCGGGCGTAAACCAATGTTGTGTTTTGGCCAAAGAAGATACAGCAGGCAACAAACGTCTGGTAGGTTATGTAGTTTTAGAAGGAGCATTAGACAAAGAGCGACTACAAAACCAATTAAAGTTGAGCTTACCGGAATACATGGTTCCTCAATTGTGGGTGACTTTAGAAAAAATGCCGCTCACCAGTAACGGAAAGCTGGATAAAAAAGCATTGCCGGATCCGGATGGTTCAGACTTATCGAGTACCGAATACGTCGCTCCGCGTAATGAGACAGAAGAGCAGTTGGCAGCAATCTGGCAAAACCTGTTAGGTGTAGAACAAATAGGAATTTATGATAACTTTTTCGAGCTCGGAGGTCACAGTTTACTGGCTACACGTTTAGTTTCAATGATCCGTAAGGCTTTGATGATAGAAGTATCCATCCGCGAAGTATTTGAACATGCCACAATCTCAGACTTAGGAACCCATATAGCGGCACAGTCTGAAGTGGTTTTATTACCAGGTATTGTTGCAGAAGAACGTCCGGCTCGTATTCCTTTATCGTTTAGTCAGGAACGATTATGGTTTTTGGATCAACTTCAAGGCAGTACCGAATACCATATCCCTATAGTTTTGAGTTTAGAAGGGGCCTTGGATATATCGCTGCTGGAGCAAACTCTGCATGGTATTGTTTCGCGCCATGAAGTCTTACGCAGCATGCTTTTATCAGAAGAAGGTATCGGTTATCAGCAAATCATCAGTGCAGAAGGCTGGTCACTGGATACGGATACGGTATCGGATGAATTAGTATTAAAAAATCATATCGCCCACTATGCCCATAAACCTTTTGATTTATCTAAAGACTATAAACTGCGCGCGTGTTTATACACCTTAGAGAATCAGAAATATGTTTTGGCCTGTGTTTTCCATCATATCGCCAGTGATGCCTGGTCGGGGGAAATCTTGGTTCATGAATTTATGGAACTATACAGTTCCCTTGAATCCAACAGCACCCCTAATCTACCAACACTTTATTTACAATATGCCGATTATGCCATTTGGCAGCGTAAACATTTAGAAGGAGCAGTTCTGGAGAATCAGTTATCGTACTGGGAATCCAAACTAAAAGGAGTAAGCACTTTATCCTTACCAACAGATTATGCCCGTGCTTTGGTTCCAAGCAATGCAGGAGCAGCTGTTTCTTTAGAGATAGACCAAAAGCTGAGTGCATCATTAAACACGATCTGTAAAGAAGAAGGCGTAACGATGTTTATGCTATTATTATCGGCTTTTAAAGTTTTATTATCGCGTTACAGCGGTCAGGAAGACATTTGCGTAGGAACGTCAATCGCCAATAGAACTCAATCGGATTTAGAGGGCATGATCGGCTTTTTTGTCAACACTCTGGCCCTTCGCAGTGATTTAAGCGGCAATCCGAGTTTTAAGGACCTATTGTCAAGAGTAAAACAGACCACTTTAGAGAGCTACGACCATCAGTTAGCCCCATTTGAGAAAGTAGTAGATCGGGTAATTACAACCCGTGATAGAAACATGAGTCCATTGTTTCAGGTATTGTTTTCTTTACAGAATAATCAGGAAAGCAACCCTGTTGCTCTAAAAGGTCTCAGCTTATCCTCTTATGATACCCAAGTGGTAAATTCTCAGTTTGACTTATTGTTCAATATATCAGAAAACCAGGGAGGTATCTCATTGAACATGGTATACAGCACCGCTTTATTTGAAAAAACAACAATAGAGCGAATGCTATTGCATTATCAGGAACTGTTACAAAATATTGCAAAGAATATTACAGAGCCTGTAAAAAACCTGTCTCTGCTTACCCCGGCAGAAGAGCATCAACTACTCAATGTATTCAATCACACAACTGCAGCATATCCATTAGATAAAACAATAGTTGATTTATTTGCAGAGCAGGTAAAGAAAACCCCGGCTGCTATTGCAGTTGTTTGTGGAGACGAAACATTAAGCTATCAGGAATTAGATGCAAAATCCAATGACCTGGCGCTATACTTACGAAATCACTACCATGTCACCTCCAATGATATTGTAGGTCTCATGTTAGATCGCAGTATCTGGTCTATTATTTCAATAATTGGAACACTAAAAGCGGGTGCTTGTTACCTTCCGATCGATAAAGAATATCCAGAGAATCGCAAATCTTTTCTAGTCAAAGATGCTAATGTAAAATTACTGATTATAGAATCGGAAAGCTTATTTGATGTAATAGAATATGCAGTTCCTATTTTTTCTATCGACGTAGAATTTGATAGCGTATTAAGCCAGGCTTCATCATTCCCGGCTTTAAAAACCAACACCATCCAATTATCAGATTTGGTTTATGTCATTTATACCTCAGGAAGTACAGGAAATCCAAAAGGAGTAATGATCGAGCATAACAGTTTGGTGAACTACTTATCGTACAGTATCTCACGTTATGGAGACGGGGATAACGCTCAGAGTTTCCCCCTATTTAGCTCCTTATCCTTTGATTTAACCCAGACCAGTATCTATTTGACACTTTTAACAGGAGGACAACTGCACATCTACAAAGATAATGATGTTAGCTCCGTATTGAAGGCCATTGTTTCAAATGATGCTATTACCTCTATAAAATTAACCCCGTCACATTTGTCCTTTTTCAGAGACTTAGGTCATTCTCCATTAAAAAGATTCATCATCGGTGGCGAACAATTAACCCATTCCGATCTGTCTCATTTAGGAGAATTAGATCCATCGGTTAAACTGTTTAACGAATATGGACCTACTGAATCCACTATTGGCTGTAGTGTATTAGAGGTTACTCACTATGAATCCTTAGATCGCATCCATATAGGCCGTCCAGTGGGAAACACCCATATCTATATAGTAAACGAGGCTTTAGGATTATTACCAATAGGAGTAACAGGAGAATTGTGTGTAGGAGGTATTCAGGTAGCGCGAGGATATTTAAATAGAGAAGAACTAACCAATGAGAAATTTATCGACAGCCCCTTTTTAGAAGGCGAACGAATGTATAAGACAGGGGATTTAGCACGCTGGCTTCCGGATGGTAACATAGAATATATCGGCAGAAAAGACGATCAGGTTAAAATTCGCGGTTATCGAATAGAATTAGGGGAGATTGAAAACGCCTTGTCTTCTTTAGCGGGTGTAAATCAATGTTGTGTTCTGGCTAAAGAAGATACAGCAGGCAACAAACGTCTGGTAGGTTATGTAGTTTTAGAAGGAGCATTAGACAAAGAGCAATTACAAAACCAATTAAAATTAAGTTTGCCTGAATACATGATTCCTCAATTATGGGTGGCATTAGATACAATGCCATTAACCGGTAACGGAAAACTGGATAAAAAAGCATTACCAGATCCGGATGGTTCAGGACTATCGAGTAAAGAATATGTAGCTCCTCGTAATGATACAGAAACACAGCTAGCCGGGATCTGGCAAAACCTGTTAGGGGTAGAACGAGTAGGAATTCATGATGATTTCTTTGAACTTGGAGGTCACAGTTTGCTCGCTACGCGTTTAGTTTCGATGATCCGTAAAGAACTCTCTAAAGAGATTGAAATTGCGGATGTTTTTGCCTATACCACGATTTCAGACTTAGAAACTCATTTATCATCTCAGTCAGAAGGTATTTTACTTCCGGTTATTACAGGGGGAGAGCGTCCGGAGCGTATTCCCTTATCGTTTAGTCAGGAACGACTATGGTTTTTGGATCAGCTTCAGGGCAGTACTGAATACCACATTCCGATAGTTCTGAGTTTAGAAGGCGCTTTAGAGATATCGCTGTTGGAACAAACCCTGCATGGTATTGTTTCGCGTCATGAGGTCTTACGCAGTATGCTTTTATCAGAAGAAGGCATCGCTTATCAGCAAATCATCAGTGCGGAAGGCTGGTCACTGAATACGGAGGTGGTGTCGGATGAATTAGTATTAAAAAATCAGATCGCCCACTATATCAACCAACCTTTTGATTTATCAAAAGATTATAAACTGCGAGCGTGTTTATACACTTTAGGGAATCAGAAATATGTGTTGGTATGCGTGTTTCATCATATCGCCAGTGATGGCTGGTCGGAGGGAATTTTGGTGAATGAGTTTACACAATTATATAGTGCATTACAATCCAACAGCATACCTAATCTACCAACACTTCATTTACAATATGCCGATTATGCGATTTGGCAGCGCAACTATTTAGAAGGAGCAGTTTTAGAGGATCAGTTGTCGTATTGGGAATCCAAACTAAGTGGCGTAAGTACTTTGTCCTTACCAATAGATTATCCCCGTCCTTCGGTTCCGAGCAATGCGGGAGCAGCTGTCTCTTTAGTCTTAGATCAGAAGCTGAGCGCATCATTAAACACGATCTGTAAAGAGGAGGGAGTAACCTTGTTTATGCTTTTATTATCCGCTTTTAAGATCTTGTTGTCGCGTTACAGCGGTCAGGAAGATATTTGTGTTGGAACACCAATTGCAAATCGAACCCAAGCGGAATTAGAAGGAATGATTGGCTTTTTTGTCAACACCTTGGCGCTTCGCAGTGATTTGAGCGGCGATCCGAGTTTTAAGGATGTGTTGTCAAGAGTAAAACAAACCACTTTAGAAGGTTACGACCATCAGTTAACCCCATTTGAGAAGGTGGTAGATCGTGTGGTTACAAGCCGTGATAGGAGTATGAGTCCGTTGTTTCAGGTGATGTTTGATTTTCATAATGTGGAATCAAAATCAGGAGATATTGGAGAACAGGAAAAAGGCATACAAGGAGTTGCGCTTTCAGGTTATCCTTTTGATATTGCTACAGCTCAGTTTGATTTATCTTTCAGTGTATCCGAGAGCAGCACTGGTATTTCATTAGCCCTAAATTATGGTACAGCTTTATTTGATGATGCTACAATCAACCGTATGTTGCTGCATTATCAGGAATTATTACAAAGTATTACTGAAAATATCACTGAGCCAATCAGTACTCTGTCGATGCTTAGCCAGGCAGAAGAACATCAATTATTGAATGTTTTCAATAACACGGCTGTTGCATATCCTCTAGATAAGACTGCAGTAGATTTATTCGAAGAGCAGGTTAAACAAACACCCAATGCTGTTGCAGTTGTTTATGGAGATGAAGAGCTAACTTATAAAGAATTAGACCAACGTTCTAATCAGTTGGGGCATTATTTGCGTGAGCAGGGTGTAAAACCCGATGATCTGGTAGGAATCTGTCTGGAACGAGGATTTGAGATGCTGATAGGTATTCTTGGAATCTTAAAATCAGGTGGTGCTTATGTTCCAATTAAGCCAGATTATCCAACAACCCGTATCTCTTATATTGTTAAAGATATAGGATGTAGTTTGTTGCTTACTGATAGTTTTACAAAGAATATTTTGAACTCTTTAACATTAGATGTCACTACCATAGTATTAGGAGGTTCTACTGCTGTATATAATAACTATTCAGTTGATTCATTAGATTTATCTTATTCATCTAAATCTTTGAGTTATGTGATTTATACTTCAGGTAGTACTGGAGTTCCTAAAGGAGCAATGATTGATCATTGTGGTTTATTAAATCACCTTTTGGTAATGGTAGATGAGTTAGAAATGGACAATAATAGTGTTGTAGCTTTTACAGCACCATTCACCTTTGATATTTCGGTATGGCAATTATTAAGTGGTTTACTTTGTGGAGCTCGCATAGCTATTTATAGTGAACGCATGATCTTGGATATATCTGATTTTCAAGACGCTTTAGCAATATATCAAGTTACACATCTTCAATTAGTTCCTTCTTACTTGTTAAGTTTATTAGAGACAGGTTCAAGAAAAGGATTGGAAGATTTACATTATTTTTTAATTACCGGAGAGGCAGCTACTACATCACTATTACAGTTATGGTTTTCTGTGTACCCTTCTATTCCTGTAGTAAATGCTTATGGTCCGGCAGAGGCATCGGATGACGTAAGTCTTCATATCATGAAAGAAGCTCCAAAAAGTACTATTGTTCCTGTTGGGAAACCAGTAGCCAATATGTCTCTATATGTAGTAGATATTTTTGAGAATTTGTGCCCAATAGGTATAATAGGAGAATTATGGGTTAGCGGAGTAGGAGTAGGTCGTGGTTATCTGAATCAGCCTGAGCTTACATCTGAAAAATTCATAAGTAATCCATTTAAGGAAGGTGAACGAATTTATAAGACAGGTGATTTAGTACGTTGGTTACCCGATGGAAATATTGAGTTTATTGGCAGAAAGGACGATCAGGTTAAAATTCGCGGCTATCGAATAGAATTAGGTGAGATTGAAAACATCTTATCTTCTTTAGAAGGAGTTTCACAATGTTGTGTTCTGGCCAAAGAAGATACAACAGGCAATAAACGTTTGGTTGGTTATGTAGTTTTAGAAGGAAAATTGAACAAAGAGCAATTACAAAACCAATTAAAATTAAGTCTGCCACAATACATGGTTCCTCAATTATGGGTGGCATTAGATACAATGCCATTAACCGGTAACGGAAAACTGGATAAAAAAGCATTACCAGATCCGGATGGTTCAGAACTATCGAGTAAAGAATATGTAGCGCCCCGCAACGAAACAGAGACCCAATTAGCTGAAATCTGGCAAAACCTGTTAGGGGTAGAACAAGTAGGAATTTATGACAACTTCTTTGAACTCGGAGGTCACAGTTTACTCGCTACGCGTTTAGTTTCGATGATTCGTAAGGATTTAAAAAGAGAAGTTTCTATCCGTGAAGTATTTGAACATACTACAATCTCAGAATTAGGAACTCATTTATCATCTCAGTCAGAAGGTATTTTACTTCCGGTTATTACAGGGGGAGAGCGTCCGGAGCGTATTCCCTTATCGTTTAGTCAGGAACGACTATGGTTTTTGGATCAGCTTCAGGGCAGTACTGAATACCACATTCCGATAGTTCTGAGTTTAGAAGGCGCTTTAGAGATATCGCTGTTGGAACAAACCCTGCATGGTATTGTTTCGCGTCATGAGGTCTTACGCAGTATGCTTTTATCAGAAGAAGGCATCGCTTATCAGCAAATCATCAGTGCGGAAGGCTGGTCACTGAATACGGAGGTGGTGTCGGATGAATTAGTATTAAAAAATCAGATCGCCCACTATATCAACCAACCTTTTGATTTATCAAAAGATTATAAACTGCGAGCGTGTTTATACACTTTAGGGAATCAGAAATATGTGTTGGTATGCGTGTTTCATCATATCGCCAGTGATGGCTGGTCGGAGGGAATTTTGGTGAATGAGTTTACACAATTATATAGTGCATTACAATCCAACAGCATACCTAATCTACCAACACTTCATTTACAATATGCCGATTATGCGATTTGGCAGCGCAACTATTTAGAAGGAGCAGTTTTAGAGGATCAGTTGTCGTATTGGGAATCCAAACTAAGTGGCGTAAGTACTTTGTCCTTACCAATAGATTATCCCCGTCCTTCGGTTCCGAGCAATGCGGGAGCAGCTGTCTCTTTAGCTTTAGACCAGAAGCTGAGCGCATCATTAAACACGATCTGTAAAGAAGAGGGAGTAACCTTGTTTATGCTTTTATTATCCGCTTTTAAGATCTTGTTGTCGCGCTACAGTGGTCAGGAAGACATTTGTGTTGGAACACCAATTGCAAATCGAACGCAAGCAGAATTAGAGGGTATGATTGGTTTTTTTGTCAACACCTTGGCACTTCGCAGTGATTTGAGCGGCGATCCGAGTTTTAAGGATGTGTTGTCAAGAGTAAAACAAACCACTTTAGAAGGTTACGACCATCAGTTAACCCCATTTGAGAAGGTGGTAGATCGTGTGGTTACAAGCCGTGATAGGAGTATGAGTCCGTTGTTTCAGGTGATGTTTGTATTACAAAATGAGGGAGATAATCAAGTCCAAAAAGAGAACAAATTAAATAATATTATTATTTCTGAATATGAGTTTGATACGGTTAGTTCTAAGTTTGATTTGACATTTAGTGCATCAGAAAATAACAATGGTATTTCATTAGCGGTAAATTATTGCACAGCTTTATTTGATAAGGCTACAATCGAGAGTATGCTGCTGCATTATCAGGAATTATTGCAAAGTATTGTAAGCAGTATCAAACAACCAATCAGTACTCTGTCGATGCTTAGCCAGGCAGAAGAGCATCAATTATTGAATGTTTTCAATAACACTGAAGCTGCCTATCCATCAGATAAAACAATTGTTGATTTATTCGAAGAGCAGGTTAAGCAAACACCTAATGCTGTTGCAGTTGTTTATGAAGATGAAAAGCTAACCTACAAAGAATTAGATCAGCGCTCCAATCAGTTGGCACACTATTTATTATCGAATAATAACATTAGTCAGGATAGTTTAATTGGAGTAGTTTTAGATCGCAGTGATTGGTTAATTATTTCACTTCTAGCGATATTGAAAACGGGATCGGCTTATGTTCCCATCGATCCTAATTTTCCTGAAGAAAGAAAAATGTATATAAAGAATGACAGTAATTGCGCTATTGTTGTAGATAATTTGTTATTAGATACTTTCAAAGAAGTTATTGCTTCGTATTCTGTTGATTTACCTGAAATAATTACAACTCCTGCTGGCTTGGCATATGTTATTTATACTTCGGGTAGTACGGGTAAACCTAAGGGAGTTATGGTTGAGCATAGAAACTTGGTTCATTTATGTTTTTGGCATCAATCTGCATATTCTGTAACTGCTCAAAGTAGAGGTACTCTATTCTCAGGGGTTGGTTTTGATGCTAGTGTTTGGGAAATATATCCATATTTGCTTTCTGGAGCCAGTTTATATCCTATTTCAGAAAAATATCGTTACGATTTGGATAAGCTTTTTACTTTTTTAACCCAACATGCTATTACACATACTTACATACCTACATTAGTATGTGAGAGTTTTGTAGACAAAGAAATATCTTTACCTAATATTATTGTTTTAACAGGTGGAGATGTACTACACTTAAGTAAATCAAGTGATATTGCTATTTATAATAATTACGGACCAACAGAAACTACTGTAGTTGCTACTAATTATAAAGTATTAAATACTCCAATAACTAAGATTCCTATTGGTAAGCCTATTAATAATACTCAAGTTTATATTTTGGATAATCACGATCAGCTTTTACCTGTAGGAGTCATCGGAGAGTTATGTATTGGTGGAGCAGGGGTTACCAGAGGTTATTTAAATCAGGGAGATTTAACAAAGGAAAAATTTATAGCGAATCCGTTTAAAGAAGACGATCGAATTTATAAGACAGGTGATTTGGTACGTTGGTTGCCAGATGGTAATATAGAATTTATAGGCAGGAAAGACGATCAGGTTAAAATTCGTGGTTATCGCATCGAGCTTGGAGAGATTGAAAATGTACTGTCCTCTTTAACAGGCGTAAGTCAGTGTTGTGTTCTGGCCAAAGAAGATATAGCAGGCATTAAGCGTTTGATAGGTTATGTGGTATTGGAAGAGGCATTAGATAAAGAGAAATTACAAAAACAATTAAAGTTAAGTTTACCAGAATACATGGTTCCCCAATTATGGGTTGCTTTAGAAGAAATGCCGCTAACCAGTAATGGAAAGCTGGATAAAAAGTCATTACCGGATCCTGATGTTTCAGATTTATCCAGTACAGTATATGTAGCTCCACGCAATGAAACAGAATTACAGTTAGCTGAAATCTGGCAAAACCTGTTAGGCATAGAGCAAGTAGGAATTCATGACAACTTCTTCGAACTGGGTGGTCACAGTTTACTGGCCACACGTTTAGTTTCGATGATCCGTAAGGAATTGATAACAGAAGTTTCTATTCGTGAAATATTTGAATATGCCACAATCTCAGAACTAGGGATACATTTGTCATCTCAGTCAGATGTTGTTTTACTTCCCGGTATTACAGGTGGAGACCGTCCAGAATGTATTCCATTATCTTTTAGTCAGGAACGACTATGGTTTTTGGATCAGCTTCACGGCAGTACCGAATACCATATCCCTATCGTTCTTGGTTTAGAGGGAGCCCTAAATGTATCGATACTAAAACAAACCTTTCATGGGATTGTTTCGCGCCATGAGATCTTACGCAGTATGATTTTATCAGAAGAAGGTATCGGTTATCAGGAAATTATAAGTGCAGATCACTGGTCATTGGATGTGGAGATTGTATCGGATGAACTATCATTAAAAAATCATATAGCAGACTATGCCAATAAACCTTTTGATTTATCTAAAGACTATAAACTGCGAGCATGTTTGTATACCTTAGGCAATGAGAAGTATGTTCTGGTATGTGTGTTTCATCATATCGCCAGTGATGGTTGGTCAGAGGGGATTCTGGTCAATGACTTTATGGAATTATACAGTTCCTTTGAATCTGGTCGTGAAGCAATTTTACCTCAGCTTAGTTTACAATATGCCGATTATGCTATTTGGCAGCGCAAATATTTAGAGGGGACTGTTTTAGAGGATCAGTTATCATACTGGGAATCCAAACTAAAAGGAGTAAGCACTTTGTCATTGCCTACAGATTATACCCGTCCTTCTATGCAGAGCAATGCAGGGGCAGTTACTTTCTTAATGCTAAATCAGGATATAAGGACTTCATTAGAGCAACTATGTAAAGAAGAAGGCGTAACACTGTTTATGCTTTTACTATCCGCTTTTAAAGCTTTGTTGTCTCGTTACAGTGGTCAGGAAGACATTTGTGTAGGAACACCAATAGCCAATAGAACGCAATCGGATTTAGAGGGTATGATCGGTTTTTTTGTGAATACCTTGGCGCTTCGCAGTGACTTAAGTGGGAATCCGAGTTTTAAGGATGTAGTGGCAAGAGTAAAACAGACCACTCTTGAAGGGTATGATCATCAGTTAGCCCCTTTTGAGAAAGTTGTAGATCGTGTGGTTACGACCCGTGATAAGAGTATGAGTCCTTTGTTTCAAGTGATGTTTGATTTTAAAAAGATGGAATCAAAATCTGAAGAAGCTGTACAAGAAGAGTTAGGTATTCAGGGAGTTAAGTTATCAACTTACCCTTCTGAACTTACTACAGCTCAATTTGATTTAATATTTAATGCATCCGAAAACAGCGAGGGTATCTCATTAGGAGTAAATTACAACACTACTCTGTTTGATCAATCGACAATAGATCGAATGCTATCGCATTATCAGGAGTTGTTGATTAGTATTACAGAGAATATTACCCAGCCAATAAGTAATCTGTCGATGCTCACCAAAGAAGAATCATACCAATTATTAAGTATTTTCAACGATACTGATACAGCTTATCCAAAAGAGAAAACTATAGTAGATCTATTAGAAGAACAAACGAAGCGTACTCCGGATAATGTTGCATTAGTTTGTGGAAATAATACGATGACTTATAAAGAATTAGAGGAACGTTCCAATCAATTAGTTCATTATTTGAAATCGAATGGTGTGGTTAAAGATTCGCGAGTAGCCATATTGTTTGATAGGGGTTTTGATATGATCATTAGTATGCTTGGTATTCTCAAGTCAGAATGTACTTATGTTCCATTAGATGCCTCATTGCCATCTAATCGCTTATCCTATATAATTGAAGATTCAAACGTGAGCTTTCTTCTTTACAGTGAAGAATCGTTACTGTCTAAACTATCCGTTTCAGAATTTATTTTTCTTTTAGATGTTACAGAATCCTATACTTACGAATCTTCAGCTATTTCATGTAAAATAGCACCAGCTTCAACAGCTTATATAATGTATACATCAGGAACCACAGGAAATCCAAAAGGAGTGATGGTTGCACACGGTAATATTGTTAGTCTTTGTACAAGTTGTGATTATACTGCTTTAAATTCAGATACAGTTTGGCTGTCCACTGGATCTGTTGCTTTTGATGCGACAACTTTGGAATTTTGGGGTACTTTATTAAATGGAGGTCAGTTGGTATTAGCAGATACAAATTCTTTATTAGAGATCAAAAGTTTAAAAGACCTTATAATTAGACATAAAGTTACTACTATGTGGATGACCGCTTCCTGGTTTCATCAGGTAGTTGAAGAAGATGCATCTGTTTTTGCACCTCTTATTTCTTTATTGGTTGGAGGAGATGTAGTCTTATTTACCTATACCAATAAGTTAAAAGAACTATATCCGTCTCTTCAGATTATAAACGGGTATGGCCCTACAGAGAATACTACATTTTCAACAACTTATACTATTGAGGGAGCAAGAGTAAAGGCTCTTCCTATCGGAAAACCGATAAAAAACAGCCACGTATATGTTACGGATTCTGAATTAAACTTAGTACCCATAGGAGTTGTTGGAGAGTTATGCGTTGGAGGAAGTGGAGTTGCATTAGGTTATTTAAACCAGGAAGAATTAACCAGCGATAAATTTATAAATGATCCGTTTAAAGTAGGCGAAAGAATATATAAAACAGGAGATTTGGCACGCTGGTTGCCAGATGGTACTATTGAGTTTATCGGAAGAAAAGATGATCAGGTTAAGATTCGTGGCTATCGAATAGAATTAGGCGAAATTGAGAATGTATTGTCATCTTTAGCAGGAGTAACGCAGTGTTGTGTATTGGCTAAAGCTGATGCAAATGGCACTAAGAATTTAGTGGGTTATGTTGTATTGGAAGATGCATTAGACAAAGAGTCTTTACAGCAAGCGTTAAGACTAAATTTGCCTGAGTATATGATTCCTATGATCTGGGTCGTGTTAGATGTAATGCCATTAACCAGTAATGGGAAGCTGGATAAGAAATTATTACCAGATCCAGCTGGTTCAGAATTATTAAGTAAAGAATACGTAGCACCCCGTAATGAAACGGAAGAACAACTAGCTGTAATCTGGCAGGAGACTTTAGGAATTGATAAGGTAGGAATACAGGACAACTTCTTTGAATTGGGGGGACATAGTTTACTAGTTATAAAATTAGTAGCTCTTATTAATGAGGTATTCTCTACAGATTTCAGCATCAATACCGTTTTTGAGCATGCAACTATTGCTGAGTTTGTTGCTAACATCCATTCAGAGGATCATTTCAAAAATAGCGTTATGGTTCCTTTACAGGAAAAAGGAAGTCGAAAAGCTATATTTCTAACGCCGCCGGGGAGTGGAACAGTGAATTGTTTTATTGAACTGACAAAACTATTAGGAAAAGATCAGCCTGTTTATGCATTTCAATGTCCGGGATTATATGGAGAATCACCAATTTCAGAATCTATTGAAGAAATGGCTTCCGGATTTATTACAGAAATGCAAAAAAAGGATCCATATGGCCCTTATCGACTCGGAGGATATTCATTTGGAGCGACTGTCGCTTATGAAATGGCACTGCAATTGCGAAATAATGGATTTCATGTAGAAGAATTATTAATTTTCGATGGAAGAATTTTAAATGAAGATAATAGCGAAATCAATGAAGATGAATCATTTAGAGAATTTTTAAAAGAACAAACAGCAATATTTGGGGAAGATTTTGATTTTTCAATTTTAGCTCTTGAAGATAAATCGAAAGAAGAACAACTCGAATCTTTGAGTAAATTGTTAAGAGAGTCGGAATTTAAAATAAGTGATCAGGAGTTAAGAGGACGTCTGGAAGTTAGTTTTTACAATGAAAATTATTCATATTTAAATAAAGTAGAAGAAAAACTGGATGTAAAAATTATCTTGTTTAAATCAGCATATGTGGAAAAGTATGGAGAAATATTCTTTAATGATAATGATGACTATGGATGGAATGAATATACGAATAAAGAAATAATAGTACATTCAATATCTACCACCCATGGTGCACTTTTAAATAAAGAGAATGTTGAGCAAATTTGTATGCATCTAAAACAGTAATTTAGAATTTATATTAATGAAACAGCTGTAATACTTTTTGCAGCTGTTTTTTATTCTTATAATCAAGATTTAATTAATTTTCTTTTATTTAAAGCAATTACTAAGGACATCTTTTTTTTGATTTTTTTTCATGCTTTTTAATTTAATAGAAATGTTAGTCAGTATTTAGAATTGTAATAATGTCAATTTCATAACTGACACTTTGTTAGAAAATCTATAAACGTCAAATTTGAAAATGCTATATAAGAAAATGCAAATCATTAGATTTGCTAGTGTTGATGATGATTTTGCTAGAACAGACTAGAATTGGAATAGTAATTTTGATCTATCTGCTATGATTTTAGACAGGCTTAGTGAATTAGAAATGGTAGTCTTAATTTTTAAACTCATAATTAATGTGTCTATATGTGTCTCATTGTGTCATAGTTTTGCCCAAAAAAAAAAACAGTTAAAACGCTATTTTATAGTATTTTAACTGGGATTCTTTGTTTTGTTTTGTGAAGTCTACTTGCCATTGCAGAAATTTACTGTAGTTATTTATACAAAAAAAGGAGTGTATTCTACTTTTAAAGATGTAGATAATTATGATAAATCACTAGCAACTAATTTATTTTCAGATAAATAGAAAATGCTATAAATGCCTGCATATAATAACTATTACAACGGATCTTGGCAATGGGTCTAATGGAAAGTTGGTTTTGTATTGGGTATGATTTGGCAAATCCGAAAATAGAGCTTAATTTAGTTCCAAACCAGTTGTAGTATCCACAATTAAACCAGAACGAAACCGAATGACAACTTTCCCAGTAATTGCTTCTACATTATCAGAAAAGGATTTAGGTAACTTTATAATAGAAAAATACGATCTAAATAGCAATTTTGAATGTAAATTATTTAGAACAGGAGTAAATCACACTTATTTCATCTCAGATTCAAGTACAATATATGTTGTCAGAGTTTACTGCTATAATTGGCGAAGTATAAATGAAATTAAGGAAGAATTAGAGCTCCTAAAAACACTAAAAAATAACAATCTTTCTGTTTCATTTCCAATTTCTGATAAAAACGATGAATTAATTCAAGAAGTTAATGCTCCTGAAGGAATTCGTTATGTTGTGCTTTTTTCATTTGCAAATGGTGAAAAAAAACGATTTATGACAGATGAAAATTGCTTTACGATTGGTTCTGTTATTGCCAAAATTCATAATATAACAGCAAACAAAAAAATCGATAGAGTGAATTATGATTCTGAAATACTTTTAAAAAAATCATATAATTATTTAAAACCATTTTTCACTGAAGATTTGAATGAAATGAAATTCTTAAAAGAAATTGGTGAAAAAATATCAAAAACCTTTCAAGAAAGCAATTTGAAAGATAACCAAAAGGGAATTGTTCATCTTGATATTTGGTATGACAATTTCAGTATAAATGGAGAAAATGAAATAACAATATTCGACTTTGATAATTGTGGAAATGGATTACTTATTTTAGATCTTGGGTATTTCTGCAAACAATTATTTTTCATCGAACAAGACAAAAATCAATACGAATTAAAAGTTAAAAGTTTTATTGAAGGTTACAAGGAACTAAGAAAATTATCAGATAAAGAGATAAGCTTAATCCCAGAAACTGGCGCGTCAATTTTTATTTTTTATCTTGGTCTTCAAGCTCAAAGATTTGATTGGTCCAATATATTTCTAACAGAAAACTATCTTAAAATGTTTGTAGGAAGAATAAAAGACTGGTGTACTTATTATAAAATCGATAAGAATTAACTGTGGCTAGCAAACTTAATATGTAAAAGGAAGTTTTCAAAATTCTTCTTTTCTCAGAGCAGTTTTCCTCTGTCTTCCTGATAGAATCTGTTGCTTCCAATTATAGTAGCTGCTTGGGCTGGTAATATATCAGATTATGTGTTTTTACCTGTTTACTTTTTCAGCAGTCCGTATGGTGCCGTAATATCTATTGCTAAGTTCTACGGCCTTTTGTTTGAATTCTAACGTGTACTTTTGCCTTGGTTTTTGCATTTCCTTTGTTTTAAAACCAAAGGTCTTGTGTTTCTGTATCCATTTTATAGTATGAACTCCAAGTACAAGAAAAGTACAAATCTGAACCAAATAAAACGAAACAAAAACATACAAACCTTTCAATCGAATGACCGTATTTTGTTCATTTGTAGAACTGCATTTTTAAGAACACACATTAATCCAGAGGTTAGTATAAAGTTATAGAATATATTTGGAAGAAGAATAATTTTATTTATATTTTATTGAGAGTTGAGCAGGATTCGAACCTAGGCGTCTAAACTTCTGCTTATACTACATTTGTTGAATTTTTTAATTACTGTACCAAATTTTGCCATGAAACATGGAATAATCAATTTCTGAAAATATTATTTGGTTTAAATTAGTGATGTAATTTTATGTTGTACCAAAAATTTGGAATTCCTTTTGATTAATGAGAAAAATTAAGAACCGTAGTTTTTTTGTAGCAAAATAGGAGGCACCTCCCAAAAAAGATTAACTTTATTTTTGTAATGCCATATCCAGTTCTTTTTTAAAAATTTCCGGCTGATCTATCCAGACATTATGTCCAGCTGATTTAATCAATCTGAAATTAACTTTCTTATGGCTCTTTATCAACTCCTGATGTACTTCACCATTAAAATCCAGGAAGTCATGATCACCGAAAATGATGGTAGTCTTACCATTATCATTGAGCGATTTTCTGTAATCATATTTCCAGTTCACAGTCTCTGACATTACAGAAGCATCTTCTTTATAATAATGAAAACCGCCGCGCATAAGTTTATATCGATCGATTCTATATATATTAGAAGCGGCAAAAGCCATCCTGTTAAAATCTGTTCTTTCCATATCGCTGGTAAATTTACCCTTTAATTCTTTATATCTTTTATAGATTGGTAAAGCTTTGACCTCAGGTCTGGAGCTCAGAAATTTCACCTGTTCATTTTGTCGTTTTGAAAAAACACTAGCGATACTATCTGATTTAGCAAGAATAGCTCCCACCAAAACCAGGTTTGATACCTTCTCAGGATGCTGCTGTAGATACTCCATTGCAACCAATGTTCCCATGGAATGAGCCATAATTTTGGTTTTCTTATTCCCAAGCTGTGTGATTAGCAAATCTAAATCGTTCACATTTTTCTGGAAGGTAAGCTTCTCTTTTGGGCCAGGAGAAAGTAAGGAACCTCTTTGATCATAGAGTACAAAATGATATTTTTTTTCCAACCCATCAATTGCATCCAACATGTAATCATGATTAGCGCCAAAACCGCCATGAATCACAACGACAGTATCTTTTCCTGTCCCTAATTCGCGTACATAAATATCTTGGTTATAGATGTCAAGGCTGTCTGGAGTTCTTAAATACCATTCAGTATAATCTTTACTCTGGCTAAAGGCCTGATTGCAAAAAGTGACAAAGCAAAGAACTGCCAATCTTATTAAAGAGAATGCTTCTTGTTTCATAAAGTTATATTAAAAACCGTTTTTAAACTGATCAGTAGATGGGAAACCTCTGTTTTCCACATTCGGCATGCAAATATATTAAAATTGGTTTAAGGATAAAGATGGATTTTAAAGTAGCAGATAACAATGGCAAATTTGTGCGCAAAGAATATCATGAAAAAAATCTTGAGTATGACATTTTTTGTAAAATTCAATAATAGTACTTTTATTTAAGATCTTATTATTCGTAAATGTATTCTATAATTTATTTGGTATTAAAATCCTGCTTATAAACTTAACAATATAAAATTTAATTATATTGTGGGAAATTTTGTATTTTCAGAAGCTTTAATATACCTTAACCTATACCTCTTAGACTTTAGTTCTACTGAATTTTTTGTTAAAAAAAACATACCGTACCACGATTTTGGCATGATGGGAATTAGAAAGTAGAGCAAGATTATAAATAATTACTTCATCAACTTCTTGTGGCAAAATAGAAAGCAACTCCAACCGATAGGCACTAATTCTGGAGGTGGTGAAGCGATTTTAAAAGAACAAAAATGGCTCAAAAACATACCTATGAGATCCCAATTTTTTAAAATAAAGCCAATTTGAAGTTAAATTTATCTTTGAAATAATTGAACAAACATTTTTGTCAAGAGCCCAAATTAGTTTAAAGATATGTAGCTGTATACTAGACTATGTATTTAAATTATATCGTTTTTTCATTAATTTTAATCCTATTTTACTTAAATAAAATGTTATTTTTGACGGAAAACTATAATTGACTATACTCACAATCGATTAAATATAAAGTTCTTGAGGACTAAAAAGTAATAAAAATGATAAAGTCTGCATTTTTAAATAGAATTTATTTTGTCATATTATTTTCTGCAGTTTCAAACCAAATTCACGCACAATCAATAAATCTAAAAGAAGACCAAAAATACCCGTACAATTTAACTAATTTTGTATCAGTCTTTAAAGATTCAACAGCCAATCTAAGTTTAAGTGAAGTTCAAAAGCAGATTTTCACTAAGAACAAAAAGGAATATCTTAGTTTTCCTTTTTCTAATGCTGTTTATTGGATAGAATTTAAAATTAAGAACAATTCAACACAGAAACAAGAATTATTCTTGCAATGGACCAATCCATTAGTAGAACAGCTTGATTTTTATATATCTAATTCTTCTCAAAAAGAATATATCCATAAGATACAAAAAACTATTACTTCTGAGAGAGAGAAAATATTGATAGACGAATACCCCAAATTCGCAATTACATTAGAACCTAACCAATCCAAAAATGTTTTTATAAAAGTTAGCAGCAAACGCGGGCATTTTGCGATGATTCGGCTTTATTCACAACAGACTTATTATCGTTCTCGTATTGATAATTGTACTACTCAGGGCTTGTTAAATGGGTTAATCATTTTTAGACTTTTTTTAATTTTTACTCTTAGTTTCTTTGTAATTAGAGAGCTGGATTTTAGGTTGTATTCAGTAATTGTTGTTTTTAAAACTTTAGCTTATTGGGGTTATACTAATATAGCAGGTCCTTTGTGTACCAATAATCCGGAACTGGCGATAAAAATAAATTTTTTGTGTTACAGTAATTTTACCACTGGAGTTGCCATTTTCTTATTATATGTTGTCGATATCAAACAAATATCAAGTATGATGAAACGGTGTATTTTAATTTCAATTTTCGTTTCGCTATTTCTCAATATTATGACTTTTTTTGATTATCAATGGTATTGGCTCAAAGGTGGAATTTATAATGTCATTTTATCGTGTATTTTTTTTCTTGTTTTAATTATCTATTGTCTGTACAAAAAAATGCTGATTGATATTTATTATGCAATACCAATCATTTTAGGATTAATTGGTACCACTTTATTGTATTTTCCACTTACTGGATGGATAGACTATTTTCCTTTTTACGGCTTGTCATATGCTATTTTCATCAATGAGATTATTGTTTTTATATTTTTCTTAGGTAGAATTATTAAAAAGTCAGAACAGAAAAAAGTATTTTCGGAAAAACAATTACAACTAAAACAATTACAAAACAAACAGCTTAAAGAACTAAATGACTTAAAAACAAGATTTTTTACTAATATTTCTCATGAATTCCGCACACCACTTACCTTATTAATAAGTCCTGTTGATGATTTACAAAAAAAATACCCTAGTGAAAGTATTCTCAAAATTATGCAACGTAACTTGAGTAGATTGCAAAACCTGATCAATCAAATACTCGAAATCTCAAAACTCGAAGCAGGAGAGATGGGAATTCAAAGAGAAGAAGCAGATGTAGTTTTATTTTTGCAACAACTAATAGGATCTTTTGAATCGTTAGCACAAGATAAAAGTATTGTTTTTAATTTATCCATAAATAAAAGAACGGAGTTTGGTTATTTTGATTTGGATAAATTAGAAAAAGTAATTGTAAATGTACTATCAAATGCTTTTAAATTTACACCAATAAACGGAAGAATTTCAGTACAAATTTTGTTTGATACTTTTGGAATTCCATCAATAAGCAAACACAAAACCGAGCATAGTCTGGAGATAATCATAGAAGACTCAGGAATTGGAATAGCTCAGGAAAGATTACCCTATATCTTTAATAGATTTTATCAAATTGATGATTCGAGTCAGCGTTTACATGAAGGAACGGGCATTGGTCTGGCACTTGTAAAGGAACTGGTAGATGTATTAAAAGGGACTATAAAAGTAGAAAGCCAATTGAACATAGGTACGCGTTTTTCTCTAAACTTGCCCTACGAACATTTAGACGTATCAACGAATTATGTCCATAATTACAAAGTAAATGATAGTTTACTAAACTTTTTTGAAAAAAGTAAAGCAGATTTAGAAAGTCAAAATAGTAATAACGCGGAAATTATGCTCATAATAGAGGATAATCCGGATTTACGTTTTTATATAGCCTCTATTTTTGAAAATCAATATCAACTTATAATGGCAGCTGATGGGGAGGAAGGATTGATAAAAGCAATTGAATTTGTGCCGGACATTATAATTTCTGATTTGATGATGCCAAAATTAGACGGATTAGGTTTTTGTTATAAACTTAAAAATGATGAAAGAATTAGTCATATTCCTGTAATTGTACTTACGGCAAAAGCCACCATAGATGATAAATTAGCAGGATTAAAGCAGGGTGCCGACGACTATTTATCTAAGCCCTTTAACAAAGAAGAACTGGTTTTGCGAGTTGTGAACTTGATTCAGCAAAGACAAGTATTGAGAGAGAAATATACAACCAAAACTATTGCCAGTACAGCAGAAAAAGCGCTTGAAACAACTATAATAATAGAACCATCGCTAGATGATTTATTTATAGAAAAAGCTAAATTAATTATCGATAAATATCTAGACAAGAGTGAGTTTGATGTTGAGACTTTTGCCCAGGAAATGAAGTTGTCTGCAATACAACTTCGTCGAAAACTAAAAGCCATAACCAATCAAAACAGTACCGAGTTTGTGCGTAATTATCGTATAGAAAAAGCTTCTGAAATGCTCAGGAAAGGAGATAAAACGGTTTCACAAGTGGCGTACGAAGTGGGATTCGAAAGCTTGCCATATTTCTCGAAAGTATTTCAAAAAAAGTTTGGAAAAACAGCTTCGGAGTGGCGGTGGTTATAGTCCAGGCAATTGATAATTTGGGTCTTTGCAAGGAGATACAATGTAGCTAAAAGCGGCTAACAAGATATTGTGGTTTTTGTTTTCTGTAAATTAGAATGTTTAGTATTTTTTAAGGAAAAGTATTAAATTATAAAGAATCTAAAGTAATAAGTGTGTTACATAATAAAAACTAGTAATTAGTGCGAAAAGTTTTGGAGAAGATAAAAAGTCCAAAACGAGGAACGAAATAAGAATTATTAAAAAAAAATGCGGTTGTTTCAACATGAAACAACCGCATTTTTTGTCAAAATGAGGAATAGAAAGTACTTTTTGAGTAATAGTATTGATGGGATTTTATTTGAAGTTTGTAAAGGTATTTGTGATTAATGATCGATTGATTACAAATCTAATTAGACAATTTAATTAATAATTAAAACCACTGACAAATGAAAAAACATTCTATTACAATCGACAAAATTATATGTAATTCTGATTCAGAAATTGGTCATGATGAAGTCTACTTAAAATGCCAAAGTGATGGGGGACTTACTTTTAGACTGCCCAGGAATAGATCCGAATCAGAATCAATGAGTAATGGAGATACTTGGGTGCCAATGATCACGGGTGCTAATGGAATTAAAAAACCACTAAAACTGTATTTTTATTATGAGGTGCTTGTAACCTTGTGGGATAAGGATGAAACTAGATTACCAGGTAATGACACGTATTTGCAAAGTTATGATTTTCGGCCTGGATCTGGATCTGGTCGGGTTACATTAAGCAATCTTAATGGGCAAAAATACACTATTGAATATACTTATAACAAAAAAAATTAACAATCTAAAAAAAACTATCTAATGAAAGAACAATTAATAGCCGATTTGGCTCCCTATTTAGAAAATTACGACAGAATAAAAGAGCCCTTAACTCAAGTGTTTAGGCAAAATAATACATTGTCTACAACTGAAAAAGAGATATTTGAAGAAGCTTCCAGGGCTTGGGAAGCTTATCTTGTATCAACCGATGGTCAGGAGTTGAAGTTTTTAATTAGTGAATCTGACTTGCCGGGGATCCAACAAAAACTAAAGTCAATATTTGATAGTAAAGTGTTTGAGATACTTAAAATATTATTAGAAAAAACAGGGCTGGATGCAGGAAGTTTTTCTATTGGTCTTAATATCGAAGCAGAGTTTTTTTTGGGTTTTACAGTAACAATAGGTTTAGCACTAGGGGTAGGAATTAACAAAGGAGTATCTTCGTGCGAGTTTTTATCGGTTGGACTAACTGAAGGAATAGATGAAGGAGTTCTTGTGGGAGTACAATTCGGGCTTTGGTCTAATGCTCCTGCTGATTTAGGAGGTTTCTCCCTTGCCACAGAAGTTGATCTGGGACTTGGGGTAGAGATTGCTACAAAAGTAGTTTATGAAGCAAAAGGTTCTAGTAAGATATTAGGCGTTACAGCAGAAATAGGTGTTGGTGAAGAAGATGGAGTGAATGAACAAGAAATTTACACTTTTGTTTTTGGTACTCAGGATTTAGGAGGGTTCTTTAGAAAAACCTACCAAACAGAGAGAAGCAATTTACTTATTATAGAATCCATAAAATGTATTCATCCAAAAAATGATGGTACTGGAGATGAGAATGAGATTTTCTTCACATTCAGAGCTGATAATATCACTAATCCGTATTACTATCCAACATACGACTATATGTCTATGAAAGAAGGTTATACCTGGAATTGTGGAAGATCCATTTGGTTTGATGAAACTATAGAGATTTTCTTGTATGACGATGATGGTAATGGAGTGAGAGATAGTGATATAATAACCGAAGATCCTATTAGAATTAATGTTTTAGATTTTAAATCAACCCCTTCTAAAGTTTATAAGATTGATTATAAGGATGGTTTAGATAATATTGAATACGAAATTACTGCTACCTTAATTGCAAATCATAAATAATTGGTTTGACCTATTGTTTAATTAATGAATTCATAAAAAAATAGATTTGGCACTTTCTTATAAGATGTCAAATCTATTTTCAAAAACCAATAAGTTTTATAAAAAGACTATGAATTAGGGATACTGAACCATTGACTTATAAAACAGGAGATTATTCTAATTTTGCCGATTTTTTTATGTTGTATTGGGGTAATATCTCATTAACTTACACAGTTGGTGAGATACTACTTTTTTTCAATATCGTTGTTGAAAAGTTTAGTTTTATTATCTTCTGTAATTTATTAAATTTTTCGAAGTAATACATCGGGTGTTTCACCTTGAGGAACTATAAAAATTGCATTGTTATTTACACTGTCTCCTGGATCTAAATAATAACCAGCAATGACAGGAAGTACACCACTTACATATTTGCCTTCTTTATTATAGTACCAGTAGGTAGCGTTTAGATTATGTGCTTTTAATTTTAATTCCATTTTTTTGGAAGTTAATTTTGCTCCTGTTGCATTAATACAGTCTAATTCGACAAGATTAGTATTAGAGGCTACCTGAGGAGACGCATTTAATCTGATATTGAAGCTTTTTTCGGAATTATTGACAAGATTTGCGCTTACTTTATAGCGATCAAAATTTTTACCACCCACAGTCACGGATTCTTTGTTGGTGATATTAAATGTTACGGACAGCCCATTTAGGCTAACCGTTTCGCCGTCTTTAATTTTCTGGGCACTAACATTTGAAAAAGTTAAAGTAAGAAGGATAAGTAAGATTGTTATGTTTTTCATGTTCTTTGTTTTTAAGATGTTATAAGTAAAATAGAAGTGAGAATTATCAGTAAGCTTACTATCATGATCAGGTGGCTGCAAATAGAGCGCAGCAGAACCTGCCAAAAGTTTAGTTTGTAAAAAAATTGAAAATTGGTCCAATAAATTAAAAACAAATCAACAATATAGTAGATATAAATTAAGGTTTTTAAGGAAGCTTTATCATTAAAATACAGTAATATTGGAAAGGTAATAATATGAAGCATCAACCTTTGGGAAGCTTTAAATGTATTTAAAACCAAGTATTCAAAATAATTATACTTCTGACTTTTAAAACAGATATAAGTACCCAGAGTATATAAAGGTATAGTTGCAAGTGTATACCATGAATAATGATTAGCTATCCAATGATTTATGCTAGGAGTAAGTTCTTTAGTGCCTTCAGCCTCAGATATAAAAATATTTATGTTATAATGATGATAAAGAAGCCCGTATATTGTTGCTAGGAGAATTATCATAGAGACAGGTTTAAAGTGTTTTACTCTTCTGCCCTCAATAAATTCCCTGATGGTATGCCCGGGTCTTGTATATAATTCTTTTAGAGAATAAAAAACACCTTTGTCAAAATGAAACAAACCATGCTGTATATCATGCCAGATAAAGTGAAGGTTTATCTGATGAGTATCAGCTGGTTGTCCGCAATTATTGCAAAATTTGCCATTAAACGAGCTGCTACAATTTTTACAATTCATTATTATCAATCAATTTATCTTAACTTCTTTTAAAATGACTCACTCAAAACTAGAAAATATATTTTAAATTTAAAAGAGGATTTACAAACAAAAAGTAGAGAAAAAGTTAAGCTATATTTTATGATTAGTTAATTTATTAAACTTCTGTTTTGTTAGTTTTAGTAAATAGTTGAAGAGTATTTGTTTTGGATTTGTAATATTGTGATACAGATATGTAGCAAGAGCTTTACGGATTTCTAAACTTTCTATATATCCATCTGGAAGCCGGACTTTCCATCGTCTGATATTCACTGGACTTGTATTTACTTCTTCAGCTGCCCGTATGGTGCTGTAATATCTATTGCTGAGATTTACGGCCTTTTGTTTGAATTCTATTGTATACTTCTGTCTTGGTTTTTCCATTTCCTTTGTTTTAAAACTAAAGGTCTTGTGTTTCTGTGTCCATTTTATGGTATGAACTCCAGTTGAGAAAGAATCAGATGATTGAACTTGGGAGAACTATGTATAAATCATTCTGTAAATTGGGGAGCTAACTTTTAAATCGCTTAAATTCTTATATTTGATTCTGACAGATGCGACAGAACCTACAATTTAAAAGTTGAACGTTTATCTTTGATTTGGAGATTTGCTGTTTGCTTTTTTTTTTAATCTTTCCGGATAAAAAACAATTTGAATCAAATTATACTCCAATTGTTTAAAACTAAAATTTTGACCATTTACATCAAATTTTGAAAATGGATACCATCTTAAGTTGGTTCTCAAAATCAATGCTTCATCGGTTTTACCCGGAACAATGTCCCAACCAAATGTTAGACCGGGTTCTAACTTTCCTTTAAATTTGATAGTACTGGTAATGTCATCGGTTTTTAGCCTGTAACTTAGTTTATCATAAGCGAGGTTAATTCCAAAGTAGGGAGCAAAGCCAGTATAATCTGTTAGGAATTTATTTAGTTCCAAAGCTAAAGAAGTTTTTTTAATTGTTTGTTCGGTATCATATCCTTTGGTTTGAAATTCAGGATTTCTGAATGAAAGAGCTGTAAAAAAATTTGCTTTGTTAAATTGATATCCTACAGCAATATCAAAATAATTTTTAGAGACCAATCTGTCTTTTAGGTAGGGAAGATTCATCTGATTGTAATCGGATTTGCTAAGAGAAAAAGATAATGAAGGGCCAACACCAATAAAGAAATCACCATATTTTGTAGCATGGTCTGATAATTTTCCAAGAGTAGGATAACTATTCCATTTGTTAGCTTCTTCTTTAGAAGTCTCCTTTGATGAGTCAAAAGAATATAGTAAACCTAAAGAAGCACTTACAGCAGGGGTTTTAATTTTTACTTTTTGTAATTTGTCTAAAGGATATTCCCATTGATTATCAGTATTGTAATGTATTGCAAATCGTAACCCGAAGTTTTTATAGTTATATAAGAGACCGGTTTCGACGTTTAATAAAAAATCCTTAGCCAACTGAGGACTACTTTCATCAGAATTACTAACCTGTTTAAAGTCTAATCCTCCCCAGCTAATTCCTACGAATGGTCTTAATTTTCCCTCCTGTATTGCCCATGGATATACTCTTGCTCCGGTAACAACTGATTGTTCCAGTTTGTAGCTGTCTTTAGCTTTACTGTCTAGTAATAATTGATTGAGAGGAAAATTTACATAAAATTCAGCGTGATCCCAAAAGTGGAATCCTCCCCAGGTAAGATACTGATTGAAAGATGCGGAATGATCAAACGTTGTGATTGCATTGCCCTGAAATTTTTTCCCTTTAAAGGAAGCTATATAAGTACCTCCAACTTCAAAATAGGTTTTTGCGAAATTTAGTCGCTGTCTGGCGCTGTTTGTTGGAATAGAATCTTGTGCTAATACATTTGAAGTAGAGGATAGCAGTAAACTGAATAGGATTTTTTTTAACATACTTTTGCTTTTATCTTTGATTGTTCATGGCAAAAGTACAGGCCTAAGAACAGAGATGAAATCAGTAATGTGTATGAAAACGGAAGAGATTTTCAAAATCATACAAAAGTATTAGTGTTGATTATTAGTAGAATACAATTTTCATGAGTTCGTATTTGCTTTTTACATTACATTTTCGGTATATATTACCGGTATGTGTTTTGACAGTTGGTATGGAGATAAATAGCAGTTCAGAAATAGATTGATAACTATGTCCCTGGGATAATAACTTTGCTACTTCTGTTTCACGGTCACTGAGTCCATAAGCAATGAGATTGGATTGAAAATTTTCTGTATTAATTTTTAGAATAGATAATCGATTAATATCATCTGTTATTTTGTTAATTGCGATTAATGAAAATAAGAAAGGAAGTAAAAAACCTATTGGTGGATTATCACAATACTCACAAAATTGAAATTGTAAAACTAAGTATACAGGTACAATGACCAAAAATGCTATTACAAATAACCTGTCAGAGTCTGTTTTTTTTATTTTAATCTTAATTTTTGGTTCTGTTGTTCTAATGATAATCGCTGAAAAGACAATAGAAAGCATTAAATATCCCGAAGAAAACCATTGAGCATATTTAGTCATATTAAAGAAGGAAATAAGGTGAACGGTAAAAAATAGTATGATACCCAATCCTAAATAAATCTTTTTGAACATATTCTGAAGTTTGTGTTGACGCTCTTTTAAGGTGTTTAAGAGTGTAGCAGCACCAACAAAAATCATAGATGAGATTGTAAAAAGGTTTGAGAAAAAACTATGTCCCGAATTTTTTAGTATCGGAGTAAATGATATTGAAATGATGAGTATTAGTAAAGAGATAATAAGGACAAGTGTCTCTTGTGTTTCCAGATTACGTTTATAGCATATAAATGCAAATGTCAAAGAGACTACTAAGGTAGTATAGGCTATTATAAATAAAATAATTTCTAATTCAAGCATAGTGGGGTTGGAATAAATTAATGTTATTTTCAAAGATATTTAGAGAAAATATAGCTATTGAGGCATAAAAACTAAAAGCCTCAAAAAAAGGAGGCTTTTATTGGGAATTGAGTTATTGATTGACAATTTTATTTCTAAGAAGCGTGAATCTTCTGATGATTTAATTTTTTATGATTTTTCCCGAACTTATTACTTTTTTAGTTTCGAATAAGCGGTAAAAATAGGTTCCTGTAGGGAGACTGGAAATATTGATTGTATGATTTTTATTCTCTCCATCTATTTTAATTTCTTTTACAGTTTGCCCTTGAGTATTCGTAATGGTAAGATGATAAATACCGCTTTCAGATGATTCTATATGAAATATATCTTTTACAGGATTAGGATAGATTCTAAATTTTGTGTCATTTATTTCTTTAATAGACAAGGTTCCGGAACCTTCGGTTATAGTATGCGCTTTATTGATTTCGTATCCAATAAAATTTTCTATTAACCCTGATGGCCATTTTATTTCTATAGATTCTATTTCTGCGGCATTGCCAAGGCCAAAATGGGTCGTTAGTGAGTTTTGAGAAGCATATCCTGAGGCAGCTTCTACTTTACGGGTTTGTGTTACTGTATTCCCATTAATTACAGATGTGATTTTTACAATAGTTCCAATTGCTGACCTGTTTGAATCGGTTCCTATACATTTTATTTTTATCCAATTATTTCCTGTACCGGTGTTTTTATAAACATCGTTAACCTGACTTTCATTTTGATTATTAGCCAGGATAATATCCAGCCAGCCATCATTATTGTAATCTCCAAAAGCTGCGCCATAGGTCCAACCTATTTGAGTAGCTAATGCACTTGTGTGGTCCTGAGTAAAATTTCCATTTCCGTCATTTATAAAAACAGAATTGTTTAAATGTGTTTCCGAGTAAGAATTTCCAATAAACAAATCCAGATCACCATCATTGTCAATATCTCCAAAAGTTGATCCAAAAGAAATAACAGTTTCAAGAGCAATTGCAGAATTGGTCATTTCTGTAAAAACACCATTATTATTAATAAATAATTGATTACCCTGTTCCCAATTCGTTACCAGTAAATCAAAGTCACCATCGTTGTCAATATCCGCCCAAGAACTACCCAAAGAATCTTTAAGGTCTTGTACAATCGTAAGATCATTTATTTGTGTGAAGTTGTTCGGTCCGTCATTTCGGTAGAGCGTATTTTTATTATTCATCTCATTTGTAATAAACAAATCATTGTCTCCATCATTATCATAGTCAACCCAATCAACAGATCGTGAAGGTTTTGCTTCATTTGTGATAGTCAGATCGGTACGCTGCAAAAATGTATCGTTACCTTGATTTTCGAAATATAGATTTTGCAGAGATTGTGCACTATTGGTGATATAAAGATCAAGTAATTGATCGTTATTAGCGTCTATCCAGTTTGCTGTTTCAGAATAGGTCGGATTTGGTGCAACCTCAGGGTCAAAGAAGAAGGTACCGTTGCCATTATTTCTGTAAAAATAGTTTCGTTTTGCTATTCCTCCCGAACCCCATGTGACAACATAACCATCTAAATCACCATCATTATCTGTATCTGCGAAACTTGCACCAACGGCTCTAATATTATGTTCTACAATGTCGTCATCCGTTACAGTTGTAAAAGTGCCATCGGTATTATTGATGTATAACATATTTTTTTCTCCTGATGAAAGTCCGTTAGAAAAGAAAATGTCATCCCATCCGTCATTATTTACATCTATAAAATTAGCACTTCTTGAAGAAGACAAAGTTGTAGTAATGTCCGGAAAATGCATTCTTTCAAACGATTGAGCGTTTAAGATAAAAGAGGGAATAATTAGTACTGTAATAAAATGTAATGATGTTTTCATAATCGTGATTTAGGGATTTAATGATAAAATTCCGTAATAATTGATTACCATTTTTTTTATTGATATGAACCTTTGGAATTTTGATACAGTAACTACTTTTTTTGAGTATAAATTGACGTTGATGTTAGCTTCTTTAGATTGTTTTTTGAATCTGATTAAAGAAATATTGATTTTCTTTGTTTAAAATTATTGGATATGAAGCGCATTCATTTGATTTTGGTTTTATGGTTTTTACTTGCAGTTTCTACTTGGTTTCAAATGTTTGTTTTTGAATATTTCGGCAGATATGAATACAAATGGATTGATTATCTTGTAAGACCGCTTGCTAGCACCATTACAGGCGTTGGACTGTTTTTTTTAATCATTTTACCTATTTTTGATAGAACTTCACGATGGAATACACTCACTCGATTTTTAATATTGGGTATTCTCGGTATCTTTTATGCAATAGTTTTCATTTTAATTCTTCATCTTTTTCCAATTCTCTTTTATGAAAAATCTTCTGATTATAAAGAAAGCATCTTTGCTTTTTTTGTAGCTGATTTTCATAATGTTCTTAAAAATTATCTTTTTCAGATAGCAGTTTTATTTGTTTTTGAGTACATACTCAAAGAGACAAATTCGATAAAAAAACAAAAGAATCTTGAAATTGAACTGAATCAGACCAAATTACAATTGTTAAAAAGTCAATTGCAACCACATTTTTTGTTTAATGCATTAAATAGCGTAGTAGCGGAGATTGATACCAGACCAGATAAGGCTCAGGATATGCTTATTGATATTAGTGATATTCTAAGAATAACTCTTGAAAGTGATTTTATGGAACCGGTTACTTTAGAAGAAGAATTATACATTATTGAAAAGTATCTTTCTATAGAAAAGAACAGGTACGAAGATCAGTTGATCTATGAAATAAATGTTTCGGATGGGACAATGGGCTTAAAGGTTCCAAAATTGATTTTACAGGCTATTGTAGAGAATTCTATTAAACATGGGTTTAGGGGAATAGAGAAAAGCCTTACTGTAAGAATAGAGGCTTGTACTGAACAAAAGGTTGTTTATATAAAAAATAATGGTGCTAAACTAAATCAAAAGTCAACTTATAGAACCGGTTTGACTAATGTTATGGAGAGATTAAAGATATTTACAGGACAAGAGAATGCATTTAAAATTTACCAGGATGACCAATGGGTAGTTAATAAAATCAGCTTAAAATGAAATTTATAAATGTTTTAGCAATTGATGATGAAATGCCGGCATTAAGGAGGTTGGTAAGTATGGTTGAGAGTCATCCAAATCTTTCGTTAGCCGGAACAGCAAGAAGCTTTGCTGAAGCTAAGGAGAAGATTATGCAAATCAATGCAGATTTACTTTTGTTAGACATAGAATTAAAGGATGCAACAGCTTTTGACCTGCTGAGCAGTATAAAAGATGTTTTTAAAGGAGATATTATTTTTAGTACAGCGTTTGACAAGTATGCCTTAAAGGCTTTTGATTTCCATGCTATCGATTATTTGTTAAAGCCTTATTCGCAAGAACGTTTTAATACCGCTATTGAGCGAATTGTCAAAAAGGAACAAAGAACGGATTTGAGTCAATTTATTGAGTTATTAAAGAAATCTGAAAACAGTACAAGAACATTGATAGTTCCTGATGGAAACAAAAACTATTTTCTTGATAGTGATAAATTGTATTACATCGTTGCCGAGGGGTATTATGCTAATTTCATGTTGGAAAATGAAAAGAAAATGATTAGAATCTCTCTTAAAAAGCTTGAAGAATTATTGCCTGATAACTTCATCAGAATTAATAAATCAGTCATTATCAATAAAAAATTCATTGCGGAATTGATCGTTCACAAAGTAACTTCGAGAATCAAAATGCATGACAAGAATGAATTTCTTGTATCTGCAAAAACAGTAGAAAAGCTAAAATTAAAGTTCCAGTAGAATGAATTCAACTATTTTTAATTAGGTTTTACTCTGTAATAAAGATTATTTCAATAATTTATTGAGATTAATTTTGTAGGTTTTGCCAATCGGGATTTTATAAGCCGCTATAAATATGATATTTCCTTCGATACTCTTGATATGTTTGGGGACAACAGCAAAAGATTTATGAACCTGTATCAGACAATTTTGTAAATAATTCTCCAGAAATGTAGAAAATTTTTCACGAAGGGTAATAGTTTCGGTTGTTGTTACTATCTTAATATAATTTCCTGTAGCTTCGACATACAAAACATTTTCTGCTTCCAATTGAATATATTTTTTATTATTGAGAACAAAAAATCTATTTGAAACAGAAGTGTTTTCAGTAAGAAAAGATTTTTGAGAAGAACTACTACCAGATACTTTATTGATAGCTTTTAAAAAACGTTCAAAACTGAAAGGTTTTAGCAAATAATCTACAATATTATGTTCATACCCTTCCAGGGCAAACTCCTGATAAGCTGTAGTTATGATCACTTTTGGTGGATTTTGTAAGGTTTTTAGAAAATCAAAGCCCTTTAATACTGGCATATTCAAATCTAAAAATAGTAAATCAACTTCATTTTTATTCAGATATTCAAATGCTTCTAAAGCATCAAAACAATTTTTCATTAACTGCATTTCTGGCAGTAAATCGCAATAGCTTTTTATGATTTCATGAGCCATGTACTCATCATCCACAATTAAATATTTAATCATAGTTCTATTAAAATTAATTCGGCCTTATAGATATTTTTCGTTATTGAAAAAGTCAATTTATGACGATTTGGATAAGTTAATTCTAATCTTCTTTTGAGATTTTTTAAACCTATTCCTGGTCTATTCTGAGTCTTTTCGTAATTGTTTTCAATTTGAAAATTGATTTGATTTTTATAATGGGTTAGACTCATTTTTATAAAAGCATTTTCTCTAAGTTTTTCTACACCATGCTTAAAAGCATTTTCTAAAAGTGTAATTAGTAATAAAGGAATGATTTTTTGATTCCCCTCAATATCATTAATAAAAACAATATCGATAGGTTTATGATATCTCATTTTATGGAGCTCTATAAAGTTTTTCAAAAAGCTGATTTCGTCTGCTACTGCAACAGTTTCTTTTTCGCCTTCATAAATGCTGTAACGCATCATATCCGATAGTTTCAATATCATTTCTTGCGCTCTTTCAGGATCTTTTCTAGTCCAGCCATATAAATTGTTGAGCATATTAAAAAAGAAATGTGGATTGACCTGACTCTTCAGAAGCATTAATTCGGCTTTTAATTTTTCATTTTTCAGTCTGGCCGCAAAAATAAGTTGTTTAACCAGCCAAAATAAACCCAATCCCATTAAAAAAATATAATAACAAATTACAATAAAGACTAGCTTTTGAGGATAATTTCCCAAAAACAAGACTGATCTGTCTTTAGTAAAAATTACTTCATAAGTCATAATGATTACAGGTACCAGTGCTGCAATCAAAAGAGCAGTCACAATCCATCTTGTATTTCGTTTTAGAAAATTCATAATGCAATTATACAATTATATGCATTCTTCCGCAAAGCTCTTGACAAATGATGGTTAAGTGATTTTGAAATGGCAGTATTGAGTGATGAAATTACTTTGATTATTTCAAGACATCTTTAATATACAATTTGGAGACGTTTATCCCAATTTCTTTTAAATGAATACAGTTCCTTATATGTTTGTCATTACCGTATAAAGTAAAGGAATTGGTTGAGCAGCGTATGTTTTTAGAAAAATAATTTAAAAGTATATGTGATAATTAAGCGGCTCAGCCGAATAATATGGTAAATGTAAAATTTAATAGATGAACAAAGAGCAATTTATAGAAGTAATACGGGAACATAAAAACATTATCTATAAGATTTGTCATACTTATTGTTCAAATAAAGAAAACCATAAAGATCTGGAGCAGGATATCATATTACAATTATGGAAATCAATGGATAGGTATAATGGCAGTGTAAAAATGAGCACATGGCTATACAGGATTGCTTTAAATACGGCTATTTCTTTTTACAGGAAAGAAGGAAAACGCAAACACATTTCTGATCAGTCAATATTATTGATAAGTGATGATAGCTACGATACACGTTTAGAAGAACAGACAGCCTTACTCCATGAATTCATTGCAAAATTGAATAGTCTGGATAAAGCCCTGATGGTATTATATCTTGATGACACCCGATACAGGGACATTGCGGTAATTCTAGGTATTAGTGAAAGTAATATAGCAACCAAAATAAACCGAATAAAAAGTAAACTAAAAGATTTTTTTAACCAACAAAATTTATAAAACTATGGATATCACAAATTTAAAAGAAGTATGGAAACAGTATGATAACAAGCTAGCCAAAAGTATCAGGCTTAATGAAATCGTACTTAGAAAAGCGAATCTGAACGCTTCTAAAAAAGAAATGACTAAACCTCTTAAGTATGAGTTGTGGAGTGCAATCTTTTTTCTATCTATGATTTTCTTAGCCACTTATTGGATTATGAAATACAAAGATAACTTGCCATTGCTGTTTTGTAGTATTATGTTACTATCAGCTTTACTATATAATATGGTTTTATCTGTAAAGAAGCTGAGATTTTTTTATAGTATAGATTACTACAACGCCGATGTTATAAGCTTGCAAACAAAGGTCTTATCAGTCAAACGAAGCATTTTGAAATACAGAAAAACGGAGTTGATTCTTCTCCCGATTACTTTTATTACCTCTATGGTGCTTTTTACTAAACAATTACATCATATTGATTTTTGGACATATAAAAGTATACTAGTACCAGTTATGACAATTGGTCTTTTAATTTCATTTTTGGGGACATTTTTAGTCAATAGGTTTATATACGACAAAAAGATAATGAAGACAGAAAATCTTTTACAGGAACTGAGAAACTATCAATCGGAAGTATTATAGCTTAAATCTAAAGCAATATTTAATCAAACCAGAAAACCAAGCAATTTAAAAAAGTATGAAAAAAAGAATTTTGAGATACATAAAACATGTGGTTACCACTTTTATAATTGTAGCATTTATTGCTGTTTCCTTTGGACTTTATCATGGTGCAAGTTTTCGTTATGCCGAAGACCCTTTAATGATGCATTGGGATAAAGATGGTCCTTATGTTTTTAAAAAAAATGACAGTACATTTACTGTAAATTATATTAAAGGTAATCAGGATGATGGATTTTATCTCGATCAGAAAGATTATTCATCCGGAACAAAAATTCCGGTTTATTGTTATTTTCCTTTAGATTCATCCCGTTTTGAGTTTACGATTGATAATGATATAAAAGTTCCTGAGAATACTTATAAAGGTAATTTTAAGATTTTAGCGGTCTCAGATATCGAAAGCGGATTTAAGACCTTTCGTGATTTTTTGATAAATGCTAAAGTAATTGATGAAAAATCAAATTGGACATTTGGAAATGGCCATTTAGTTTTGCTTGGTGATTTTGTTGACAGAGATTTTTCAACCACACAAGTACTTTGGTTCATTTATAAGTTAGAACAAGAAGCAAGAGAAAATAGTGGACGGGTTCATTATATTTTAGGGAATCATGAATTAAAAAATATGCAGGGGAATTTTGAATCAACATCACCTAAGTATTATCATGTAGCCTCTATTTTACAAAGAAAACAAACGGATTTGTATAGCTCGGATTCGTTTTTGGGAAAATGGATGTCAAGCAAAAATTCAATAGAACAGATTAACGGAATTTTATTTGCACACGGTGGGATACATCCCGACCTTGCTAATTACAAAACAAATTTAAACGAAGTCAATCGAATTATCCGAAGCAATTATTATAAATCATATTATCCGAAAGCAGAGAAAAGTTTAGAACAGTTATTGATTTCTTCGCATAATGGTATAAATTGGTACAGAGGGTATTTCAAAGAAGATTTAAAACAGGAAGATATAGAACGGGGGCTTAAGATCTTTAATGCAGAGTCGATAGTAGTGGGACATACTTTGCAATCAGAAGTTAACAAACAATTCGAAGGTAAGGTGATTGGTATTGATGTAAAGCACCCCAAAGATTATTCTAAAAGTATTCCTGATCAAAAATCACAGGGTCTGCTAATAGAAGAAGGCAAATATTACAGGCTTTTTCATGACGGAGAAAAAGAAGAGCTATAAGACAATTTCAATTCAAACATAAAATTAACACAGATGACTACAGAAGAACTAATATCATTTTTTGAAAGAGACTTAGATAAACTAATCTCCGAAATTGAACTCTACAAAGAAGAAGAGAATATTTGGAAAGTTGAAAGATCTATCTCTAACCCGGCAGGAAATCTGGCTCTTCACTTGGTGGGAAATTTAAACGAATTTATTGGGAAGTACATTGGGCATACAAATTATATTCGGGACAGAGATCTTGAATTTGCTCAAAAGAATGTTGCAAGAACAAAAATAATTGAAATGATAAAAGATACCCAAAAGATGATAAGAACGTCAATTAGCATGCTTTCAAAGGAAGAATTAGAAAAAGACTATCCAATTTTAAAGTTCTCAGAATCATGTACGACAGAGTATTTGCTGGTACATTTGATGACACATTTGACTTATCACTTAGGACAGATAAATTATCATAGGCGATTAATAGAGAAATGAGAACCTGAATTTGATCAGAAAATAAGATGTTGATATAAATATTGAAAAACAAACCTCTACTTAAATTAAAAGAGGTTTGTTTTACAATTAGTTTCTTAAATTTTGAGATACTATTGTATTGAATCAATAGCATTTTGTTAAGTTTTTCAAAACAATACATCAGACGTCTTACCTTGAGGAGCTATAAAAATTGTATTGTTATTTATGCTGTCTCCCGGATCTAAACTTATTTTTTATCACTTTTAAAATTATAGCTTCAAAAAAATGAATCAGTTTAAAACTGCTTTGTCCATTTTAGCAGTAAAATCAAAGAAACGCTATTTTTAATTAATTGAAAAACTACACAATTTTGATAAGTTGCTTATGTATGAAAATTACTTTAGTTAAAAATTCCGTTTTTTTCTGTTAGTATTATCGGTTTTCCGTCCGTTACAACAATTGTGTGCTCGTGTTGTGCCATAAAACCACCATTGTTCCCAACCATTGTCCAGCCGTCATTTAATTCTATAGCATATGTTGAATTAGTTGAAATAAAAGTTTCAATTGCTACTACGGCATTCTTCTTAAATCGTCTTTGATCAAAACGATTTCTATAATTCAAAATTTCATCAGGTTGTTCGTGTAAACTTTTTCCAATTCCGTGCCCGCCTAGATTTTTAATGACTTTAAAACCTCTTCTTTTTGCTTCCGTTTCGATTATATAGCCAATATCTGAAATTTTAACACCGCCCTTTATATTGTTAATTGCTTTTTCTAAGATTTCTCTTGAAGCATTAACTAATTTTTGATGTTGGTGAATGTCTTTTCCTAAAACGAATGAAGCCCCATTATCTGCCCAAAATCCGTCAAGTTCTGCTGAAACGTCAATGTTTATTAGATCGCCTTCTTTTAGAATTCTTTTGACAGAAGGAATTCCATGACAAAATTCATTACCAACACTTATGCAGCTCCAACCCGGAAAGCCATAAGTCAAATGTGGTGCAGACTTTGCTCCAAAATCAGATAAAATTTTTGCTCCGTATTGGTCGAGCTCGTTTGTACTCATTCCAGGCTGAGCGTAATCTATCATTGCTTTGAGAGTATAGGCAACAGCATCACTTGCTTTTTGCATTCCTAATAACTCTGATTCTTTTGTTATTGACATAGTTTTTTATTTTTGATGCATTATCGTTTAGTACTTTCTGTTAGTTACAAATATGTCTAATTACCTATTTTTATTAGTTCTTCAGCAATATTTGTTTTTGTAAAAAAAAACAAGTGAAATGCGTTGTTGTAGGTGTTTATTCTGAGTATAGTTTACTGACTGAACTTTTTGTAGCAAAACAGAAGACAACTCCAGTTTACTTTTCAGTATGCTACATGGTATTTTTTTATACAAAAATAGTGACGAGATATTACTTTGTGACCTTTTAAAGATAATATTTTCGGCGGTAATCCTACTACATAAATAATTCATACAAAATTATTCTTTTTTGATTTTTATTTTGTAAGATTTTTTATATCTTCATATCAGTAAATTACCTAAATTATTGTTGTTATACCAAAAATAGAATAATAAAAAAATTACAATTTAATCAATTTCGCAACTCTTAATTCTAAGTAATATGAAAGTTAAATCGTTAAAATTGGTAGTAATTCTTCTTTTTATTTCATCTAATAACATAGCTGCGCCATCGCCCCCAGTACCACAACCGCAATCTATACCTCCACCAGTTGGAGATCCTGTACCAATAGACAACGAAATTTCGATATTATTTCTAAGTGGAATAATACTTGGAGCTTTTTTTTTTAATTAAAAAAAGAAAAACATCCAATATATAGTTTTTGTAAATAAACGCTATTAATCTTAAAGTTAAAGTAATGAAGATCATAATTCTATTTATTTTCCTGTTGATTAATTCAAAATGTATCTCACAAATTTATTTCAGTCCAAATACGAACATGTATGTAAAGAATGAAGTGGTATTTGTTCAACAGGATATCAACTTAAGTTTGAATTCTAATCTGTATCTGCGTAATAATTCACAATTGTTACAGGGAACAACAGGGAATTCAACTAATTCGGGATTGGGTACATTGTCAGTTTATCAAAGGGGAACTTCGGATAATTTCGATTATAATTATTGGTGTTCTCCAGTTGGAAACGCCACGAATTCATCCGGAAATGGAAACTTTGGCATTACAATGCTGAGTAGACCTACCACGGCAATTGCTTCAGGGGCATCAACAATTCTACCCATAAGTAATTCCGATGGAACCTCTAACCCTCTGGCAATAGCATCAAAATGGGTTTATAAACTCATAAATGCCAATAATTATTCACAATGGATTTTTGTTGGGGGATCTACCATTTTAGCACCTGGGGAAGGTTTTTCAATGAAAGGAACCAGCGGAACTGATTCGACAGATCCTGAGGGAACCGGCGTTACCAATAATCCCGGCGGAGCCCAAAGGTATGATTTTAGAGGAAAACCAAATGATGGCAATATTACTATTTCCTTAGGGGCTAATAATGCCACTTTAACCGGAAATCCATATCCTTCAGCTTTACATTTAAATGCTTTTCTTTTAGATCCTTCTAACGCAAATACTGGAGGTATTGCCTACTTCTGGGAGCAGGATAAGACCGTAAATACACATACCTTAGTGAATTACAGAGGAGGATATGGCGCATATTCTCCAATCAGTTTGGGGTCTAATGGTGTATATGTACCAGCCACTTTCAATACCTATAACGCGGATGGCTCAGTAAACAATACGGGATTGTCTTCCGGGCTTGTAATACAAAGAAAATATTCTCCAATTGGTCAGGGATTTGTAATTAATGCCACCGCTAGCGGAACTGCGACGTTTAAAAATACCCAGAGGGCATTTTACAAACAAGGAAGTGGTTTGTCACAGTTTGAAAAACATATTCCTAAAGAAAAAAGCGACAAAGGAATGGAAGCTACCGAGGAGATTTCATACCTTAAATTGAATGTTATAATTAATAATGAATTTACCAGACAATTAGCCCTTGTATTTGTCTCTCGCGCAACAGATGGAGTTGATATTGGTATTGATGCGCTTGGTATGGACGAACTTCCCAATGATGTGAGTTTTTTAATTGAAAACAATAATTATATCATTCAGGGTGTAAATTTCGATCCTGAAAAAAAAATCCCCATAATCGTAAAGGCAACTACCAATACTACTTTTAAATTTAAGATTCCTGAAGTAATAAGTTGGGAAGCTTCGCAAATGATTTACCTCTATGATGCACTGAATAATTCTTTTCATGACATAAAAAATGGAATGTATGAGGTAAATCTTGAAAAGGGAGTTTACACAGATCGTTTTAAAATTACATTCAAAGACGATAAAACACTTAATACCAGTGACAAAAACTATAATCCGTTTTTCATTAATCAGGATAATATCAATAATAGTTTAAAAGTATCGAATCCCAAAAACCTTTCCTTAAGAACGTTCAAGCTTTATGAAATAACCGGGAAAGTTATTCTGCATAAAGAAAATCTGGGAACAGAACAAAATTATACTTTTTCAACCAATGGATTAAGCAGCGGAATTTATGTAGCTGAATTTTTAACTCTGAATAATGAAAGATTCACGGAGAAAATTATCGTTTTAAACTCTAAAAATTAACTGTCATTACTCAAAATAAACAACAGGAAAAAATAACTAAAATCAAAAATTATGATCAACAAACCTGCTCTTAGAAATCATAAAACATTCTTAGTGTTTCTCTTTCTTCTTTTTGGATTTATAGCTAATGCGCAAGTCGGAATTGGGACAATAACGCCAAATTCCAGTTCAATACTAGATCTTACCTCTACTACACAAGGATTACTTACGCCCAGAATGACAACTGCTCAAAGAACTGCGATCACAACTCCGGCTGATGGTCTTATAGTCTATGATACGGATTTGAAAGTTTTTTACTATTATTCAGCAGGCAGCACTTCATGGATGCCGTTAAGCAGCGGAGTGCAGGGAAGGATCAATTTTAAACGTATAAAATCTACGGATAATTTAGCCAATATTTTAGCTGATGAACTTGCCGCCGGAGGAGGCTCTAAATATCTTCTGAATTCCAGTACATTATATGAAATTAACGGTAATGTTACTTTTAATTTTCCTATTGACCTAAATAATGCTTATTTACAGGGAGTGGATTCCAATCAAGATGTTATTATCAGATCATCAGGAAATATTTTTGAAGGTGCCAACGGAGGAACTATAAAAGGTCTAACTCTTCTTGCTACAGCCGGAAACGTATTTAATCTTAGTGGAGCAGCGACTCAAAACTTAATATTCAGAGACTGCATAGTAGCTAATTCTAACTCTGTAGGAAGTATATCAGGCTTTGGATTGGTTTTTTTAAGTATCATTCAGTTCTCGGGAAATACAAATGGAATAACATACAACAATATCACGCAATTATTACTTAGTAATTTGGGGTGGTTCAGCAACAATTCAGGTACTTATGAAAAACTAACCGGAACTTTTACTCTTGTAGAAAAACAAGGCGGCTTCAGTCAGGTCAATGGTACTGCTATTGGATTTGATGTATCTTCAAATCCAACAATATCAGGAGATGCTGTCTTAGAAACAGTTGTTTTTACCGGTACCAACACTAGCGGATATGTAAAGCCCTATACTGCCGGTACGTATAGCGGATACAACTTTACCAATAGCTGGAACGTACGATGTTCTGGAATCCCTACCGAAACCGACGCCAGTGCTGTAGCCGATTTCACTATGGATTATCCTGTTGGCTCCGGTGCTTCTACAACCTTTAATACATCGAATCCAAGTAATATTGTTAAAGTTAATGGGAATTCAACATCCTATAATTTATTTAGATTTTCCTTAGATGCACCAACAAATAATAATAACAGATTGAGATATATGGGAAAAAAGAAACGAATTTTTCAGGTTACAGGCTCTATTTCCTTTCAAGTATCCGCAGTAGGAACCTATATAATCTATATTGCAAAGAATGGAACAGCTTTAACACAGAATAAAATTTATGGAAGAGGAGTAGCAATAAATGATATTATCGTCCTTCCTTTAAATGCTTCTGTTGAACTATTAACAAATGATTATCTTGAAGTTTATGCCCAACGATTCACAGGAGGAATAACTGACGCTATAATTGTTCCTAATATGACATTAACTGTTAAATAATTTTTTTAATTTGAATTAGTGTCATGTTTTCATAACAATTTATAATAGATGAATATGCAAATAAAAAGTAATGGATAAGTAGAGTTGTCTCTAATTCAATTTAACGAAATTAAAGAGATAAATACTATGTCTACCAAAAGAGATAACAGTCTGACTATGAATATAGTGTATGCGAAATTAATATCAGTTAAAATGTAATTTTATTTAGAAGAAGTCTATGAGATATGAAATATCTCATAGACTTCTGGTATTACAGGGCATTTGAACTATAGTTAAGCCATTATTGGATTTACGCCTGTGCGATAGCGAATAGACGTAGTAAATTATTCTGAATGCATGGTAATTGTTAGCTGTTGTTTTTTTATAAGTTGCATACCTCTCTCGCTACGATATCCATAAAAGATTCAGGATAGATTTCTTCCAATCTTATTACAGCGTTTTCTGATTTTTCGATCTTTCCTTTTTTGTCATAAGTGATTACCTTAATTAAATCATAGGTTTTCTCCAAACATTTTAATTCGACCAGCATCAATTCACGATTTCCGCCAAAGAAGAGTTCCTTTAATTCGGCATTTTTAATTGGCCGTATGGGAACAGTATGACTTATCCAGAATTTTAAATAATCACTATCTTTTTCAGGAGATGTGATATAGATTTTCTCGCCGTCGTTGTCCTTGGCAATAAATTTAAAGTCCTTGTCAGATTGACAAAAACAAATTAACGGTAAAAGAAAAGTAATGACCAAAGGAAAGTTCTTCATATAAATATGCTTTTATAAAATAACTGCTAGCTTTCTTGTTCTTGACAAGGTTGAAGAATAACTATGCGGTTTTTTCGGTTTTATACAATTTTCTTAAATACAAAAGTAATTTTCCATTAAGGCAATTGCCAAAATTCTTTCTAGCAGCTGTTGACGATAGTGTTCTTTTGTTTGTTTATGCTTTCCGGCTATAAGTACAATTGTTTTTGTTTATTTTTTGGAAACGCACCTCAATTATTACAGATATCGAAGAGTTCATTCACGTACTTTCCATAAAAACTCTATTGTCGGGCTCAGTTGATTTTCATTGCAATAGAAAAGATTCGCCTGAATGCATAGGCCCTATCTGAACAAATCAAATAGGGCTCGTTGATCGTATAGAAGTAAGGGGAAATTATTTCTTTTCGTATTTTTTTACTCTTTGATTAATTTTACCAAATAGGGAATCACCGACTGCATTTTTCATTTCAATTTCAATTTTGTCTCCAAATTTCAAAAATGGAGTGGAAGGTTTTCCGTCTTTTATGGTTTCCAGACATCTGATCTCAGCAATACAGCTGGATCCCGTTGGACTTCCCTGATTGGCCACCGTGCCTGAACCAATAACTGTGCCGGCCATTAATGAACGGGTTTTTGCAGCATGGGCAATTAATTCGCCAAAATTAAAGGTCATGTCGACGCCTGCATTGGGAGTCCCTACAATTTCATCATTTAATATTGATATCAATGGTAAGTGCAGTTTACCGTTAATAAATTCGTCTTTTAATTCATCTACAGAAATGATAACAGGAGCAAAAGAAGTCCAAGGTTTGGATTGATAGAATCCGAATTGTTTAGAGAGTTCATTGGGAATTAGGTTTCTGAGTGAAACATCGTTTATTATTGTTACAAATTTAATATGATTTAAGGCATCTTGAGCACTTACACCAGCAGGAACATCATCAGTGATTACAGCAACTTCAGATTCAAAATCAATTCCCCACTCTTCATTTTCAATCTCTATGGCATCATAAGCTCCAATAAAAGCATCCGAGGCCCCCATATACATTAGAGGATCTGTCCAAAAAGATTCAGGAAGCTCTGCGTTTCTTGCTTTTCGAACAAGTTCGACATGAGTAACATAGGCGCTTGCATCTGCCCAGTGATAAGCTCTTGGAATTGGAGCTAGAACACGCACGCTTGTAAAATCAAAACTACCGATTGTTAATTTGCCAGAGTTTAGTTGCTGGTAAATATCTTGAAGTTTCTTTTCATTGATTGGCCAGTTATCGATTGCCTGTTGCATGGTTACGGCAATTTCAGTAACCCGGATGGCTTTTGTCAGTTCTTTATTTACAACAACCAATTCTCCATCTCTGGTGTTATTATCTATTGATGCTAGTTTCATTATAATACTTCGTTTAGTTTTTTTATTCGTTTTAAGTTTAACTGATTCAATATTAGTTGTCAAAAGTATTTGACGAAGTTTTTGATGTTTAGAACGAATATATGAAATAAAGATACATTTACAGCTACTCCATAATAAATTCAATTTTTATAAAATAATAGCTATTCTTGGATTGAGCCCAATATAAAAAAGAGAACAATGTAATTACCGGTTCTGTCGCATTCTGGAATAACTTTTATCTGAATAAAGATGGATTCTAATACAACAGATAGTAGCGGCAGATTTAAACATAAAGATTATAATCAAAATTGGTACACTGAGGATATTATTATGAAATTTGTAGGAGGAAATATAGATAGGCAGCAAAAATCAATTTTTAAATTTAAAAAATGGGGTTTTCTAATAAAAGATTGCAATATTTCATTATGCTAATTTTTACTTATTTTATTCATCCACGTCATTTTATTTCTTAAATTCATGGTAGTCATATATTCTTAATATTAAGAAATGAAAAAAACTAAAATTTATGACCGTAATTTTAGAATAAATATTGTAAAACTAGGGCTCGAAACAAATTTTTCTAAAGTTGCAAAAGAATTTGGCATAGCAGCTACAAACATCTATAGATGGAAAAATGAGTTCCAGAAATATGGTGAAGAAAGTTTTTGTAGACGTGGTCATTCTAGAACCCCTGAACAAAAAAGATTTTCCGAACTTAAAAGAACATTTAAACAAAAACTTAAGAATACAGAAATTGAAATTGAAATTTTTAAGAATGCAAGCAAATATATCTTTGAAGGAAAACCTATGATTTTTCATTTTATTGAAAACAATTTAGACACATATTCGCTTCGGAGAATGTGCAAAGTTTTAGGTATAGGAGAGAATACGTATCATAGATGGAAAAATCAAATAATATCTCCAAGGCAACGTCAAACAATCCTATTGCAAGAAGAAATAACTTCTATATTTAATGAATATAATGGGATATATGGTAATGTAAAGATTTCAGCAGAATTACAAAGTAGAGGTTTCAAATTATCACGTGCTCAGGTTACTCTCTACATGAAAAAACTAGGTCTTTCTAGCAAGGTTAGAAGAAGAGATAAAGCGACATCGAGTAAATTTTATAATCCTTGCGTTTTTCCCAATGTTCTCAATCGACAATTTATAGCTGAAGAGCCTTCTCAGATTTGGGTTTCGGGAATAACCAACATAGAAACAATGACTGGATTTTTGTTCCTAACAATTGTTATGGATTTATTTGACAAAAAAATTATAGGATGGAATCTGAGTGATGGACTAACAATAATAGAAACTTCTATACCCTCCTGGGAAATGGCGGTTCATAATCGAAAAATAAAGAAGGGGTTAATATTTCATTCTGATCGATCTCCTCAATACGCTAATAAATTGTTTACTGATAAATTAAAATCTTGTAAAAAAATCAGACAAAGCATGAGCCGAACAAGGAATCATTTAGATAATGTGATCCCTATAAGTTTTTTTACTTCCCTTAAATCTGAATTAGCCGCTTTACATACGCTTCTGACTAAAAAACAAATGGAAGAAAAAATACTTGAATATATTGAAAATCCGCATTAAAAAAGAAGCCGTTTTTCACGAATAATTAAACTTCAGAATATGAAAAAATACGAACGTTCTTTTAAAGTATATGCGGTTAAATTAAGTTATGGCAGAGGAAAGGGGCAAATTGAAAATCTTGAAAAAGAGCTGGGGATAACTCGAGGTTGTTTAAATAGATGGCGGAAAGACTTTAAAAAATTTGGAAAAGGAAGTTTTTGTGGAGGTGGTTACTTAAAATTAACTCCTGAACAAGCCTTAATTACTAATCTTGAAAAAAAGCTCAAAGAGTCACAGCATACACTGGAAATTTTAAAAAGTGGAAGTAAATACGTTTCTCAAGGAAAAGCAATGATTAAACAATTCATTGAAAACAATAAATCTAAATTCTCAATTTTAAAGATATGTACCGTCTTAGAAGTGTCGAGGAGTACATATTACAGAAGAAAAAAACAAGAACATACAAACACAGAAATTCGGGTAAATTTATTAAAAGAGCAAATTACAGCTATATTTTATGAATTTAAACATACATATGGTTGTATAAAAATTACTAAAGAACTTGAAAAGAGAGGATTTACAATACATAGCTCGCGAGTATCACTATATATGAAAATGCTGGGACTTCGAAGAAAAGTCAAAAGAAAGTATAAGGTCACAACTGATTCAACTCATAATCATTATGTGTCTCCAAATGTATTAAATAGAGAATTTAGAGTTAATGAACCTTCTAAAGCTTGGGTTTCCGATATTACACACATACAAACAACGAACGGCTTTCTATACCTAACCATTGTTATGGATTTATTTGACAGGAAAATCATTGGATGGAGTTTAGGCGATCGATTGAGCACTAAACAAACTACCTTGCCTGCTTGGGAAATGGCGATTAAAAACAGGAAAATTGCTAAAGACTTAATTTTCCATTCTGATAGAGGTGTTCAATATGCCAATAAAATTTTCACCAGTACATTAGACTCCTATAAATGTGTTCGGCGTAGTATGAGTCGGAGACAAAGTCATTATGATAATGCCGTTTCTGAAAGTTTTTTCAATTCTTTTAAAGCTGAGTTAATCAATGGAAATAAACTCCTACCGAGGAACCAAATGAAAATGAAAGTATATGAATACATTGAAAATTGGTACAATAAAAAAAGAAGACATTCATTCTTAGGTTACAAGACGATCGAAGAGTTTGATAAAATTAATAATTTAATCTAAAAGTTCCAGATCAATTATTCGTTAAGTATTAAAGATCTCTTACTTATTAGTTTCAGTTCCATTAGATTGTAAAAGAACTGAACTAGCAAGTTGCTTTGTAATTTGTAACCACACAGATTTTAAATTCCAAAGAGCCCTTTTTTCTAGTTGTCTGTTTAGTTTCAAATTTTTAAAGAGTTGAATTATTTTACCCTCGTTTCTTTAATAATTTATGTAACTAAAAAAACAATCTCGTATTTTTTTTAACCTCTTTAGCTTTTGTGGTAAAGATGGAGGTAACTCCAATACCAATGTGCCGCGATTTTGCCACAAAACTCAAAACATGTCTTTTGTGGTTAGTAATGATGTATGAATTTGTATCTTATATGTACTTCAAAAGCATTTTAATTTACTCAATAGTACAAAACTAATTTCTGGGAGTGAAATTAGCAAAACATTTTAAATCTAATTCTTTAAAAATAATCAATCAATTTCCAATCATTATTTTTCGATACTCAATAATATTCAGATTATTAAGGTGTTTATACCTTCCATAGATGTTGTAAAATTTTTCAATGTAGTCTAAAATTACGAATTCAGCTTAATGTTTGTTTCTAAAACGATTTTGGTAAATCAGTTCTATTTTCAATGTCTTGAAGAAACTTTCTGTCACAGCATTGTCTTTGCAGTTTAATATATTCGAACCTCGGCTTCTTTGAGCCTTATTTGGTTGGATTTCTAGTTTTCAAGAACATCATATGCCATGATTTTGTCCTGATGGATATTACAAAGTAAAGCAAGATTATAAATAATTTGCTGCCTTAACTTTTCCTGATAATATAGAAGGCAATTCTAATAGTATGATTAAATGTTTATTATGGGCGTTTGAACGAATTTAGCGAATTTGATCCCTTTCTATTTTTTTTATTTGATGGGTTCGGGGGGTATATATTAGGATATATTTTGATGTGCTGGTTACGTAGTAACATTCTGTATCACTTTTTTTTAAAACGAAGGAACCATCTTTTAGCTGTATGTCTTTTTTTCTTGCTGCTTTTTGATAATACTTAGCATCTGCGCTGGCGGCACATATTAAAAATATACCTGAGAAGACTACAAAAAGATATTGAGCATGCTTTGTAAAAAATAGATAAGCTATTGTAATACATATAGAAATAATCATTAGTATAATCGTCTGGGTATGGTTAAAATGACTGATATTACATAAAATATATGTAAGAAGACAGACCAACCCTGTTGTTACGAATTGAAGATGAAATTTCCAAAAATGTAACGCTGTTGCGGAGATTACAGCAGATAGCATTAAGACAGTAAGAGTATACCAGAGTACCGTTCCTTTATAATAAAGGATATAGTAAACGTCGTCAAAAGTGTAGCAAAACTCAAAATAATCGGTATTGAATTTTTCCAAGAGAATTCTCCAATAAGTAAAAGCAGAAAGCGGTAAGACAACAGCAAATGACGCTAACAGATTCGTAATCTCTGCTCTTTGTATTTCTGTGCGACGCCGTTCAGATAATCTTTGTGCCTTTCTACTGAGTGACCACAATTGTTTTTTCATTATTCTTTGAAGGTATTTCAATTTAGTGAAGGTATTCATTTATGCTGTATTGATTTTATGTTGATACTCTAAACCTGTACAATAAGCCTTTCTCAAAGGTACTTAGGAAGCGAGTACTATTGTTAGCTGCATACAATTATAATGATATAAATTGTGATAAGCAGCTAAATCTTTAGTAAGAATAAAATTATCTAAAAAACAGGTATAAATACCTGTTTTTTAGATAAAAGCATGGCTAATACGGAAACACGTAAGGACATGGGAGTTCAATCTCATAGTTTTGCGCGCAAAAAAAATGAAATGATTATGCTTATGAAAAAATGTTACTTGTTGCTCTTTTTTATTTTACCTTTTTTTATCTATTCTCAGGACATTCTCTGGGAAAAATCATATGGGGGGCAGCATGCTGATTATTTGTTTGATGCCCAGCCTACGGCCGATTACGGATTTATTCTCACGGGCAGCTCTTTGTCAAATAAAACCGGAAATAAAGACGATGATAATCATGGGGATCTGGATTACTGGATCTGGAAAATGAGTGAAAAAGGAGATCTGGTCTGGCAAAAAAGCATAGGCGGAAGCGGATTTGATTTGCTGCAGAGCATTAAAAACACCAGAGACGGAGGTTTTATCCTGGCAGGAACTTCAGATTCGGGGAGAGGTTTTCAAAAGAATGAAAAATGCAAAGGACTTACTGACTTTTGGGTCATCAAATTAGATGCTTCAGGCAGCGAACAATGGCAACGAACCATTGGCGGTAAAGGAAAAGACGAACTCTTGTGTGCTTTTCAAACCAAAGACGGAGGTTATATGTTAGGAGGCTCTTCGAGTTCTGATTATTCAGGGAATGTACTTACCGGAACAAACGGAACTCCTCAGGCGACCAAAAAAGCAGATCAGTTTAACAAATCAGAGAAATGCCGTGGTAACATGGACTACTGGATTGTTAAACTGGACAAACAGGGTGATGTGGAATGGCAAAAGACTTACGGAGGAGCCTATACCGATGTACTGAGGAGTATGGAACAAACTACAGATAACGGATACATACTGGCAGGTTATTCCAATTCGCCCATTTCAGGTGATAAAACTGCGAACAATAAAGGAGTAGGAGATTTTTGGGTTCTTAAAATAAAGGATACAGGTGAAATTCAATGGCAAAGTACTTATGGAGCCGAAGGAGACGATCAGCCTTATGTTATTCACCAGACAGCTGATGGCGGTTATATTGCAGGCGGAAATTCCAACAGTAAAAATGCTCTGACCACCATAGGCGGTATAGTCGGAAACGGAACCGATTACTGGATACTCAAACTCGATAAAGACGGAGGGGTGGTATGGAGCAAAACGTATGACTTTGGAAAAACAGACATCCTGACCTCTCTGGTAGAAAATAAAGATCAAAGTTATCTCATAGGTGGTTATGCGCAAAGTGAAAGCAGACGCCCGCGTGAAGGGATCGTTGCCAAAGCGCTTAACTCCGTCAGCAAAGAAAAGGAAGGAATTAACGATTATATCGCGATGAAAATTGACGATAAAGGAGAAGAAATCTGGAACAAAACGGTAGGCAGTGCCGGAGAAGATATCCTCAGAAAGTTAATCGAAACCAGAGATGGAGGGTATCTGATGGCAGGAACCTCCAATTCGGCTGCGTCGAGAGATAAAAACGGCAGTATGGGAGGCAATGATTTTTGGGTGGTGAAACTCAAAGACAAAACCAAAGTGGATAAAGTAAAGTCCAGTATCGAAGCCATTCCGAATCCTGCATCCACTTATACCAATGTGATTATAGGGTATGATTTTAAAGAAGGTACAGCCACTGTGATCGACATTACCGGACGTACCTTACAAGAATTTGACATCAATAGCAGAACCGTACCGGTTAATTTGAGCGGATACTCAGAAGGAATCTATATCATCAAAGTGAGAACAGATGTTAAGACAGAATCTGTTAAAGTGATTAAATCTGTTCATTAGAAAATACGAGGAAATAATTTGTTTAACTGCGAGTGTCAGTTTAATAGTTTAAAAATATGAAGAATATAATATCCCGATTTTTATTAATTTTTGTTTTTTGGAATGCTGCCTTTAGTCAGCAAAGTACTTTAAATCCTGATTTGTTAACCTTTCCGGTTTCTCCTGAAGCGGCACGATTGGGAACTTTTGGAGAGATTCCTGTAAATCTATTTTATGGAAGATTAGAAAAGAATATTGAACTTTTTACCGGAAATGTAGGAGAACTTAGTCTGCCCATTCAATTGAGCTACAATTATAGCGGAAACCGATTAGAAGAAACACCATCGATAATGGGATTGGGGTGGCAATTAAGTGTGGGAGGTGTCGTGAGCAGAGAAGTAAGAGGTTTACCGGACGAACACCCAAGAGGATTTAATAATGCAGCTGTTAAAGGAATTGTAAACAACTATATTGCTACTAGTGGTACCATTACAGATAATGATGCTAATAAACTGGCTTCCGGATTCTATGATGGTGAGGCAGATAAATACAACGTAAGTGTAAACGGGATTCGTTTTTCTTTTAAAATTGGCACAGACGGAACCCCGGCTTTTTTATCCAAACATGAAAATAAAATTCAGATACTAAGAAATGGAAACAACAATGAAATTATTGAAGGCTTCATTTTAACAGATGCCAGTGCAAATCAGTATTTTTTTGAACAGAAGGAGATCAATACCCCTTTTCAGGGATACAGTTCTTTTTTTGAGGAAGGTTTTCCGACTTATACTTCGAGCTGGCAATTATCAAAGATTATTGTAAACAATGGCGAACAAATCAACTTTGTTTACGATGACAATGACTTTAAGACCTACAATTTTTATGCAAGTCTTCAAATAAGACATAATGCCTCTGGTGTGGGAGATGTAATCAATCAGGGATGTACAAATGATATTATAAAAAGGAAGATTTTAAAATCGATCGACTCTAAAAATTTCAAGATTAGTTTCAATTATATAAAATTGAACAATTATGAAGTTTACAATAAGATCATTGTTAAAGATATGAATGATAAAACGGTAAGCTCTTATAGTTTTAGTTATTCAGGCAGGAGAAATGTACTGGACAATATCATTAAAAATAACATATTCTTCTATGGTTTTGACTACTATGATGCAGATTTACCGGATTTTGCCAATTCTGTTTACGATTATCCTAACAATCTGGATTATTGGGGATTTTCCAACGGAACAAATAACACTACTCCTTTTTTAGTGGAAGGAACTAATTATAATGCCGATAAGAAACCCAATTTTTTCGAAACTCAAAAAGGAGCCTTAAAAACGATTTATTATGCAACAGGAGGAAAAACAGAGATAAAATACGAACAAAATTTGGCTGTTAAAAATGGTAGTTCCAATAACGAGCCCAATGTTGGTATTCAGCTAAAATTTAAATCCGATTTTTCAGAAAATGCCAATCCTGTTAAAGAAAGTGTTTTTACTAAAACCTTTGATAGTGATGTTGTGGCAACCTTAAGTCATTATATTGGTAATGTAAATTTTATCGATATGAACATTCGTCGGATTTCCGGAGATTCCCCGGTAGGTTTTGACCCCACTACACCTTATTATACATTAGTTCCCAGAGCGCGCGCGCAGGATGGAATAGATATTCCTAAAATATCTTTGCAATTAAGCGAAATGGCACAAATTGACAGCAATTGTTCAAGCTTTAATAATTGCGCGATAACTAAGGACAGTAGTGGTAAGTTTATTATTCCGGCAGGTACCTATGAATTTAAAATTCGAACAGATTACAACAGAACACAAAATCTGGAGGCTCAAATAGATTTAGCTTTTTTTGATGCTGCCGCTGCACAGCATACCAGCGATGGTGGTACTGTTCCTGTAGGAGGAATAAGAGTGAATTCAACAACAGATCACCCAGCAATTGGTGAATCCATAACAAAATACTATGATTACACAGATGCTTCCGGATTTGGCAGTGGAATTCAGTTCAACGGAAGTGTTGATTTATATAGTAATTATTTATCAAAAGAAACAGTAGTCAATGGATCTGGTCATCAACTTCCATACGCTGTTATACCTCATGACTACAATGTTTTAAATATAAGTTCAAAGCCGTATAATCTTGGAATGAATAACAGCTCTCCGGTGGGATACCTTGCCGTAAAAGAGTGCGTACTCAGAAGCGAAATTTTGGTATCTGAAAAGTTTTTATGCGGCAATTGCGGTGGCAATTTCGGATCATCTGCAAACAATACTGTTTCCTATACCTATTTACCTGGATCGGAAAAGTATGGAGTTAAGAAAATGGTGTATCCCGAAGGTTACAAAATGACACAATTTAATAAACCGTCCTTAACATTGGCTACTTTTCCCTCTCAGCCGGCAGGACAGGATTTGTCTGTGGGTTCTGAAAAAAGTAAATTAATTTATTCTAATAATAAGGTTAATACAGTTGGTAAAAAACTTTCTGAAGAAACCAATCTCTATTTTGATACCGACGATTCAGACCATGTGCCAATGACCATTATAAACAATCCTAATTATCCTAAAAGTTTAAAAATCGATTATAAGGTTGTAAGGAGCTTTGCACAGGAGATAGGTCCACTCAATACCGTTAAAGACTTTTATTATTTTAATGTTTATAAAGAGTTTGATAGTGATAAATTCATCTATAACAAAAAAACGACAGAATATTTCAAAGAGGAACCTGTAGACCGAACGGTTGAAATAGAGTATAATGACCATTACAAACAAAAAAAGGTCACTACTACATATGATACTAAGACTAAAGTAGTAAATGAAATCTTCTATCCATATGATTTTACTGATGCTGTTGCTCAGGCTATGGTCAATAAAAATTTTGTTTCACCGGTAGTACAAATCATAAACAAGAAAAACGGAGAAGTAAGCGACTCTTATAAATATGAATTTAAGTCAGTTTTAAGTAATTTATTTAAGCCTGTATCTTTTTCAAAAGGGATCAACGTCAATCCTGTAGAAAAGAGAAAATTTTATGGTTATGACTTAAGTGGAAATGTGAATTTTATAGGGTCCGTAACTACAGACAACGCGACTCCCGCTTTGATGACGACAGATGCCAATATAACGGTAGTATGGGGGTATAACAGAAGCCAGGTGGTGGCAAAAATAGAGAGTGTCAAACCTGTTGTCATTCCTGCCAATTTAATTACAGCCATAGAAAATGCATCCTCTAAGACAGGAAATGAAGCTTCTTTAATAACAGCACTAAGTGCATTGCGTAATGATTCGGCACTGGACAATAGTATGGTAACGACCTACACTTATATACCTTTAATAGGAATAAGCAGCATGACCGATCCAAAGGGATTGGTAAGTTATTATGAGTATGATGAGCTTAACAGATTAAAATCGGTCAGGGATAAGGATAAAAGCATTTTACAAGTGTATCGTTATAACTATAAAGGGCAGATTATCTATGAAAACACAAGACAGAGTCAGGTATTTACAAAAAATGACTGTCCAGTTGGAGGTAGTAGTTCACCAATAGAATATGTAGTATCTGCGGGAGTATATACTTCAACAATTTCACAGGAAGAGGCCAATGGAAAAGCGCTGGCTGATATAAGAGCTAACGGACAGGCCAATGCTAATAGCAAAGGAGAGTGCACGTATAGAAGTATTGCCCGAAGCGGTTTGTTCAGAAAAACTAATTGCGCCGGTGCTGGTATAGGATCAGATGTGTTTTTTAGTCAGGCTGAAGGCGCCGAAACCTCAACAATTTCTCAGGCCCATGCCGATTCAAAAGGACTAGGCTTATTCAATACAAACGGTCAGATCAATGCCAATGCTAAAGGATATTGTACATTTAAAAGTATTGCTCTAAGCGGATCCTTTACCAAAGATAATTGTGATGCGGGTGGAGTAGGATCAACTGTACCTTTTAGTCAGGTGGCAGGAGCGGAGACTTCAGATATTTCTCAGGCTCATGCCGATTCAAAAGGACTAGCCTTATTCAATACAAACGGTCAGATCAATGCCAATAGTAAAGGAGAGTGTACGTACAGAAGTATTGCTTTAAGCGGTTCATTTACCAGAATTAATTGTGATACCGGTGGAGTAGGATCAAGTGTACCCTATAGTCAGGTTGAAGGTGCTAAAACTTCAACAGTTTCACAAGCTGATGCAGATGCAAAAGGATTGGCTTTATTCAACGCAAAAGGTGAGGTTTATGCTAATACGAATGGGTATTGTACATTCAGCAGTATCGCCTTTAGCGGTTCCTTTACTAAGGATAATTGTGCTCCCGGTGGAGTAGGATCAAGCGTATTTTTTAGTCAGATCGCAGGTGCCGAAACTTCAACAGATTCACAAGCTCATGCTGATTCAAAAGGATTGACTTTATTTAATGCAAATGGTAGGACCAATGCCAATACTAATGGGTATTGTACTTTCGCCAATACTGAAAAAAGCGGTTCCTTCACCAAAAATAATTGTCCGCCGGGTGGAGAGGGTTCAACAGAGATCTACATCGTTCCTGCTGGAAGACACTTCTCGAGAGAGTCACAGGCAGCTGCAGATGATTTGGCACAACAGGATGTTAACAATAATGGACTGGCCAATGCTAATGCTAAAGGGTATTGCACCTTTTACAGTGCAGCCATTACTAAATCATATACTAAAGACGATTGCCCTGCAGGCAGCGTGGGGTCTTCTTCAGATTATTCACTTCCGGCGGGACGAATTACATCGAGAGAGTCGCAGTTTGATGCAGATTACAGGGCTAATCAAAGATGTGATGTATTTGGTCAGGCCCATGCCAATAATAATGGGACTTGTCGTTTTTACAATACAGCCACCAGTGGCATTTTTACAAAAAATAATTGTCCCGCAGGTCAATGGGGTTCGGCTGTTACCTATACCGTGGCTGCTGGTACTCATTGGTCAGAATCATCACAGGCAGATGCCAATATGAAAGCCCAGAATGATGTGGCTCAAAACGGACAGAATTATGCCAATGCCAATGGGGTCTGTGGTTTTTATAATGAACAAAGAAGTGAGGATTTTATCCGAAACAATTGTGGAACAGGATCTATAGGATCAACAGTAACCTATACAGTTCCTTTTGGTACATACTTCTCTACTGCGAGCCAGAGGAATGCTAATTTTATGGCGTCTAGTGATATAAATACTAACGGTCAGAATTACGCCAATACCCATGGAACCTGTACGTATGACAATCACTAATGTAAAGTGAATATTTAGATTTATTTTTTAATGAGAAATTACAACCTAATGAAAAAATATATACCGCTGTTAATTTTAGTATTCCTTATCGGTTTTGGCGCAAAAGCCCAGACTTTTAGTGATGATAACTATATTTATACAGTAACGCCAAAGAAACCGGTTCAGACTGCAGGTCTAAATGCGCTGACCAAAGACGAGAAAAATCAAAGCATAACCTATTTTGACGGACTCGGACGTCCGGTACAAACCATTGCTATTGGTCAGGGAGAAGGTGGAAAAGATATCATTACTCCTGTGGAGTATGATGTTTTTGGAAGACAAGTCAAAGAATATTTGCCTTATGCTTCCCAGAACGGAGGGGATAATTATACCCGAATAGATCCTGCTGTTGCTATCAATGCGTTAACAGGTTTTTACGGTACCCAGACGTATGATAATACAGCTAATCCATTTTCTCAGAAAAAACTGGAAGCCTCTCCTCTGAACAGAGTATTAAGACAAGCAGCTCCAGGGGATGCTTGGGCTATGGATAGCGGACACGAAATCAAAATGGATTATCAGACCAACACTGCTGATGAAGTAAGATTATTTACAGCCACTGCAACCTGGGATGCGGGATTGGGACTGTTTAGCACTGCTTTTTCAGATGAGGGCAATTATGCAGCCAATCAATTGTATAAAACCATAACCTATGATGAAAATACAACAGCAAATCCAAGTGAATCATCAGGCTCCACAGTAGAATTTAAAAACAAAGAAGGGCAGGTCATCCTTAAAAGAACTTACAATTCAGGTGATAAACATGACACTTACTATGTTTATGACAGGTATGGCAATCTGAGCTATGTACTGCCGCCAAAAGTAACAGGTGTTGTTAGCAATGATGTTTTAAACGGCTTGTGTTATCAGTACAAATACGATCATCGCAATCGTCTGGTGGAAAAAAAACTACCCGGAAAACAATGGGAGTATATTGTCTATGACAAACTCGATCGTCCCGTCGCGACGGGGCCGGCTTTTTCGCCTTTTAAAGATGAAACCGCTGAAGGCTGGCTCATTACCAAATACGATGGTTTTGGCAGACCTGTTTATACAGGTTGGAGCGGTGTACCTCCGGGATCCGCCAATAGAAAATCGTTGCAGGATGAACAGAATACGGCTACTGTTCTGTATGAAAGCAGAGGCTATATAGGAACTATAGGCGACAATATAACGATATACTATAGCAATAATAATGCTCCGGTAAATTTTAAACTTTTAACGGTTACTTATTACGATGACTATGATTATCCTAATGCTCCGGTTAGACCTGCTTCTGTCGAAGATCAGGCTGTTTTAGATAATACCAAAGGTTTAGTGACCGGAAGCTGGACAAGAGCCCTGACTACCTCCTCAGAAACATTAGGAGAAACCACTACCACCTTTTACGATACCAAAGCCCGAGCTATAAGCACCCGAATTCAGAATCATCTGAGCGGTTACACTACTACCGATAGTAAACTTGATTTTACAGGAAAGTCGCTTTATACCATTACCAAGCACAAACGCACGTCTGGAGATACGGAGCTGACAGTAAGGGAAGAATTTACCTATTCACCTCAGGACCGCTTAGTGACCCATACCCATCAGATCAATGGCGGAACCGTTGAAGTTTTAGCAAACAATAGTTATGATGATCTGGGGCAATTGATCGTTAAAAATGTAGGGAACAATGCATCAAATCCTTTACAGAAAGTACATTACAGTTACAATATTAGAGGCTGGCTTACCGGAATCAACAATGTCGAAGAGCTACAGCAGGACACAGATCCTAAAGATCTGTTCGCTTTTAAAATAAATTATGACAAACAGCCGGGCAACTCACAGGTTCAAGCCTTGTATAACGGAAATATTTCAGAAACTACCTGGAAGACCAATACCGATGTGACCAAGCGCTCCTATGGGTATCAGTACGACAATCTGAACCGTTTGACCAGTGCCATTTATAGCAAACCCAATGATGCGATTCCGGCATCGGGCGCCTATAATGAAAGTTTGAGTTACGACAAAAACGGAAACATTACCTCCCTGCAGCGTTATGGGGCTAGTGATGCACCTTCGATAGTTTTCCAAATTGATGATTTGACTTATGGTTATTTGGATCAAAACTCGAATCAGTTAACGAAAGTAACCGACAGTCCAGCCGGAAATGACAACGAAGGTTTTAAGGACGGAAACAAAACCGGTGATGATTTTACTTATGATGCCAATGGCAATATGATTACCGATAAAAACAAAAGCATCACTGAGATTCAATACAATCAACTCAATTTACCTAAGAAAATTACATTTGGAACAACTCAGACAATTGAGTATATTTACAACGCGATGGGTCAAAAGTTAGAAAAAAGAGTAGATGAATATGGCTTTTTTACTACGACAAATTATCTTACTGGTTTTCAGTATGTTTATTATGATAATGGCGGTCCGGCACCTGAAGATCCGGGAGACACTGATCCTCCTATTGATGGTGAGGATCCCGCTCCAAATGATCCACCGGCAGAAGCAAATCGTTCAAGTCTGGCAGGAGGACAGCAGCCAGGAGGAAGTCAGAATGTTGCATCGCGGCCAATCTTACAATTTTTCCCTATAGCAGAAGGGTATTATGATGACATATATAAAAAGTATGTCTACCAGTATAAAGATCATTTGGGGAATGTACGATTGAGTTATGCTAAAAATCCAGCGACCCAAGTTCTTGAAATTATTGAAGAGAATAATTATTATCCTTTTGGGTTAAAACATAAGGCGTATAATGATTATGTAGCTAGTAATAATAAGTATAAGTACAACGGAAAAGAATTGCAAGACGAGCTGGGACTTAACATGTACGACTATGGAGCGAGAAATTATGACCCTGCTCTTGGTCGCTGGATGAATATTGACCCATTGGCTGAAAAGTTCATTAGTGAATCGCCATATGCGTATGTTAATAACGACCCACTTGGATATGCTGATTTTGATGGGAAGGACTATCTCATAGATATAGTTAGAGATAAAAAAGGAAATATCACAGGAATAAATATTAGCGGTACTATTTATATTCAAGGACAGGGAGCAAGTAAAAAAAGAGCTGGAGAATTAAATTCATTTGCTAAGAAAAATTTAGAATCTAAAACTGTTGACGGTATAACTATTGGTGTTAGTATGACCTATGCATACGATGAAAGTAAAAATGAAAAGAATTTAGAAAGTGGTGAAAATATATTAAGTTTTGATTCTGCTCCAGAAGATAGCGATAATATTTCTCATGTAAATGCTGGAGAGCAAAGAAATAAAAAGGGTAATCTTATGTTTTTAACTGGTAAAACGGGGACGGTATTCGATGGTGGTAAAGATAATAATACCGTATTTCATGAAACATTACATCTTCTAGGCTTAAGTGATAGATATCAAGATGATAGAAACAAAAAATTCATACCAGAAGAATTAAGAGGAACAACACCTCATAAAGGATATGAGAAAAATGTTATGGGAGATGCGACATATGTTAACCTGAATAAAGCACAATATAGAGCATGGATGCAACATGCACTTACAAGAGCTAAGCCTAGTACCAATAGAGTTATAGGAACTTTACAAGCAGATAAATCATTAAAAACAGGATTATGAGACTAGTTATATTTTTTTTAGCAATTAGTATGGTACTAACAGGATGTTCGAATAAAAAAGAATCGAAAGATGTTACAAGTTTAGTAGAAAAATATAGTGGTTATGGAGTCATTCGGTTTACTCCCAATTCAACAGGTTCGATAAGATATTTGGAATTTTATCCCATACTAATTGAAAGTAATAACACTGATTTTAAGGATATAAAAAAGTTTAATATTAAATATGGACTTGTTTTGAGACATACAAATAAATCAGCGCTATGGCAAAGTTTAATAATGAATAAAAATATTAAATTGGACAGTGAAGGTTATGGGTTAGCAGTGATTTCAATCAAATATCGAAAAAGAAATAATGATAATAAATTTATAAATGAATATGATAATTATTTGGTTTTAAAAAATCGTAATATTAAAGTAAAAATGTTTGACCCTGAATCTAACAAAATTGAGATTGATGATTTTAGAATAATTCAAGGAATATAAATATAAAAGCCATTCCATACAAAAAAAGATGATGAAAAATACACTAATATTTTTATTTGTTGGTTTATTTGTTGGTTGTTCACCTATAAAAACAAATACTTATTTTAGCACTTGTGTACTTTATGGAGCTCCAGAAGTTAGTTTGAAACTCAATTTAGATAAAAGTTTTATTTATAATTTTAGATATTCAGAAAGAGCAATAGTAGGAAAATGGAAGGTGAACTCCGATACTTTAATTTTGACTTGTGACCTTTGGACTGAATCTATAGATAGTTTAAGTCCAAAAAATAAAACTTCTGATATGTATGGGGTAGATAAATATTTAGTAAAAGGCAGTAAACTTTTTATTATAAATAAGAATGGACGAAGCAAGAATTGTTATTTAAAAAGTATGAATAGGTAATAACAATAGACAGATTTTATAAAAGCTAATCCAGACGCTTCACCTTGTCAGATATTTTAGGGTAATGTTTCAGATGTGTTGGTGGTTAATTTTTGTATGAAACATTTACAGATTATTAATGATTTATATTGATATCGCATAAAAATTAAAAGAGGATGAGGGCGATGGTAATGAAGGAGGAGAAGATTCTCCAAGGTAAAGAAATACTTATCCAAATGTTCACATGTGGTAAATGATTATAATTCATAAATAACTTTGCATTTCTTGTTTATGGCTAAGATTTACTATTTTCTCTTCATTCCAATCTATTAAAATCATATCATATTTGTTTCCAAGTAAAAATAAAGCGTTTAATAAGTTTGAATATGAATGAAAAGGTAATTTCAGTTTTGGGTTGAAAACCATCCAAATATTTTTTACGGTTTCTTTTTCAAAGTCAAATAATATAGCGTAATCTTCGAAACCAAATGAGATTGTGTTTTTTTTTAGAATTGGATTTGAGCTATAACCATGATAAACGTTATTGAATTCAATAAGAGAGTACTCTTTTAAATGTGCTTTTAATTCATTTGGTTTTATCTTTAAAGAAGATGTGGGTATTTTCTTTTTATGTCTAAAATTAATGTTTGAAAAACCATATTCTGAAAAATTATATTCTAAATCATCTAAAGATTTTTGTTGTTCAAAAATATTGCTTTTTGATATTATCTCGACTTGTAAATAATCATCTTCGTGATAAAACAAGTTTTCATGTTTATTCTTTAGCATATTATATATGTGTTATGTAATGTTTTCAAAATTAGTAATTAAAATTAATATGCAAATAATAACTTTTTACCTAAACAATAATGAGATTTAATAAACTATATTTAGCTATCTTGTTTTTTTGTATAAATGCATTTTCTCAAGAACAAAAGATTAATTGTCAAAAAATCAAGGGAGATTACCAATATTTTCAAATTACAATTTTTATTGATAGTCTAGAGCCATCATATATAAATGTGATTGGTAATGAAATAAATTTTGATAGTTTATCCAAGGAATCATTAAGTAAATTTATGTATGATCTTTATACTAAAAATAATTTTGTCCCCTCGTTTATTACTGATAGAAATTTTTATTTCAAAGAATGTAATCCTACCGATATTGATAAAACAAGCGATTTAAAATTTACTAGTAAATTTAATGGTGAAGTGGAGAATCTTTGTAAAAAAAATAAAAAATACTACGATTTAAAAACAGGTGAAAAGATTTTGGTAAAAGGGGTTCGAATAAAAGGTACATTTTTACAATTCGATAAACTGGGCTTTAATTTTCAAAAAATTTCGTTTTATCCAAATGATTTGTATGAATGTTCAAAAATTGGAAATTATATAATTCCATTAGAAATTGAGAAATTTTGTAAAATTAAGATATATAACAAGACTAAATCTTAGTTTTAAATCATTTTCAATGACAGAACGACAATTGTAAATAAGGTGTAATCTTAATCATAAAAAATACTTTAAAAAGGTATGGATCTAAATAAAAATCCAACAACTGGATGAAAATAGGGTGTTAGATTTTTTTTTGCATGATTTATCTTTTTAAATAGTTAATCATGAAGAAAACTTTACTAACGGGATTACTGAGGGTTTACTAGCCATTCTTTTGGAGATAGTGTAACTGTCCACATTGTCAGGATGTGCTTACAAAACAGCAACAATAATTAACTAGACAGATGAGAAATAAATTTTTTGGAATTATAATAATTATAATATTCGTTGCTTGTAAACCCCAAGAAAGAACAGCTAAAAGCAGATCTTGTTCAGGTGAAGTAACAATTCAATATGATAAAGTACAACAGAGTGATAAATCAAAGCTGATTGCTAATAAGAGCCTAAACTCTTTTACTGTTTATTTTTTATCGAATTATCGAGATACTATTCAAGGTTATGTAAATGATAAAAAAAAGTTTGAAAAATTTGTTGATCTTGATGATAATTCAGATAGTATGAAAGAAAAATTTATTTATGATTATTCTCAAGATAAGGAGATACCTGCACTAAAAATAATATCTAAAACGACAAAGAACTGTTTTGATATTCTTATTGATAAAAAGTATAAGATTATTTATGTTTTTAAAAATAATGATAAATGGATTGTACGATTTTCCAATATTTATTATGTTAATTAATGCGAAATACCTCTTAAATATTAATAGTTTTCAGATTAGGTATTTTTTGATAGTGTAACAATTGTGTAGTTTTTATTCTATGAAACTAAAAGATATTGATAGTCTGTATTTATTCAATAAATTTCAATTAAGCTAATAATTTGACTTTTAGGGATGGTGCTGGTATTAAACTACAATGGCTTAGTAAGAAAATTATACTAAATCAAGAATTTCTAAACCTTCAAAATGAAAATAATAAAAACAGTCCAAATAATAATTTGTTTAAGCTATTCAACATTTTTTTATTCTCAGAATGGAAATTACCAAAACGGGAATGACATTAATAGAACATTTGCTTTAAATTTTTTAAATGAAAATGTTTTAATTATAAAAAATATTGCTGAATCTCATAAAATTTATAATCCTGACATTGTTAAAATTGAGGTAGAATTGTTGGGTAATTATAACTCAAATATATCTTTTTATAAATTTGAGTTAGGAAAAAACAAAATAATTCCTCTTGATAAAAAAATAGATATTACTTTACAAATGTCCTCTTGTCAAGAATATGTTATTGCTTTTAATATTGAAAATCATAAAAGTTATAGAATAAAAGGATTTGACACGAATGATTTGTTGTTTCTAATTAGAGATGTAGATAAATCATTATATAAAGGAAAAAAAGTGAAAACTATTTTAAAGGAACTAAATGATTTACCAACTGAAGTTGACTTTATCTGTATCTATAATTCACTGAAAAAAATGAATTTTGATTCAGAGTGTCTAAAAGATTGTATAGATGGCAAGAAATCTCATTAATTCGTTTCAATAACGTTTAGGAGTGTACCAGTATTAAGTAAGAAAGGGACAGTTAAATATTTTATTAGTAGAAAAAAAGTTTATGTATTAGATTATGACGAACTAATTAAAAAGTATGTTAAGAATGACGATAGATATTATGATAGGGATAATGCAAAACTCACAATCAATCGCTAATAAATATAGAATTGGAACAACAACATATAAACCATAATAACCATGAAAAAAATAATCCTATTCATAGGGTTTTTGACAATATTCACTTCTTGCAATAAAAATATTTTTGGAAAGTATAATACCAATTATTCAAAAGATAAAAGTGCATTTTTTCAAATAATTTTGAATTCCAATAATACTGTTGAAAAGACAGAGGTCCATACAATAAGTAATTCTGCGAGTGGTAAATTTGTATTAAAGAATAATAAGGTAATTTGTTATTTAGATTTAACAAAACTTGGATATCCAGCAGATACTCTAATGTTTAAAGTCATAGGTAATAGACTTTATCCTATAAAGAAGGGAATTGTTAGTTCAAAATTTTATCTAAAAAAAGATAATTAATGTTTTAGTAATGCAATGCCAATTAGTAATATCTAATGTAGCTGACTGAAAATAGTATAAGTTAAATTATTGTATACAAGAAGAGGCGATCTATTAATCGTCTCTTTTGCTTTTTAATGATCTTTAAATGCTTTTACAAATACTTTTTCTTAATTCTAAGACTAGTTATTCAGAATAAAACTCCTATAAATCTCTTGATTACTATCATTTCTCGTTGTTACTTTAATTATTATAGGCTCTGTAAAGTTTATATCTCCTGTATCAGGTACAAATTTAACAGATGTAATTTGACCATTATCATCTGTATAAGCACTAGCTAAACCTGTAAATCTACCAATCTCAACTTGATTATTGTTACTGTCTAATTGGAATGCCTTATATTGAGCTGTACTTCCAGTACTTACATATCCAATGTTTCTTGTAAGATAAGTATTGATTGATACTAAATCATCAGATGAATCAATAGACAGTCTATTAGGTTCGAGAATGATATTATCTGCAAATGCTCTTGTTAGTTGTAGAGTACCATTTTTAAATATGTTAGCATTAGTTGCCGCTTCACCTCGAATATAAATGTTTCCCACAGTTTTTGGAACTTTCAATTGAATAGTTGCAATTTTATCGTTTATTGCTACCGTACTATTAGCATTATTAATTCCTAAAAAACTGCCTCCGGAAGTTATAAATTTGATAGAGCCTATGGCGTTAGAATTGTAATTTACAGTTGCTTTTATAGTAAGGATTGTATTTCCGTCTGCTTTAACTTCATTACCTATAGGATTACCATTATGGTCTAAAATTTTTAAATCAATTATTTCACCCACGTTAAGGAGTGTTATTTGTTGTTCAGAGACATATCTGTCAGAATCTTTTCCAATTTCAGCAGAAAGAAACAATGGCCCATGTGCAAGAGGAACTTTTAAGTAAGCCTCAGCCATTCCATCGGCATTCACGGTTTTCTCATATACTACACTATTGGTTGATGAGAAGAATTGACCATTTGATGCTCTAAAAGTAACTTTTCTATATTTATCATCAGCATCAGCTGGTATTCTTGCCTGCAATTTTAATAGTGTTTCGCCATCACCTGGTATTTCTGCTATTGATGAATCGTTTTGATTCATAACAGTTAAATGTATTATTGCATCATTGGAAGCCTTGTCATCATCTTTACTATCACAGGAGAAGCATACTAATACTGCGAAACAAAGTGCAATATAGATAGGATGTTTTTTTATATATGTATTCATTTTTATTGATTTAAGCAATTTTCCAGGTAATAAAGTCGCTCTTTTTTATATCATTTGAACTGCAATCATAAACAGTTATTATTATAGGTATAGGCGATGCAAATGCCCTAATATCATCTTGAAGTTTTTGAAGTTGTTTAGGATTTTTAAAAGAGTCAACAGATTTTAATCGGAATTTAAATGTGTCAGTTTTGCCGCTTCCTACCTTGCCATAATATCTGTATATTTCGTGTTTATTTGAGTTTACTGTATTGGGATCCATTGTAAAATTGCTTTGACGTGTTTTATCAATAGAGACCCGCAATGCGCAATCCATTTCTACCCCATTAGTAAATGTGACTTCAATGGTTAATTGACATGTTTGACTAACCAGTTTATTTCCTATAGCTCCAAATGTGAGTTGGCCTACTGGCAATTGATCTGTAATTTTTGGTCTATCTAATATTATTTCTGACATAGTAGAGATTATTTATTGACCCCATTAAAGATACCACCAACAAGCCCTAATGCCGACGAAAGTGCAGAATTGATGGTAATGGTAAATGAAAATGAGCCTTTGGTTATTTTATCAGTTATTATTGGATTGTTATTATCTTCTCTGTATACTATCATTCCGGCACTTACTCTTAGGATTCTATTGACTCTGAATCCCAAACCTATATATGGAGTTCCTAAGTCTCCAGTTAAAAAGTTATGATATGATTCGTCAGTAGGTCCCAATCGCTGAGCCAAGCCAATTTGAAAACAAGCTTGTTTAAAAAACTTATCCCATCCTTGTAATTTCGAAAAAATTGCATTTCTGTTGACTGGTAAAAGATGAAAATTGACCGTCTGAAGTGCAAATACGTCTTGTAATTTACTGGCATAGAGTAGGCCTAAATCCAGGTTTATGTAAGGTGTAGCTTTACTTTCAACATCAGTAATGGCCATGTAATCATTCCTGAATGCAGTCTGTGAATATTTATTTAGCAATATATTTGGTGTATTGGCATTGAGCTCCGAAATTTTATTCCGATTATCATTAATTGTATTTTCTTCTGCTATAATTTTATCTAATCGAGTGTTAATGGAATTATTAATATCCCCTTGAAAATACAGTTGATTATCACTTTTCGTTTTTAGCTTGTTCATTAGTATTATTGACGATTTAAATAACTCTAGTGACTCAATGTTTTTATATCTCTCCTCCTTTGAAAGGGTCTGTAATTCTAGTTTATTGTTAAATTTATTTTTTCCGTTTAGTATGGATGATGAATATGCAAAATCCCTGTTACAATTAAGTTTGTAAAAATTAATCATTTCCTGAAGAGTTACATTGTTATACTCATCTATCAATAGATTCATTGGTTCGGTAAATATGCCTGAATTAGCTAAATCTTTGGAATCAATATTCTCAATTAGAGTACAGAAATTAGCACCAAAATTAGAGGGTTTAATTCCTTTTGCGTCACTCTCATTATTTTCGATTGCAGTTTTAATAGCAGTTTTGGCAATTGTTAGCTCACTTATGTAATATGCTAAATCTGATGAGAACAAATTTGAAACTGTTAAACGATGACCATTCTTATCATATAAATCACTCACGTGTTTTTGTACTATTAAATTAAATTGATCGGTAATCTCTTTTGAATTTGGTAGGATGTCAGTATCTAAATAAAGTTTATTGATAAACTTTTGTACATCCGCTTTTAATAAATTTGCGGCATTATCTGTAGCATTTACTTTTTCATAGATATAAAATTCGAAAATGTATGGAGTATTTGGGTGAAGTGGACCAATACCTCCGATGGAGAAATTTAGAGAAGAAACATTCCTTAAATCCGAAACTATAAATCCTGTTGTATCAGCATTTTCTTGAAAATAATACTTTTTTCGGAACTTCTCATCTATTGGTTCATTTTGGTCAATCTTATATTTGACTTGTATTAAAGATATAGATTTAGTGGATTTAAACTTAATTTTAAAGCTTTCATCAAACGGCAAAATGTTCTCAACAAACTCACGTTTGTCAATGTCATAAGTAACAACTGTTTCCTTTGATTGCGAGTAAGCAATATTTGAATTTAGAGTTAATAATATGATAATTACTACAACTCCAATCTTTTCTTTGAATGACTGTAGAGACATTAGCAAATGGATAAGTTAATAAAACGATTGAAACAAAGACATTTAATTTCAACTTGCACATAACATCTTATTTGCAAGCTTGTGTTATTTGTAGGTATAAATTTACAATTAATTTAATTAGCTGCAGTACGTATAAATACCTAATTTTTTAAAAATAAAACCCAAGATTGCAAAATATACAGATTGTGATATATTATGAATACGTATGCATTTTCATTGTAGATCTATTTTAGAATGTAATAATTAATTTGGGAGGTAGCGGATTATTTTAACTCTACTACAATAACTTCTAATGAAGGTTATTCTTCAGAATGATCTGATTTCGAATTTTTGCGAGAAATATATTCTTGTTTTTTCAGCTTTTAAAAGTTCTTTTATATTGGTTACTGAACAATTTTACTCTCTTGTGTATCCATATGTAAAATCGCGGAATACCAATATACAAACTAAACATTTTCCAATGCAAAAGAGATTAATGGAAAAGATATTTTAACTTATTCAGATTCAAAGAAACTTATTTATTAACCATCTTCCAAGTGGATATTAGATAATAAGTTAGGGAATGAAATAGCTGAACTAAAGAAAATTTTGGATCAGAAACCTTTAATTTTATTAGATTATGAAACAAGTGAAGATATCTTTTCGTTCAAACCAGTTTCCCATGCTTTTTTAGTTAAGTTATTTTTAGAGAATAATTATCCTATTTAAAAAATCGCTTGATAACGAACATCTTGTTTGTGAGTATTAATAAACGTGATAAAGAATAGAGTAAGAAAAAAACTGACTTCGTATTGAGGTGGTTTTTTGTTTATAGTTGTAATCTAATTATATTTCAGGTCTAAAAGTAAATGTGTTTTGCTTAAAATAGATTTACCAGGAAATAGGAGTAGTATAAAACCAACTCTAGTTCTGTGTTATTAAAAAGTTTGAAGTATGAAAAATAGAACCATATTGGAACATTGGTCAAACGAAGAATTGATTGGAATAGATTCTTTGCAAAAAAACAATGGTGAAATTATAATTTTAAATAGTTTTAATGTGAGTAATACAGATAATATTTCCTATTATTCATCGCCTCTTTGTTTAACAACTGTAGAAAGTTTGGAAAAGTTTAATTCTGATATTTGGACAAGTTTTGAAGTTTTTTCAAATAGATTAGAGATTAAGGATGAATATGTTGTTTTTGGAGGTGAAGGAGGAATGGGAAATGAAGGTTTTATAGCTTGCACTGATAAGTCTAATGATTTTTTATGGGCTCTTTTTTTTACAGATTCAAATCCATTTTATAAAATCGAATTTGATCATAATGAAATTCATGCATACTCGTCAAGTAATTTGAAATATAGAGTCAATTTAATTAATCCCGAGATTATTGTAATTGAACAAAAAGATTGGGAATAACAGAAGAGTAATCAGTTTACAGATAAAACTTTAAAACCAAAGATAAAAGTCTAGGTGCTGTAAATGCTGCAAAGTGTTATTCTTAATTAGACAATTAAAAATTCGGAGTATATTTGATATGCCATAGAACATAAACGAATGAATCTTTCACAATGGAAAAAGTGATACAATTAAAGGTGAGAAAAGATTTGGATGCCCAACTACAGCACACCATTATTAAACTCAAAGGAAGGTTGATTTCAAAAGGATATACTCAAATAATTCATATTGTGGATCAGGACGAGGACTTTCATATCAATACGTTTGAAACCGAACTGGAGAAACGAGGTGAAGTAAGGCAGTACATTGCCGCTTTTATAGAGCAGGAAAACCTAGCCGAAGCCATTACCTTTAAGTAAATCCAACTTCCAAGTATATTTACTGACCGAGCCCGCCGGCTGTCAAGCCGGCGGGCTTTTGGGTATTATTCGAGCACAAAAAAAGCCGATACCTTATCGGCTTTGGTTTATAATTGCTTTTTTTTCTTTTTCATGCGCTCCTTGATTTGATAAAGGTTTTGATTCAATAAACGCAGGATTTGGGAATGATGTCCGGAGGGTTCGTTCTTCATACCTCTGCACTGGAGCACCTCCATTCGGTTTAGTGATACTTCAATGGTCTCGACAGACTTCCCACAGATCTTAGCGGAAAGAATAAGGGAGTCTTTTTTATCATAATATTCGTTGGTAAATACGCAATGGTTTAAATCGTCGCCCTCCTGCATGAAATCCTGGACGTTTTCAATGACGGAGATACGGAGTTCCTTTTCCTTGAAAAGAAGCCCGAAAAAGCGTTTTTTATCGCTCGTGTATCGATCTTGCGTCTTTTCGATTTCAAGGCGCAGATCTTGAAGCTTTTTCTTTCTTAGCAGTTCTCTTTTTCTGCGTACCAAAAGGTCGTGCGCTTGGTTAAGATTAGCAGGGCAGATGTACAGGGGATTGTCCAAGTCTTTTTTGAAATACTGCAATAATTCGATATAGTCTTCCCAAATAGTAATGTCACTTATTACATAGCCGTTTTTGATAACCGTTTTAACTGCCTGCCAGTTGCGTCTGATGTTTTGGCGCGATGCGCCGAGATAATACTGCAAAAGTGAAAACTGTTTGGCTTTTAAGAGGGTTTCAGCGATGGAATCCTTTAAAAGAGCGGTAAAGAGAATTTGAGGAGCAATGGAATGCACTGAAGTTTTAAATCCGTTTCTTTTCAGGATCGGGAGCACTTTTATATTCGGATATACTTTGTAGGGATTGATGCGGTATTTGGCATTATGGCTGAAATCCTTTGGACGGATTTCGAGCGAGGAATACAATTTCCAAGCATCGCAGGCATGTGCAAATACGTTGACACTCATTGAGAGCGTGCGCACTTCTCCCTTGGGGTTGATCCAATGTTGCATGACTTCACTATGAGAGTAGGTGGGGGCGCAGTTCTTTTTCATGTGTTTTTGCGAGCAGATGATGCGCACCACCTGAAATCCTCCATAGGTCTGTAATACAGCGAAGTATTCCAATTCTTTGAAATACACCTGATTATGAGGTTGTATTTTAAGTTTTGCTTTACAGGCGGTGCAGGCTGTAAATTCAGAGCAGGTATTTGGATCTGTGGGTTTCCAAACGTGGGCGCACTCCAAACAATAGAATTTGGAGCGTGATAAAACGCCCCATTTCAAGAAAATGTTTTTTTCTGCCCAAGTGTAAACTTCGGGTTTTATTTTCGGCAGAGAGATGCTTAAAGCAGTAAGCTGTTTCTCAAGATTGGTTTTGGGTATCATAGGTCAAAAAGAGCTAAGGTGGTCTGTACGGGTTTTACATTTTGTTTTGCGGGAGCAGGAGCAGGGACGGCATACTGCACAGGAGGAGTGGGGATTTCAGGCTGTGAGAACAGATCTGTTTCTGCGGGCTTGTCAACGACTGCTTTACAGGTAATAGGAGCAGGCGTGCCGATAGTATCATCGGTGTAGTATTTTACCGCCATGTCGTAGATTTCCTGATTGTCAAAGGCGCAGAGACCTGTTTTTTTGACCTCTGCGAAAATGTAGTGCAGACAGCTTTCTATATTTTTAGATGCTTTGGCGAGGTTTGGCGCAAAGACAGCATCGCTTTGCGCCAAAGTACTGAGATAATTTTCGATAGCGGATTTGAATTGTTCTGAAGCTTTCATAACAAGTGATTTAAGATTGAAGACGGTTATTCAAATACTCTAGTGTAGAGATTAAAGCAGTATTCCTCGAAACATAGCCAGCACATAAAGGTGTAGTGCGGGTTTTGGAAACGGTTCCCGATCGGCTCTCCGATGGCTTCTTCGAGTTCGGAGCGAATGCCCTCCAGGTCATCGATATATTCGATGTAAAAGGCTTTGCAGTCGGCGTGGTAAATGAACTCGGAAATCATCCCGCTGATACAGCCACCTTTCTGCAAGTCAAGCAAGAAAGCTTTGAGTTGTGCTTTAGGTTTTCCATTGTAAGAACTTATATTTCTGCGGATTATTTTATTAAAAGTATCGCTGACACGATACTGAGAGTACGCGGATTGTTTAAAGGCTTTCATGATGTTTTATTTAGGCGTGTAAAAAAATTAGAGGTAAAAAAGAATTAAAAAGGCAGGTCATCGGGATTTTCATCCGCAGACTGTTTAGGAGCAGGAGCGGGCTTTGCATTTTCGCTCCCCACAAACACCAGTATCTTAATATCAGAGGTATGAAAGGTAAGGCTACCAAGGGCTTTGCCCTCCCTGTTCTGATAGACATTCATCCCGATGCGCCCAAAGAGCTGAACGAGTGTGCCTTTGCGAAGCCACTGCGCCAGTCCAGAACTGAGCCAATAAGAGCAGTCGATGTAGGTTACGATTTTTTTGACTTCGTTGCTTCCTTTAGGTTTATAACTGTCGTTAACTGCTATAGAGAACTTTACCACTTCACGGTTTTCTTTTACTTTGAAAACTGTGGCATCCTTTACGATTCTTCCTGTGATTTCCATGACATAAATTTTTAAATGAATATTTATTTGAAATCCTCTTCCCCCGTAATCCGCAACGCAAATTTTTCAAAAGAAAAAACGGGAAAAAAGAAAGCAAAGAATCAGTGTCCGGATACCGAGCCGGAGTGCTATAAGTCCCGAAGGGCGGCCCGGGGCCGTTATGCGCATGCAGGAGAGGGCGGGCACTACTTTGGCTGCCCTTTTAACCCGTTTTGAATTGGAAAACAGTTCTCTTTTTTTGTGTTTTTGAGATTCCGCATGAGAATAGCTATCTTAGCGGTGAAGAAGAAAACAAGAACAAGAACAACAACAGCAGCACCCTAAAAACAATATGGGATCAGACCAGTATATCAGACTCTCACAGCTGAGCGACCAGATCCAGGACACGATCAATTCCCGCTTTAAGGGACAGACGTACTGGGTAGTGGCTGATATCACTAATCATTCCTTCAAGGCAGACAAAAAGATCCATTACTTTGAACTGGTGGAAAAATCAGAGACAAGCAGTGTGATCACAGCCAAGATACTGGGTAAGAGTTGGGGAGCAGGTGCGCTGAGAATTCTTGATTTTGAAATCACAACCGGGCAACGCTTCACTAACAACCTGCATGTGCTGGTGCAGTTGAGTGTGGACTACCATCCGCTCTACGGACTTTCGGTAAACCTTCTGGATATCGACAGCAATTTTATGCTCGGTATCCTGGAACAACAGCGCAATGCCACGCTTGCCAGACTAGTAAGGGAGAATGATTTCATACATAAAGAGGGTGAGGGGTACTCCACGCTAAACAGCCGTCTTAAACTTCCTGTGGTAATCCAAAGGGTTGCAGTTATCTCTTCGAGCAGTTCTGCCGGAAATGAGGATTTCCGTCATACTATGCAACACAATGATTTTGGATATGTTTTCCAGATCGATGACTACCATACTGTTGTCCAGGGCGACAATAATGCCAAACTGTTCCTCAGCAAGCTCATTGAGGTCTACAATACGGGTATTCCTTATGATGCTATTGTCATTACAAGGGGAGGCGGGTCGCAGTCTGACTTCCTGATTTTTGACAATTACAATATCGGTAGGGCTGTCGCCAAATTCCCCATCCCAGTAATAACGGGAATCGGCCACCAGAAAAACGTGAGCATTACCGACCTAATGGTTCATACCCACACCAAAACCCCGACCAAGGCGGCGGAGTTCATCATAGCGCACAACCGCAGTTTTGAGCAGCATATACTTGATCTGCAAAGGAGAATAGCCATCAAATCGCAGCAGCTTTTTCTGAGGCATTACAAAGAACTCAGTGAGCTTAAAAGTCTGGTCACCCATAATGCAAGGGAATTGATTTCCATGCAGAAGGAAGAACTGATACTGAAGAAGCAGCATATTTCCCAGGAAAGCCGAAACCTGCTAGCAAAAGAAAAGCAGATTCTTCTGCTGACTGCCCAAAAAACGTTTCAGCGGCCGCAGAGCATCATCCAACAAAAAAACAACGATCTGCAGCATTTAAAAGCAAACCTGAAAATCTTCACCAATCAATATCTGCGCAGCCGCAAACTTGAATTGGAGGACTACCAGAAAACGATAAAACTACTGTCCCCACAGCATGTGCTGAGCAGAGGATATGCCGTGATACGGAAAAACAACCAAATTGTAAACGGAGCTGAGAACATACAAGAAGGAGAGGAAATAGAAATACTATTAAAAGATGCCGTACTGAAAAGTACGGTCAATGAAAAAATAGATTATGATGGAAAGGACACTCACTTATGAGGCTGCAGCTAAAGAGCTGGCCCTAATCGCAAAAGAAATGGAAGACGAGACCATCTCTGTGGACGAGCTTGCGGCAAAAGTAAAAAGGGCAGCTGAACTCATTGAGTTCTGTCAGGCAAAACTTAAATCCACAGAGGCTGAAGTGGCCAAGATCATCAACGGAATGGAGAATCCAAAGGATTAAAAACAGTCAAGCATACAAAAATTGCGTATTTGTCCTGTGATCGTATACAGTTTCGAACCTAAAGCAGTGAAGCCTTGATTTAACTATGCTTATCGTGTGCTAAAACTGCAAATGCCACGATTCTGCCACAAAAAATAAAATGGCAGATTTTGGTTACTTCGTCTTAGCTTTTGTGGCAGAAATGGTATCAAGTCCATTCTAAATTTTTAAGAATTTTACCTTTGTTAGATTTTTTTTTTTCTTAAATTATTTATTTCTTGTTGTGCGATTAGTTAATTCTCTTTGAATATTACTTTATATCTTGTTTTTTGTAATTTCAGTTAAGAATAAATTTATAGTTTCTGAATTTCCGAATTCAGCTAAACGTTCAAGGTTTTTATTTTTAAAAAAGTTATTAGATATAAAAAGTTCAGTATCAATAAAATGTTTCTTGTTTTTTACATTTTTTATTTAAATTTTTGAATGGGTTACAAATATTCTTAGGTACAAGCTACCTAAATAAACATAGTGAGATTTACACTTAATAAATCATCTGTAATAGAACAAATGATATATAATGTTTACAAATCAATAAAATCTGCTCCCTTTACGATGTCAAATTTCCATGTTTTTTGATACTTAGGTACCTTTCGATGTCGTTTGATTTCCATATCAAATTCATTGTCAAAGCCTAAACCATTTTTATATTCTGCATCAAATAATTCAGACATTTTTGGATCTGCATTAAAAGTATTATCAAGAATAGAAAATTTTTCAAAATCTTTTGGTGAGTTAATGAAGAAACCACATAATTCTAATTCATCACTGCATAATAAATGCTCGTTATATGCTTCTCTGTGTGTGAGATAGTTTATGAACTGTGTCTTTGCTAAGCCTTTTTTTAGTTTTATTAGAGCAAGTGTAAAAGCTTCTAAATCATCAACACAGACTGACCACGGATATACTGCATCTGTATCCCTGTTTAGAAGATTTTCTAGATTTGTTTGAATGTTCCCATATTTGAATTGAGTAACTATTATTGAAAAATAATTTTTAACTCTTCTTGGAACTACTTCAAATAAATGCTTATTTGTTCTGCTATCGAAAAATTTGAATTGCTTTTGCTCTTCAAATTTTTGTTCTACTCTCAAGCACTGCTCATATGCCTTTTGAATAGATTTTTTAAAATCGGTATTTATTTTATCAAAAGCTTTAAGAGGATCTCGCATAGGAGCTCTGAATAGAGTATCCTTTATTTCTATTATAAGATAAAATCCCTTGTATATTACCAATATGTCTTGTTCAGATTTTTTATTATCAACGTAATATGATTTAAAAATTATAGCATCTTTACCAAACAACTTTCTAAAGATCTCTTCAACTTTCGTTTCCAATATCTGATTTCTAAATTGTGTATATTTTTCTTTTTTTATTTCAGATAATTTTAAATTAATTCTGTTATAAAAGCTTTCAATTAAGTATTTAAATGGTGGGCATAAATATTCGGCATTATTTAGTTTTATAAGTGGTGTATCAAAAAAAAGATTTTTATCAGCATAGTAAACAATTTCTCCCTTTTTCTTGTTTTCATCATACAATAAAAAATTTATTAAATTAGTTATTGTTTCGGCTGGTAAGTTAATTGCTGATATATCATGTATGTCTTGGATAAATATAAATCCTGGTAAAAGACGATAGTTCTTTAATAATGTTAACTCGGGCTGATCCCACCAATCTTTAGGATTAGTTACTCCTCTATCTATAAATATTTCTGTTAATTTCGGCCATTCTTCTTGATTAAGTAAGTAATAATGACACGAAGTATATTTTTCGTTTATTAGTTTTTTTATATGATTAGAAAATAAAATGCAATCTGAAACTGAAAATCCGAATATATTTTTTATTTCACTATCAAATGGCATACAATGTCTCGTTAGTCTTTCCATAGTTTGTTCATCGTATGAAAGCTGTGCATTGCCAAAATATATAAGAAATGTTTGTAGTGATACAGATATTTTGTCAAGATCGGGGTGTTTGGTCATATTTTCATGATAGAAGCCAATATCTGCAAAATATGTCATCTCAACTTCATTTAAAAGTGATGTGATTTTTTGCCATTCTTCTTTTGAAAAATTATCTTCTTGACCATCAACTTGTATACGCAAAAAGAGATTTGTTAGATATGCAAATTGTTTCATCGGCGACATCAAATTTTTAAAGACCTCTGAAGTTTCACGTTGATCAATATGCGTTGTCATCTGAGTTAGAAAAGGTAAAAAAAAATCTTTTTTTAAAAATTTAATTAAGTTTGATAGCTCATTAACTATTTCTTCTTGAGTTCTTCTAGATTCTTTAATGGCCATTATCTCTTTCCATCGATTTTTTAATTCATTGATGGTTTCTAAATTTAAATGATTCATTATAATATTCCTTTTTGTAAAATTATTTAGATTTGATGAAATGATGTTGATATAAATATCAAAGTAGACTATAGATGTTTAAGATCATATTTGTTCTTTGACATATTTTAATTTATGCCCTATATTTTATAAATGAATTTAAATCAACAATTTTATTTGTAATTTTTAGTCATAGGAAAACTATCAACTATATTCATTTCGCGTTTTAATTTATAAAGAGTTTAAAATTAAAAATAAACCGATTATATTATATATATTTATTTAAAATCAGGTATTTTTACCCATAAATATTTTGTTGATAAGTTGGATGTTTGTATTAAAAGGTTAAGGAATAGTTTTGTATTAAAGGCTTTTTAAAATTAGTAATTCATATTTTATGCACATATTTGAGAAACATGACATAATTATTACAGAAGATGTAATTAATAATTACGCAGACAACTACATTGAACTTAGAAGTAAGATTGCTTATGATTACGATGTTGATAACGATCCTAAATTTAAAAACTTAGGCTTTTCTACCGAACAACTAAAAAAAATAATAAAAAAAAATACTATTCCAATTCGAAACTCGACACTTCCAATGAGTGATATTTATCGTAGTGATTTAGGTGAGATGATACTTACTACATATTTCGATAAAGAAAACGAAGAATTTGGAGAATCATTCATTATTCCTTTAAAAAATATATGGGATAGAGAGCACAACGACTTGCCTGGTAGAGGTATTGATGTTACTGGTTATAAGTATAATAGTGATAAAATTGAGATTTTAATTGGAGAAGCAAAGGTATCTGAAGAAATGAAAAACCCTCCGCAAGCTTCAAAGGAAATTTTTAATGAACAAAAAAAGTACACTGAAAATAAGGAATATTTTAAGAGAAGGATTTCAAATTATTCAAAAAAATTATCTCCTGAGCATGCGAAAAATTTTATGCTTGTTATAGTTGCTTTGGAATGTGAAGCAGAGGATGTTTATGATATTTTGTATGGCTGTTGCTTAGTTAGAGATAGTTCATGTTATGATGACGCTGACTACGGCAAAATGAAAATTAATTCTAATAATTTTGACCCTAATAAAATACATTTTGTAATTCCTACTTTTGATAAGTCAATTAAAGATACAATAGATCTGTTTTATAATAAAGTGGCAGAAAAAATAAATGAATAATCAAGAATTTAATATAGATAATCTATTATTAACAAACCCTGTCTTTGAAAATATATTTGAAGATAGTAAGTATAACTATGTAGAAAATTTAATCACAAAGGCCCAGTTTCCTTCTCATAGTCAGCATAAAGCAATTCGTTATTCTTTTCTCCTTTTTAATAATGAGCTTTCAAAAATAGATTCTACTTGGTCTGATAGAGTTGTACTTTTTGAAAAAGTATACTACCTATTACGAGCTATAGATATTGAGAATAATAATGACTCCTTTGATGAAATTTGGGGAATAGAAAATATAAAAACAAAACCACTTTATTATTTTTATCTGGCTGCGACAGGACTTTTATCCGAGAATAATATCAAAGTGCAGATAGATTTAAGAGAGTATTCTTTAAAGCCGACTATTAATGAATCGTGGGAGAGTAAAATTCTGAATCAAATTTTTGATTGCTTAACTTTACTAATTAGAAAAGAGTCTTTAAATGATATTCAATATTCGCTTGATCAGATTGAAATTCTTAAAAGGGAACAAGTGAAATATGAAGAAGCATATCTAAATAATCTACCTAATAGGGCTCAAACAAATAAAGCTATTAATCTGGTTGGTTATTATCATTTATGTAAGATTTTAACAGAAACAGCATCTTATTTGATTCAAGGTTATAACTACAAAGAAAATCTCCAAAAGATTATTCAAAGACATACACGCTATGCTTACGATTCTTTTGAAAATTTACCTAGGATTCAAAGTTTATGTTCTATAATTTTTTTAGTATGTAATAGATTGTATAGTAATTGTATTTGGACTCAAACAATTGGATTAAGTACAAATATTCAAAAGCTATGTGAAACTTTAAATAAAAAAAATTTTGTAGACCTTATGCCTTCTCAGCAAAGTGCTATTAAGAATCACTTTCTTGACCCAGCATCTAGCGCTACTATTTTGCAAATGCCTACTAGCGCTGGAAAAACACTTCTTGCGGAATTCGCTATACTACAGACTAAAGCATTAATACCTAACGCAAAAGTTATTTATTTAGTTCCAACGCGAGCTTTAACCAATCAGGTTGTTAGCGATCTACGAAATGATTTTGTTAATATTGGACTGTCAATTGAAAAAAGTACAGGGGCAAACGAGCTTGATCCTTCCGAAGATTTATTTCTAAATTCAAAAATAGATGTTTTAGTCGCAACGCCCGAAAAATTTGACCTATTAATTAGAAAAGATCATCCCGTTACACATAATATATCTTTAATAGTTGTTGATGAAGCTCATAATATTAATGATCGTGGAAGAGGAGCCCGACTTGAATTACTACTTTCAATTTTGAAAAGAGAAAGACCAAATTTGCGATATTTGTTGTTAACACCATTTATTCCTCGTAGGGAGAATGGTGAACTTGTAAAAGAGTGGCTTTCGGGCGGAAAAAACGCAATTCCTCCAATTTTAGTTGATTGGAAGCCATCTGATAAAATATTTATCGGATTGAAAGAGTTTACTCATAGATTTGAAGCTAGTTTAATTCGTAATCCATATGGCTGGCATATAAAAGATGGAAAATTCGATATTGAAAAACTGACACTTAAATCAACTACAGTAAAGGATAAATTATTTGAATTTACTGCAAAGCATTTTGGTTCTGGTGATAAAAGTACTTTATTCCTCTGTCAAGGGAAAGGTACTTGTGATAAAAGGGCAGAAATGTTATATAATACACTTAATTTACCAGATAAAAATTCTGATGTACTTGATTTAGTAAGCAGATATATTGAAGAAGTGATAGGAGAAAAAACAATACTGTCAAAAGTATTAAAGAAAGGCATCGCGGTACATCATGCTGGTTTAACAGATGAAACTAAAAGATTAATTGAGTATTTAATTAAAGTAAAAGAAATTAATTATATCTGTGCTACGACGACTGTAGCTCAAGGAATTAATTTTCCTATATCAACTGTATATTTTGATGATACTCGTAAGGGAGCTCACGATCATCTTACTGTAAGTGAATTTAGGAATATTGCAGGTAGGGCAGGTAGGACTTTAATAGACAATGTTGGAAAAATAATTTTTCCATTTAATACGAAAGACAACGCAGATAAAGCGAAAAAATATTTATCTGCAGAATCAGAAGAGATTTCAAGTGCACTTGTTGATCTCATTTTAGCTTCAGAGGAAATTATTAATGCCTTCTCCGATAATGAAAATAGTTCTGAAAGAGGAAAACTTTTTAGTAATAATGAAGCCTTATCTTCACTTACTCAATATTTGATTCATTTATTAAATGTTTCCAAAGAAAATATGTATGCTGATGAATTAGAAGATTTATTTAAAGATAGTCTTGGATATTATATGCTCGATGTTGAAAAACGAAAAAAGTTTATTGAAATATGTAACACCCTCTATTTTCACTTTAAAAATAGAACATCCAAAGGAGTTTTAAAATACGCAGATAAGACAGGTTTCAGTGTTCCATCTGTATTATCTATTATGCAAAGTAAAAGTGAAAATCCAGAAATTAAAAATGTAGAATCATGGAAACCGGAGAATCTATTTAATCCTCTAGATTATTCCTCAATGACAGAGAAAATAAATGTTATTGCGCACTTGAAAGAAGTTAAATTAGGTACTGATTCTACGGCATCACCTTTTAACCCAGAGGTCGTTGCGGAAATTCTTGTGGAATGGGTAAATGGCGCAAATATTAGTAAACTTTCAAAGATTCACCCCTTTTATAAAAATAAAGAGGAAAATCGAATAAATGAATTTATAAACTATTTAACTACAGCTACTTTTAAAACTTCTTGGGGATTGAGTGCGTTAGAAGGTATTGTTAAGTCCAATAATGATGATATAGAAGATATAAATTCTTATATTCCTTCAATGGTCTACTACGGAGTAAAAAATAAAGAAGCTATAGCATTGCGTATGTTGGGAGTTCCAAGACTTGTGGCAGAAAATATGGCACCAAATATTTTTGAAAAAAAAGAACCAAAATCTTATGATGATGTTCGCGAAACTATTAAGAATTTGTCTTTAGAACAATGGAAGTCAATTACACCAAGCTCTTCTTCATTGAATAGTAACGAATGGAAAAAAATAACTAATATTTTACTTGACTAGTTTATATATTTTTAAATCTTGATGAAGACGATTATTTTATAACTCCCGTTATAAGACTCCCAATAAACTAATGTTCCTGTTATTCGTTAAAATTATTTTGAAAAAATAATTTAATTTCACTCATTCTTTATAATATCGTAAATCTTGTGAAATATTACACTTGTGTCGCCACATCCTACATTTGACATATCCCAATAACCTGTGTGAAGGACGTAGCAGCCAGTTCTTTGGGCTCGGATAAGAAGCGCTTCCAATTCTTTTGGACTAATATTTAGGACTTTATCAACTTCCTTGAAAAAGTCATTCCAGTATGAAGTTGTTATTTGAAAAGGGTTTTTCATTTTTTTGTCTTCAGAAATTATTTCAATTGGATTTATTGTATTTTCAAAATCTCTTTTTATACATAAAATAATAAATTCCCTTTCTGTTAATTCGTCGAATATTGAACTATAATCTTCAAATTGCTGCACATTTATATCTTGTTTATATAAACTTTTAATAATTTTTGCAAATTTGCTAGCTTTTTCGTTGCTTTTTGATCTTATAACATAATTTACTACAGAAAAATAAGAATGGAGAAAATCATCATTTTCAAGTAATGTTTCATCCAATTGAATGTCTCCATTGTTTAATTCATCGTAAAAGCTGCGCATTCTATTGGCAGCAGTTTCCTTTGCCTTTATGCCAATTAATGTATCAAAAACAACACTAGAAATTGGAAAACCTAATGCACTCCCAATTAGTTCTACAAATAGTCTAATTATTGGTTCATTTTGATACTGGTCGTGCAATATTTCTCTTAGAGATTTATTTTGCATTATAATTGTTTCTTTGAGTTTATAAGAAATGAGAAGTTTAATCTAATAAAGAATAGTGAAAAAATTTTGTTAGTGGATATAAAGATAATATCATATTGTTTTCATTAAAAGAAATAATACTATACAAAAATCAATATAAAATGATTGGCAGCTCTTATATATTAAAGTACCTCCATAATCCATAGTGTAAGCACATTCTCTTATTGAAATCTATTTCAACGCGATCGTGCCTATGCTTCCATGTATGTCGTATTTTATTGCCAGTATGGACATAATTTCCGATAATGCTAAAATCAAATAAAATCTTAAGGGCTTCTTCAATTTTCAAACCTGTTAAAATTTTTGAAGAGGTTGCAAATCGTTTTATTTCTTCATACTTGAAGTCAAATTTTCCAAATTTAATCATTAAGTCAATTACTTCTTTTATTTGTTTATCAGTAAGATGGCCATTCATTTCGTTTTCTATTTCTTTTAGAAAATATTCCGAATATCTAAGCTGTACATCAAGAAACATTTCGGGAGTAAATTGTGGAGAATCATGGTACTTAGTTGTTATTAGAGTTAAATAACTAATAACATCTCTAGGTCGAAACAAGGTTCGGCCAAGCAAAAATTTATCAGTTGGAATGTTTCTGTCAGATTGCTTTATAGTTTTTGGAAAAAACATTTTTATTATATCACTTCTGTTTCTATCTTTTAATTCAGGTATTGATGCTGTTATCTTTTGTACAATTAAATCAAAAAGGGGGGAGTTATATTTTGCAGCGTCTCCCCAATCAATTCTTACCGAATTAGAACTTTCTCTTTTATTTAAATCAGTGTCATTTAAAAGAGCAAAAATATCGCTCCTTAGTAATACAGTAACTTTAGCTTTTATCCTTTTTCGTAATACATTTTTATTGAAATTATCTACAGCTTTTATTAAACTTATAACCGAATTCTTATATAGATCTGTATTAGTAAAACGATCATCAATTTTGTCAAGAATTAGATTGTACGAAAACTCAGGATTGTTACTTACAGCATCAAGTACTATTTTTTCAAGAACAGGAATAAATGAGATGTAATTACTTTGTAATTGATCTTTATTATCGTCAGATACTATGTCAGCTAACCAATCCGAGTTTTCCTTTACGGATTTTAATTTCGCAATATCGGTCTCCGCATTTTGCGTCAGAATTAATTTGATGTAATTTTTGTCAATAAATTTTTTTAGCTTTTTGTAATTTTCATCTTCCTTTAGTTGTTCATTCTGCAATAGTACTTTTGAAATTTCAATGAGAATTACATATGTCCAAATTGGAATGTATTCATTTGGTGCTGTGTCTTCAGTACTTAGTTCTCTCAATGAATGAATTCTAAATTCATTAAATGATACGATATTACAGAAACTTTTTACTGTATTATTTAATTTGTAATTAAGATATTCGCCTAAAATTGTTTTTCCTGCTCCTTTTTTTCCTAATACTAAATACGTAAGAGGTTTAGATGCCTTATCGACAATATTATCATAATTATAAAAGAAGTTTTTAAATTCGTCTTGTCTATCGATAAAGTTTAATGCCTCATCTTCTCCATCTGCTGTTCCGAAATATATGTCTCCTATTTTATAATTACTATTTCCGTAATTATTTTTTTTATAATTTTTGTATGTCATCGTATTAAATTTTATAGAAGTTACTATCTAGTTCCATAAGGAAGTATAAAGGCATTTTTATATAAGAACTTTCGCATAATATAGATGGAATTGTATTTAGACCATGCATTGAATCATCTATTATATATCGCCATAAAAAGGGCTTATAGCGAGACAAAGAGCCAAGAATAAAAAATGTAGCATAATATAATAAAATATCGCTTGCAACTATATTATTATCAATATCAGATGTTAAGTATTGGTTGCCAATGATGTCTCTTTTGGTGAGTGGTGTAAATTTTCTATATTCATTCTTTTCTAGTTTAAAGAAAAAATTATTATTGCTTTCTGCTAATTCCGCATTCGCAGTAAATCTAAAATTCCGTTTCAGCTCCTCTATAGTAACTAATTCTTTTGAAATTCTGCAGGTGATTGTCTCATTATTCAATAACGCTTCGCCTAGATAAATTTTCGACTCTTTTTTTAAAGATAGTCGAGTTTCCTTCCAGATTTCAGGTATATTAGTAAATAGTGTTAATAAATCTAATTCTTTTATATTTGGATTTGATTGTGAAAAATTTAAGCTTTGATATAAATCCCTGCTTGTATTAAGGTTGTCAGAATTTTTAATAGGTAAAATAAAATATTCTTGAAGATCCAAATGAAGTAATTCAGTAAATGTACCACTTTCTTGAAATTCAGCACTAATTTTAAGTATGTCTGATCTATTAATTTGAAGATTGCTACTTTTTAAGTTGTCAGGTATCTTATCTTTTAAACCATGAGCCTCCCTCATACTATTGAGTGATTTTTCCCTTTTCTTTAGGATTATAAGTGCTGCCGCTAAATTTATTATAGCGTAATAAATAAGGGTGGGTTTAATAGAGATTGATGCAACTTTTGAAGATTTAAAGTATTCGTGTGCTTGTTTAATACAATACTGTATATCGAGAGCTTTTTGTCTTGCATAGTCATCCGTCATTGGTTGCTGACTAATTTTTGACTGTGTCTTAATTTTCTCTTTTAAAATTCGGATATCGGAAAGTGTAAAGATTTCTCTCCATGCCTGTTTTTCTAAGTCAACATAGCGTAATTCAGAACTTTTTGTTTCACTGGGGATTATCATATTTTGTTTGTCTCTATTTATCTTACATTTTATTGTTAATATGCAGCAAAACAAAAAAGTTTAATTGAATCTGTTTTATTAGCCCTTTTTGTACTAATTGTTGATACATAATTATTTGAAAATCAGTAAAAGTCCAAAAGTAAGTTTATGTTGTCGATCTTTTGTAAGTATAAATACTTGATTTGATATTTGAGTAATAATTATCGGTACCATCTTTGTGTTGTATCTTATTACTTATTAATTGAATATGCCCCTCACATTGTTATTTGCGTGACAACAAATCTTTTTTAAAACCGCATTAGCAAGCACCTTTAATTTTATACTGCTGGTGCTTACTAGATTAATTCTTCAAGCACTTTTTCAGATGTTTTTCTGGAACTGTAATCCCTGAGGAGTTTATCAAATGACAGCAGCAATTGTTTTTTGAGCTTCCTGCTTTGTTTACTGGAGTCTTTTAAGGAGCTAAAGGCTCCAATAATAAATCGTGTTGTTTCATTATCCCTTTGATAGCCCCTGTCACGATGCAGGTTAGGGGTATCTGATTCTACTGCCTTATTAAAAAGATTGATGCAGAGAGCCGGATTGTAGCTGCATTGTTGGGTTAGGTATCTGACAAGAGAACCTGAAAACCGGAATTTTTTGGAATTAATGTACTGCGCCAAAAACTCTGCAATATCATCTAGTTTAAGTGTTTCAAATTCTGAATAGAAGATCTGCAGTTTTTCATCCGGATCCGCATCAACTGACCCTATAATCTGCTGAAGCACTTTATTAGATCTTTCTGGAGAGTCTTCCTTTAAATAGAAATGTTCAAATATAAAATTAAGAGATGAGCTGCCTGAAGAAGAATTTACTTCGATAAAGTCAAAAAGCAGTTCTTCCGCGCCTTCTTTTTGCAGAAGGTAAGAAATAAAAAGAATGGAAAATAGCCATTTTGAGTCTTCCTTTCCTAATGATCTGCATGAAATAAGTCTGCGGTATATTGGAATTAATTTTTTAAAATCATGATTGCTCATATACTGCATAGACCATATTGCCGATGCCAGCACATAAACATTATCTTCCTGCTGGAGATGCTCAATAAAAATTTTGAATGACTTTTCACGGTTGATTTTGTTTAAGTATGCAAAATAATGGACTATAACGGCTTTCTGTTCATCTGGACCATTTTGAAGCATATACTCAACTGCAGGAAAAATAAGATCTTCGTACTTATCAATCTGAAGAAAAATAAGGTTCTTTGCAGCGCGCCCGTAAATTGTATTTATGCCGGAAGTTAAAAGTCCCCCGATGGATGTTTCTGCGTATTTTGAATTGTCTGTTTTTTTTCCTTCATATGTTTTTGCTGTTAGAATTAGATAATCCAATAACTGGGCATCTTCTATGCTGGATTTTAGAAGGTAATAAGCAATATCTAAAAAAGAATATTTATCCATGAAAGTTTGCCTGAATGGAAAAATCTTTTTGAACAAATGATGGATTTTTTCAGCATCGAACTCGGCTTCACATAATCCTTTAAGTCCATTAAGGGCATATTCAAGATTTATTTGGCCATCTTGGATTACTTTTTCAATAATCTCCGCTTTATCTGCGCCCGGATATTTTTTAGTAAAATCTTTAAAAGCCCCGGCGTGTTCATAAAGCCCTCCCTTTCTTGAATTGCCCTGAAAAGGATCTCTTTGGGAGTTATATTTCTTAAATGATTTCAGCCACTGCTTTACCGACATTCTCTGGTAGGCAGTATCTGACAGAGGCCTGTGTACGACTCCGGCCAACAGATTACGAGATCGATATGTTTCTTTGTATGGCTTAAATTTACGGTTTAATTCAAGTCTGAGATTTCTGAGATCTTTATTTTGGAGTATCATGGCATCAGAAAAACGCTGTAGAAGTACATGCTGGGTATGGCCGATATTCAGATAAAAGGTTCGATTGCTGAATACTGCTGTCTCACCTGGAATTTTAAGATTGATGATCATTGTCGTGATTTCCTTCAACTGCAACTGGCTGAAGAAAGGAAGGCTTTTTTGAAACAGGTCCCGGTATTCCACACCCAGATCACTTGAGGTCATGAATCTTTTATTATCGTAAAAATGCTGAAAGAGGTTAAAAGTTTCCTGTACATAGTTCTTTTCGGACCCATTTACAGCATGAACTAAAAGCCGCAGTAAAGCCTCAAATTCCGAATTTCGATGCTCCTGAACAAATTTTAGGAATATTTGATCATGCTTTTGCGCCGACTGGCGCAGACAGCGTGCCAAAAGCAAATAGTAGTACCCTTTATCATGCGACTCATTAGCTGTTGAAAGGTTTACATCAGCATAAAAATAATCATCGTACAATTCAGTATACGAGCCCTTATTTGCCACTAATTCGGCAATGAGCTTTGGAAGCAGCAAATCAATAATTTTTTCCGGGATATGTTTTGTGAGGGTTTCAAATACTTTTTTTTCCTGATGATCGGTATGTCTTGCTCTTTCCATCCATTCTTTGGCAAGGAATCTTTCCTTTAGAGTATTCAGGCAGTATTCAGGATTAGTTTCAGCGATTTTTTCTAAGGCAAGAAAATATCCGAAGGGATCATTTTGATAAAAATCCACGCATTGCTCCAGAAGAGCAAAAGCATTCTGGTCTTTCCAGCTGTTTAAC